>CAXBDI010000149.1:0-7536 GCA_963974445.1 uncultured Alphaproteobacteria bacterium
AAACGGCGGAACACACCTTAAGCCCTTGTCCAATTTTTCGGGACCAGCTCTGCCTTCGAGACAGAACGCCGGATCAAGGGTTGGAGCCGAGCGAAGAAAGAGGCTCTAATTGCTGGCGATTGGCCGTTGATCCAGACGTTGGCCAAGAAGCCATCGAAGACGTAATTTCCGTTGCCAACCCTGTGCCTCCGCTTTCATCCTGAGTAGCGGCGTCAGCCGCGTATCGAAGGGTGGGCTGACGCTCCTCGGCTTGTCCCTCCTTCGATACGGCCCTGCGGGCCTACTCAGGATGAGAGAGGTCGGTAGGGTCGGGAGGAGACCGGCGCGGCGACCCCTTACTCAGCCACGAACTTGAAGCGGAAGCCGTCGCCCTCGCGGTGGATGTGGCCCATGCTGGGGGAAGGGAAGTGGTGCGTGCAGATCAGCGTGTCGGTCTCGGCGTATTTGTCGAGGAACGCCCGGCGGGTGCGGGCGGCTTGCGCCTTGTCCACGTCGGGCCGGGCGGCGATGTCCGGATAGACGCACTGGATGGGCGAGTGGATCAGGTCGCCGGTCAGCACGCCGGTGTGGTGGGCGTGTTGCAAGCAGACGCTGTAATGGTCCGGCGTGTGGCCGGGGGTCGGCTCGCACCAGACCATGTCGTCGAGCTGGTGGTCGCTCTTGACCTTCTGCACCCGGCCGGCCTGGACGATCGGCAGCACGCTTTCGGCGATATAGGGGATGGGGTTGGCGGCGTGCGCCTTCTCCCAATGCGCCAACTCCTTTTCGGAGAATATATACTTGGCGTTCGGGAAGGTTGGGACCCACTGGCCGTTTTCCAACTGCGTGTTCCAGCCGACATGATCGGGATGCAGGTGGGTGCACATGACGTAGTCGATATCGGCGATATTCACGCCCGCCTTCATCAACGCGTTCATGTAGGTCTTGTCGGTCTTCTGGTGCCAGTGCGGCCGGTTTGGGTGGTTCTTGTGATTGCCGATGCAGGTATCGACCAGGATGGTGTGCTTCGGTGTGCGCACCAGATAGGTTTGCATGCAGAAGGTCATCAGCCCGGTTTTCGGATCGAACGCCTTCGGTTGCAGCCAGGAAAGGTGCGGCTCCAGCATCTCCTGGGTCAGGTCTGGCAGGAACTCGGACGGGTCGAAGGCTGGGACTTCCTGCTCGATAATGCGGTCGACGCGGATGTCGCCAATGTGGGCGAATAGGGGCATAGGCGCGGTCCTCGCTGCGGTTGGTTGGCGTCAGTGTAGCGCCGAGGCGATGCCTTCGCCTCACATTTTTGTCTCCATCGCCCGCCGGTTGCGCTAGACTTCGCACCAACCGAAGCTGAGAGGAAACCTGCCTATGCTCAAGAACAGTATCGATGTGTGCCCGTCCGGCGGCGGTGTCGGCGCCTTTATCGAAGGCATCGACTTGGCCGAGTTGGATGAGTCCGGCGCCGGAACCTTGCGCTCGGCGCTGGGTGAGCACGGCGTCCTGTTTTTCCGCGACCAGAACATTGCGCCCGAGGCCCACATCGCCATGGCGGAGCGGTTCGGCGGCGTGAACGTCAACCGCTTCTTCGGCCATGTCGAGGGCCAGCCGCAGATCGCCGAGGTGCGCAAGGAACCGGACCAGAAGGCCAATATCGGTGGCGGTTGGCACACCGACCATTCCTACGACCAAGTCCCGGCCATGGGCTCGATCCTGCTGGCGCGCGAGACACCGCCCGCCGGTGGCGACACGTTGTTCGCCAACATGTACGCGGCGTTCGATAGCCTGTCCGACGGCCTGAAGGCAACGCTGGAAGGGTTGAACGCGGTGCATTCTTCCCGCCATGTCTTTGGCGCCAAGCCGAAAAACCCGGACCAGCGCGAGGCCCTGAAAGGCCGGATCGGCAATGCGGAGGCGGCACAGCAGGACGCGATCCATCCCGTGGTGATCAAGCACCCGATCAGCGGCCGTAAGGCGCTGTACGTCAACCCGGGTTTCACCCTGCATTTCGAAGGATGGACCGAGGCGGAGAGCAAGCCGCTGCTCGACTATCTCTACCAGAACGCCGCCCGGCCGGAGCACACCTACCGCTTCCAATGGGCCAACGGCTCCATCGCCTTTTGGGACAATCGCGCGACCTGGCACTATGCGGTGAACGATTATCACGGCCATCGCCGCCTGATGCACCGCATCACGGTCGAGGGCGTGCCGGTCGGCCGCTAGGCGAAACGGAAAGGAGGTTACCCCATGGAACACGCCAAGCAATTGGAGATCTTGGATGATCTCTTCCGCATGATCGATCACCATGAAAACGTCGATGCCGGGCTGTTGCGGCAGAATCCAACCGATGTCTATGTCAACCTGAGGCTTGCCGGGAGCGAGTGGGACACCTTCTTCCGAAACTACCCACAGATGATCGGCCTTTCCGGCGAATTGCCGGAGCCCGGGTCGTTCCTGACGGTGGACGATTTTGGCGTGCCGGTGCTCGCTACCCGCGACCGGGACGGCAAATTCCATGCCTTCGTCAACGCCTGCCGCCATCGCGGTTCGCGCCTGGTGCAAGAAAAGCGTGGCAAAGCCCGCAATTTCGCCTGCCCGTTCCACTTTTGGGGCTACAATAACAAGGGCGAACTGACCTCGATCCCGGAAGATCAGCATTTCGGCCACATCGACAAATCTTGCCACGGCCTGATCCGGCTGCCGGCGATCGAGAAGCACAACATGCTGTGGGTGCATCCACAACCGGACGGACAGATCGACGTTTCCGAGCTACTCGGCGATCTGGAGCCGGAACTGGCCGAATGGAAGTTCGAGTCCATGGTCTTCATGGACGAGACCACCATCGACAAGCGGCTAAACTGGAAGCTGGCGAACGACACGTTCGGCGAGACCTATCACTTCTCGCGCCTGCACAAACGCACGCTGAACAACATTTTCTACGGCGACGCGTTGCACTACGAGACGTTCGGGCGCAATCACCGCTTCACCTTCCCATCGCGTCGCATCGATCTGCTACGGGACGTGCCGCGGGATGAATGGCACATCGCCCAGGGCGCCATCGTGCTCTATTATCTGTTCCCGAACATCCAACTGATTCTGGGCCGCGGCACCGTCAATTTGGTGAAAATTTATCCGGACGGCACAAATCCAAGCCGCTCGATCAGCAAGGTCGGCCACTATTTCAGCCGGCGCCTGCTAGAGGCGAAACAGGAGGCGGCGGCGGAAGGCAAGGAGCAACTGCGGCCTGAGGATGCCTATAATCTGGATAAAGTGCTCACCGCTCTACCGGATATCAAAGCGACGTCAGAGATATTCGACAGCACCATCGAAGAAGAAGATTACGCCATGGGCGAGGGTACGCAGCGGGCGGTCGAGTCCGGTGCGCTGCCATATCTGATCTTCGGCCGCAACGAGCCGGCGCTGCATCATTTCCACAACACCTACCGTGCCGCCCTCGGCCAGCCGCCGCTGGAGGAGTACCAGGGCTGAGCGGCGCGGAGACTGCTTCGCACGCGGTGCCGGTGCTAATCGCCGGTGGCGGACCGGTGGGCATGACCTGCGCGCTGGCGCTGGTGCGCCCGGATCAGCATCTGGCCTGGCGCGGCAATGCCGCAGAGCCCGACACAATCGATACCGTGCGTGGCTGGACCGAAAGGACATTTGCCCCGTGACCAAAGTCATCATCGTTGGCGCTGGCATCGGCGGCACCGCCTGCGCCTTGGCGCTGCTGAAACACGGGATCGACGTGGAGTTGCTGGAGCAAGCCGCCACCTTCGGCGAGGTCGGCGCCGGTGTGCAGATGAGCCCGAACGCCAATCGCGTCATCGACGCACTCGGCCGGCTGAAGGCGGTGCTGCAGGTCGCCATGCACCCGGAAGCCGCGATCTCCACCTCCTGGGATACCGGCGAGCATTTGCGGGTGATCCCGTTCGGCGCGCATGTGCTGGAGCGGTGGGGCTACCCCTACATCCACCTCTATCGCCCCGACCTGATCAACGCTCTGTCGGACGGCCTGCCCGCCGGCGTCGCGGGGATGGGCGCCAAGGTGGTCGGCATCCGGGAGGAGGCTGGACGGGTCGGCGCGGAACTCAGCGATGGCGAGGTGGTCTGGGGCGACGCACTGGTCGGCGCCGACGGCATTCACTCTACGGTGCAGAAGCACCTGCACGGCGATCACCCGGCACGTTTCACCGGCTATATGGCCTGGCGAGGGTTGTGTCCGGGCGAGACGGCGCGCGAGATGGGCGTGCCTTTGGTCTCCGGCAATAGCTGGGGGCCAGGCAGCCATTTCGTGAATTATTATGTCGGCGGCCGCAACGGCGTCGCCCGCTATATGAACTGGGTCGGCGTTGTCGCCCATGATGGCTCCGCCATCGAAAGCTGGACAGCGGAGGGCAAGATCGAGGACGCACTGCGCGACTTCGACGGCTGGCACCAGCGCATTCGCGACATCATCGCCGCAACGCCGAAAGCCAACAAATGGGCGCTGCACGATCGCGATCCGCTGCCGTTCTGGAGCCGCGGCCGTGTGACCCTGCTGGGCGACGCCTGCCACCCCATGCTGCCGTTCATGGCGCAGGGTGCGGCGCAGAGCATCGAGGATGGTTACGTCCTCGCCCGCTGCCTGACCGAAACCAACGGCGGGGTCGAGGCAGCCCTCGGCCGCTACCAGCGCAACCGGATGGCGCGCACCGCGTGGGTGCAGGAGGGCTCCCGCCGCAACGAGAAAGTCTTCCACCTCAGCGACCCGCAAGCGGTGGCGGAGCGCAACACCCGGCTAAAAGCCGAGGTCGAGGCCAATCCGGATGGCGTCTCCGCCGATCAGTCGAAACTGTTCAGCCATGATGTGGTGAAGGGCCCGCTTGCGGCTTGAGTTCCTGCGGATGCAGGCAAGTGAGCGGCTTCCCCCGCTCTAGTGGCGCCCGGGCTGGCGTTGAATGACGCTTCAAGATCCCGCAGGCTGGTGTGGCCCGAAATCCGCTACCTGCTCTCGCGGCTGCTACCGGCAATCGAAACGCATCCGGCATTTGTATCGACCTGGTCGCGCTGGAGACACAGACACCAAATGCTCGCCGCCATAGCCCATCGCAAGTCTCGCCGCTATACGCAACTGTAGTACTAGGTCTGCCGGTATATCACCTTGTCGCGGGCGCCCTGCATGTCGCGCCAATGCTCCAGGTCCTTTGGCATGAAGACGCCGCTGGGCGGTCGGCATTCGCGGAAGTTGCCGAACCTGTCCTCACCGCGCACCAGCATGGCCGCCATTTGGCCGCCGGCGATCTGCGTCATGCGGGCCGGGATGTAGCGAATGGCGAGGCCGATGCGGCGGTCGTTGGAGGCGTTGGCGTGGCTGGCATGGAATACCCGGCCGTGGTGCAGCGAAAACTGTCCCGCCTGCAATTCCACATCGCTGGCCTCGCTCTCATCGACTTCGACGGCGAGTTCCTGGCCGCGGGTCAGCAGATTTTGTTCGGCGTGCGTGTCGATGTGCTCGACCGTCTGACGGTGCGAGCCGGCGACGAAGCGCATGCAGCCGTTCTCGACGGTCGCCGGCGTCAAGGCCACCCAGGCGGTCACCTCGTCTTCGCCCTCCAACCCCCAGTAGTGCAGGTCCTGGTGCCAGGAGACGAAATGCGGCGTCCGCGGCTCCTTGATGAAGAAAGGCGGGTCCAACACCAGCAAATCCGGCCCCAGGATTTCCGCGACCGCATCGGTAATCGCCGGCAGCCGAGTGACTTCATCCACGAATGGCAGCAGCAGGTTCGGATAGCGGCGCAGACACTTGCGGAATTCCGGGTCGGTCGCGTGCTGCGCCTCCGCCGCCTCTAGCTTGGCGCGGTAATCGGCAGCCTCAGCCCCGCTCATCGCGGTCAACGGAAAGACGAAGCCGTCTCGGTCGAAGCGTTCGGCGATGGAACTGGGGGCGGTAGAAATGGCGGCGGTCATGATGCGTCTCCTTAGTCTAAGTGCAGCAGCAGCGCCTTCAGATAGGCGCTTTCGGGCAGGTGCGGATGGGTCGGATGGTCCGGGCTGGCGCCGGTGGCCCGCAGAATACGGGCGTTGCGTCCGGCCTCCTGCACGCCGCGCGAGGTCTCCTGCAGGAAACTGGCCGCATCGACGGTGTGCGAGCAGGAATTGGCCAATAAGAAGCCGCCCGGCGCGACCGCCCGGGCCGCCAACCGCGCCAGTTTGCGATAGCCGCGCAGCGCTGCCGGCAAATCCTTTTTTGAGCGCGCAAATGCCGGCGGGTCGATCACCACTACCTCGAACTGGCGCTTTTCTTTGGCGTAGGCTTCGAACGCCTCGAACACGTCGGATTGTTGCGCCGTCACCACCTCGCTCAAGCCGTTGCGCGCCGCCGCCGCGGTCGCCAGCTCCAGCGCACTGGCGGAACTGTCCAGCAAGGTCACGTGTCGCGCGCCGGCTTTGGCGGCCAGCAGCCCGAACCCGCCCAGATAGCAGTAGGCGTCCAGCACCCGCGCACCCGCCGCCAACTCCGCCACCATGGCCCGGTTGAGGCGTTGGTCGAAAAACCAGCCGGTCTTCTGCCCGCCGGCGACATCGGCCAGGTAGACCGTATCGTTCTCTGTGATCTCCAGCGGGCTCGGCGGTTCGCCGAGCAAGCTCTCGACGAGTGACGGCAATCGCTCCAACGCCCGCTGGCTCGAATCGTTGCGCAGCAGCAGCCATGCGGGCTCCAGCACCTGCTGCAACCCTTCCAGTACGGCGTCGCGATGCAGTTCGAGGCCGGCGGTGTTGAGTTGGCAGACCAACCCCTCGCCGAAGCGGTCGACGATCAGGCCGGGCAGGCCGTCCGCCTCCGCATGGATCAGGCGGTAGTAGGGCTCGGCGAACAGCTTGGAGCGCAGCGCCAACGCCCGCTCCACCCGCTCCGCCACGAAAGCCGCGGCGAATGGGCAGTTCGGCCGGCGGTCGAGCATGCGCGCCACCACGAGCGTCTGCGGCGTGCAGAACGCGGTGCCCATCGGCTCGCCGCCGCTGTTGTCGACCGAGACCAGCGTGCCGGCCGGCAGCGATTTGACCTCGGGCGTCATGGCGACTTCGTTGGCATAGATCCAGGGGTGCCCCTGTTTCGCCCGCTTGTGCTTGCCGGGCAGAAGGGCGATGCGCGGCAGGTCGGTCATGGGCGTGCTTTCAACAATTGGGAGACCCGGGCCCGCAGGTGAGGCAGCGCCTCCGCCTCGAACCAGGGGTTTTTGGCGAGCCAGTGATTGACGCGCCAGCTTGGGTGCGGCGTTGGCCAGAAGTCCGGCAGATACTGTGTCCAGGCCTGAACGGTCTCGCCGAGTGTCCGCTTGCGCGCCTTGCCCAGATAGTACGCTTGCGCGTATTGGCCGACCAGCAGGGTGAGTTGCACGCCCTGCAATAGCGGACGCAGACGCGGGTGCCAATGCGGCGCACACTCCTGGCGCGGCGGCAGGTCGCCACCGCGGGGGGCCCGGCCCGGATAGCAGAAGCCGGATGGCATCAGCGCGATCTTCGTCGCATCGTAGAACGTCTCCCGGTCGACGCCCAGCCAATCGCGCAGGCGGTTGCCGCTTG
>CAXBDI010000150.1:0-7490 GCA_963974445.1 uncultured Alphaproteobacteria bacterium
TACGGGTCTTGCCGTCGCCCATTTTCAGGCCGCCGGCGTCGTTAATGGCTTTCCAGTAGGCCTGGTGAACCTTACCGATCACGCCATAAGCCGACGCCGGACCCGAATAGGGGCTGGTGTTGCCTATCTTGATCGAGGTATCGGTCACACCGACGGTCTGTGCGCCAGCCGTAGCCGACAGCAGAACCGCGGCGGCGGCCGAGGCGAGTAGAGTGCGTATCTGCATCAAGTGTCTCCCTTTTCGATTTGAAACGTTAGCAGCCGTTTGTTTTGGTCCCGACGGTCGCTCCTCCGCCGGGCGACGTACATTATCCCTATCGTGCCCGGCGCGTCCAGGCAATCAGTCGTTCCACTGCGCCCCATATGCCATAGGGGACGAAGTAGATTACCAGGATCAGGAACACACCGAATATCGCCCATGGTGGTGGCACCCATGGGTAGGTGAGGCTGATATCCTGCGCGAAGTTGGGCATAAAGACGATAAACAATCCGCCCACAATTGAACCCGGGATCGAAACGATCCCGCCAATCACCGAGCCCACAAGGATATAGACCGCGACGAAGAAGTTGAACGCGTCGGGCGAGACGAACTCGCTAGCGTAAGTGAACAGCGCACCGCCGATACCGGCAAACATCGCACTGATGCCAAAGGTCGTCGTTTTCACCAGCGGCATGTTGATGCCCATCGTCCGGGCGGCAATCGGATTGTCGCGAATCGCCATCATCGCGCGGCCAGAACGGCTATGCAGAATGCACCAGGTGATCACCATCAGAAACACCATGATCGCAAGCGCCACGTAGTACAGCGACTGATCCGGGCTGAGGCCAGCAATCAAAGGTTCCGGCTTTGGTACGAAAATGCCCTGCACGCCGCCGGTCCACTCTGCGAACGCATCGAACTTCAGCAATTGCGGCGTTGCCACCGCCAGCCCGAATGTCGCCAGCGCCAGATACAGGCCCTCCAGCCGCAGCGCTGGCAGGCCAAACAGGAAGCCGAATGTGAACGAGAATGCCGCCGCAACCAGGATCGACTCGTATGGTCCCCAGCCGAAGTGCTCGATGAAGATCGCAGCTGAGAAAGCACCGACAGCGAAAAACGCGCTATGGCCCACCGAGAACTGGCCATTATAGCCAGTCAGCAAGTTCAGACCGAGCATTGCGATGCCCCAGGCTATCGCCAGCGTAAACTGATATATGGTGAAGTTTGAGACGACCAGATGCCAGCCGACAACCGGTATTACGATGTCAAGAAATGGCAAGAAAGCCGCCACCGCGACCGACACCAGGAAGCCGATCGCAAGCGTTTTCGTGATTGGGTTGGGACGCTTCATCTCTCACTATACCCTTTTCACGACGACGCGGCCGAACAGTCCCGCCGGCTTGAACAACAACACACCGACAATCAGAACCAGCGCGAAGGTCAGCTTCAACTCGCTGCCGCCCGGCACGTACTGGCCGACCCAGTTCTCCAACACACCGACGATCAAACCGCCCATCACCGCGCCAACCGGGCTGGACACACCGCCGAGCAACGCGCCTGCGAACGCATAGAGCAGGACGCCGCTCATCATGTTCGGCTCCAGGTAGACAATCGGCGCGACCAGGATACCGCCCACCGCACCGACGGCGGCCGCCAGGCCCCAACCGAGTGCCAACATCCATCCGACCGAGATGCCAACCAGCCGGGCCGAATCCGGGTTCGCCGCCGCAGCCCGCATGGCGAGGCCGACGCGGGTGAAGCGGAAAAACAGGAAGATCATCAACAACACCAACAGCGTCAGGCCGATGACGCCCATATGATGCGGGCCGATCAGTTCCGATTTGAAGCCGAAATCCTCGGGGAACAGGCTCGGGAACGGCTTGATCGTGAACTCCCAAATCCAGCCGGCCACGTTGTTGAAAATCATCAACAAGCCAATGAACACGATGATCTGGTTCAAGATCGGGGCGTTCTCGACCGGCCTGATAATCACCCGCTCGATGACCAGGCCCGCGATGAACGAAACGCCGACCGCCAGCGCAAAGGCCGCCCACACCGGCAAGCCCATGCCTAAAAATGTCCAGGCGATGAAGGTCGAAAACATCGCCATCTCGCCCTGGGCGAAGTTGAAATGGTCGGTCGCCTGATAAATCATCACGACGGCGAGCGCGACGCTCGAATAAATCGAGCCAATCGCCAGACCCGCAAGAGTTAACTGTAGGAAAAGGTCCATGATCTTCCGCCCCTAATAGCCGAGATAGCTGCGGCGTACGTTTTCGTCATCGCGGATGATCTGACTTTCGCCCGACATCACCACCGTGCCCGTCTCCAGCAAGTAGGCATGATCGGCCAGGTTCAGCGCGATATTGGCATTCTGCTCGACCAGCAGCATGGTCACGCCTTCCTGCTCGCGGATGCGCCGCATGATCTGATAGATTTCCTGCACGATCAGTGGCGCCAGCCCAAAGCTCGGCTCATCGAGCAGCATCAGGCGCGGGCGCAGCATCAAGGCGCGGCCGATGGCCAGCATCTGTTGCTCGCCGCCCGACAGTGTGCCGGCCTGCTGCTTCTTGCGTTCGCGAAGACGTGGGAAATAGTCGTAGACCCGCTCGATATCGGCCAGGATCTCTGTCTTGTCGCTGCGGGTATAGGCGCCCAGTTGCAGGTTCTCCTCAACCGATTGGCGCACGAACGTGCCTCGCCCCTCCGGTACATGGGCGATGCCCAATTGAACGATCTTTTCCGTCGCCATGCCGGTGACGTCCTGCCCGTCAAACCGGACTCCGCCCTCGGTCCGGACCATGCGGCAGATCGAGCGCAGCGTTGTGGTTTTGCCGGCGCCGTTTGCGCCGAGAATGGTCGTAATCGAGCCTTCATCCAGCGAAAAATCGATGCCGAAAAGCGCCTGAACCTGCCTGTAGTAGGCTTTAAGACCGCTGACTTCCAATAATGCCATCAGTCCGCAGTCCCCAAGTAGGCTTCGATCACCTTTGGATTGCTTTGAACTTCTGTCGGCGTGCCGTCTGCGATTTTTCGCCCGAAGTCGATAGCAACCACTTTGTCCGATATCTGCATCACCAGGCTCATGTGATGCTCCACCAGCAGCACTGTCGCGCCGCGTTCGTCGCGAACCTGACGGATTTGCTGCATCAATTGGTCCAGCTCCTCGTGGTTCAGGCCGCCTGCCGGCTCGTCCAGCAGAAGCAGTTGCGGCTCGCTCGCCAGTGCTCGGGCCATCTCCACACGTTTTTGATAGGGGAAGGGTAGCCCGCCGACCGGTAAATCCACGACCTCCGTCAGGCCCATGAAGCCGATCAATTCCATCGACCGCGCCTTCAACTGCCGTTCCTCGCGTCCTACCCAGGGCAGGCGAAATGCGTTGGAGAAAAAGTCGCTGCGGGTGCGGCTATGGCCGCCGATCATCACGTTGTTCAACACCGACAGCGTCGGGAACAGCGCCAGATTCTGAAAGGTGCGGCCTATGCCTAAAGACGCAATCTTTCCCGCCGACAACCCCAGAATCGACTCGCCCTTAAACCGGACATCGCCCTCGTTCGGCGTATAGAGACGCGACAGGCAGTTGAAGAGCGTGGTTTTGCCGGCGCCGTTCGGGCCGATGAGGCCGACGATCTGGCCTTCCGGAATATCAAAGGAGACGCCGTCGAGAGCGACGATGCCACCAAACCGCACAACGACATTGCTGACTTCCAGCAGCGAAGTCATCTCCACCACCCTAACGCGTCGGAATTTGCGCACGCGGCGATCAGGCCGGCTTTTTTCTGAGCCGAAATCAACGTGTCACCTCCCAGGTGAGATTATTTGGTGGCCGCGCTGGCGCTGCCTTGAATTTGGATCGAACGCTCGGCGAGCGACCCGGCGACTCTCTTACTGTCCTGCTAGCGGATCGCTGCGTCCGACGCAATGGGGATCGCCGAAATATTAAACTATTCAGTTAGGTTTGCCACCCTAGTCAAGATCAGTGCGCCAGCGCGAGACTCAAAATGACACTCCAAAGCACCACACTCACACCCAGCGCCGCCGACATTATGGTTGCGCCGGTTAGCCGCTCGGATAGGGTATCGAAAGCGCGATCTATCGACATTTTGTATTCTCCCTCGGCCGCTACGCACTTGCTTCTGATATCAAAATTTAATTTGCTTCGCAGTGAGATCAAGTCAAAGTTCCGCGGTTTTTCCGAGAGTAATCCCCAGATTGCTTCGAGTTCGCGGCTGGGCTTATGCCACGAAAGTCGGTAAATACCTAAGATACATGGAAATCCAGAAGGAGCCCCGACATGAGCCGCCTGCCACCGCTTGTTGAAGAAAATTTGTCGGACCGCCAGAAAGAGGTCTATTCCGCGATCGCCGCCGGGCCACGCGGCAGCGTCCGCGGCCCTTTTCCGGCCTGGATTCGCTCGCCGGAATTGGCCGACCGTGGTCAGAAACTCGGAGAATTCGTGCGCTTCGGCACCGCCTTCGAGCCGCGGCTTGCCGAGTTGGCGATCCTGATGTGCGCCCGGTTTTGGACTGCCCAGTACGAATGGTACGCGCACGCCCGCCTCGCCCGCGAGGGTGGCCTCTCCGATGCGGTCATCGACGCCATCGCCAACCGCGAACGCCCTGCGATGGCGAAAGACGAAGCGGCGGTGCATGACTTTTGCCAGGAACTGCATCGCGACCACAATGTCAGCGACGCGACCTATCAGCGGGTGATCGACCTGTTTGGGGAGCGTGGTGTGGTTGAGTTGATCGGTATCAGCGGCTACTACACCATGGTCTCGATGACCCTGAATGTCGCCCAGATTCAGACACCCGAGGGCGAGACCCCGCTGGCGCCATAGTCTCTGTCGGCGTTAGCCGCCGGCCTTCACCGGATCGCCGACATCCCATGGAAACAGGATCCAGGTATCCTGGCTGACCACGGTCACGAAGGTGTCGACATCCGGCCGGCCGGCGGGCTTGGCGTAGACGGTGGCGATATGGGCTTCCGGCAGCATTTCCCGCACCAGGCGGGCGGTGATGCCGGTATCGACCAGATCGTCGACCACCAGGACGCCCCTGCCCTCGCCGCCAACCCGCTTCAGGATCTGCGCCCGGCCTTGCGTGCGCTCGTCATAGCTGGCGATGCACACGGTATCGACCAGCCGCACGCCCAGTTCGCGGGCAACGATGGCCGCCGGCACCAGCCCGCCGCGGGCAATGGCAATGATGGAGGTGAAAGCCGGCAGTTCGGCCAGACGCCAGGCCAGGGCCTTGGTATCCCGATGCAACTCATCCCATGAAACGGGAAAAGTGTGCGGTCGCGCTTCGCTGGAAGGCATGAGCCTAAACCACTCCCCATTCAACACACGTTATAGTTGATAAATATGCACCTGATCGGCGCCTGTCTGCTGCGTGGTCTGGGCCGACGCTTTTAGTCGCGCTTGCGGCACGCCCATATTGATCAGACTGCGGACGACCTGCCGAGCTTGGCGCTTTGCGGCCGCGATGGAGGCACCGGGCCGACCACCCGCGGAGACGGCCACGACCTCAAAACTGGCGGTCGGATCGCGAGCGACAGCATCGCTGATCGCTGCATACAGTGCCTGTTCGTATTTGACATCCGCCGAGTCGAAATGGATGACGATCACAGGCGTTCGCGATGGTTGCGGCTTTCCGCTCGACGCCCGCGCCGCCACCTTTTGCCTGCTGGTGGACGCCTCTGTTTCCACCGGCGTGCGCGGCCTGGCTGGCGGCATCGGGACACTATCGGCCACAGCCCGGCTGACTACAGCCGGCGCGGCGCGGCGCGGCGGACGCGGCAAGCTTGGGTCATTGGGTTCACCGGATTTGATCGCCTGCGCCAAAGTCGTCGGATCGCGCCGTCCGCGCGCGACATAGGAAGATTGCCGCCGGATGTCGGTATCGATCTCCATCAACAATCGCTTGCTTTGCAAAGCCGCCTCATTGATCTCGCCATCGAGCATCGACAACTGCCGACGATCCTCTGCCACCGCGCCGGCGAGGCTACGCGTCTCCTGCACCTGCTCGGCCAAGGAGCCGGCGAGCACGCTACCGGCCGCAATCCTGCTCCGCAATTCCTGCTTCAGCAGGCCATTTTCGCTCATTTCCGCAAGCATCGCCCGCACCTCGGCTGACTGCGGGCGAAGCGCCGAATTGCCAGGGGTCTTGTCGGCCTGAAGGCGGGCGTCGATACCGGCGGCGGTACCGGGCAATCGATCGGCCAGTTTTTGCGCCGCCCCGCGCAATTGCTGAAACTGGCTGCTTTGGGTTTGCAGCGAGCGTTGCAGAGTGCCGAGATCGCCGCGAATTTGCGCCACTTTCTTACCGACGAGCGTGGCGCCGGGAGCAGTATCGCCGCCAGTATCGCCCCCCACCGACCGATCGCCCGTTTGCGATCCAAGCGGCGGCGGCGGCGCTACTGGCAAAGGGGGTGGCGCGTTGTAGCGATTATAGTCGCCGATTCGCCCGAGGCTCCGGGCCTCGTTCGTCCGGGCCGGTTCAGCCACTTGTGGCCGCGGCGGCTCGATCGGTTGATCGAACAGATCGTCGATTGTGCTGCAGGCGCTCAGTAGCCCTGCCAAAGCCAAGCCGAGGCCAAACCTTCGAAGCTGCCGAACCGCTCCAATTCTGCCACTATCCATGCAATCGCGCCTTGGACTTCCGTCTCACTCGTTCGCCATCGCTATCGTTACCCGGTCACTCCCGAAGCGGTGTGTTCGTCGAGCGCCGAGCATGACGCGAGACCAGCTTTTCCGCTGGACCTCATGGGTGACCGTCAGCCACGTGTCTATCACCGAGCACCGGCAGTGGTCGAGTCTCCTCGGCATTTTCGGCACTGAGAAGATTTTAAGCTTGCACACAGCCAACGAGCCCACTAGAAACCCGGCTTCGGCCATGGCAATGTCTGGCTCACGGCTGCGCCCGTAGCTCAATTGGATAGAGCGTCTGACTACGGATCAGGAGGTTAGGGGTTCGAGTCCTCTCGGGCGCACCATTTCCAAATTTCCACTGCAAATATCCCCTAACGCCTTGAACGGTAAGGATATTTCTGGTGTTCGAAAACCGGATTCACGGCAGTACGCTAACTGGTCCGCAAATGCCAGTTTGAGAACCGTTTGACGGTGCTCGATACTGCCATTTCCCCAAAGTTTCCAAGGGTTTGCGAGAAACCTCATCGAGTGTTCGAACGTATCCTCGTAGGTGGCCAAAGGAGTACCGCATTTTTCGATCCGCTCACGGATGACCATGCGATCAGTTTCGAGGTCGCCAATGCGCTTTTCGTAAGCGCGAACGACGGATTCGCTGTCCGCTTCGACGAGGCGATCCATAAGCTGAGCAATCTTTCGTTCGATCTGTGAAAGCTCGGCCTTCATCGACTTGCCGTGATCTTTCATGGCATTCGCGCGCTGCTCCCATAGGTCTTTGAACAGTGAAGAGGCAAACTCGAAGGTGTAGCGGCGGTGGAAAAGTCGGCCACGGTAGCGGCGGGATAATCTCGCTGCGGGCGG
>CAXBDI010000151.1:0-7388 GCA_963974445.1 uncultured Alphaproteobacteria bacterium
TCCCAACTATGCGGGATGGCAAAAATATAGCAAATCTCAAACAGACAATTGCGAGCGGGCGACGCCCGCGTGGCAATCTACCAACTGAACGAGGTCGGCCCGTCGATGGATTGCCACGCCCGGATTTACATCCGGGCTCGCAAGGACGCCGGAGAGGGCTAGGCATAGGCGGAACAATCGGCAGCCTAGCTTACGCTGCCGCCTGATCGCCGAAGCGTGCTTCCAGTTCGGCGACGACGGCGTCCAGCGGCTCGACGTCGGCCATTTTCATGTCGATGTCGAACAGGTTGGCGCGATGCACTCTTTCGGAGCGGTCGCCGCAGCAATCCTCGACGACAGTGACGCGGAAATTGTGGTTGAAGCCGTCCAAGACGCCGGCGCGTACGCAGCCGGATGTCGAAATGCCGACAACGATCAGGCTGTCGATACCGTCATAGCGCAGCCAGGATTCCAGCGGCGTGCCGAAGAAGGGCGACGGCTTGTTCTTCAAGACGACCACATCCTGCTCTCGCGGCGCGTAGGAATCCGGCCACTCGTCGGCCCTGGGGTCGCTGGTGTATTCGAACGCGTCGGCATTGCCGAGTTTCAGGTTCCAGACGCCGCGCTTGGTCGGGTGGCTGCGGTCGTCGCGGCGGCTGTAGTAGATCGGCAGGCCCAGCCGGCGAAACGCCTCCGTCACCCGCACAAAGTTGGCGAGCAGCGCCTCATCTCGCTCCGCGCACAACGCATATTTCGGGTCGACGAAATTGTTGGTGGTGTCGATGTTCAGCAGCGCCGGACGCTCGCCGATGCCGATTTTCTGGCCGAAGCCGGCTTTGGCATAGGCCTGGATCTCCGCCTCGGAGATCAGGTCGGCCCAGCGGCGGATTTTGCTATCGTCGTTGTCCATAGGGAGCTCCGGCTAGAGCGTCAGGTGATGGCGATCTAATCTGACTGGGGCAATGCTACTCCGCAGCTTGCGAAACCGGTTGGGCTTGCAAAC
The DNA here is from genome assembly GCA_963974445.1 of uncultured Alphaproteobacteria bacterium. Lineage (GTDB taxonomy): Bacteria > Pseudomonadota > Alphaproteobacteria > Bin95 > Bin95 > JACKII01. The sequence goes on from CAXBDI010000151.1 coordinate 983, forward strand.
CTGGATTCTTCGCGGCGGAGACGTAGACGAAGCCATCCATCAGGCGGCGTTGGGTGCGGAAAACGCTGGCGGTCTCCGCATGCCAGGAGCCAGTGGCGAGGCGTTGTACATCGGCGTCGACGACCGTGGTGCCGGAGGCCTGGCCAACGCGTACCATTCGCCCGGGCCGGGTGACCTCGTGCACGAGCGTGCCCTCGATCTTCGCCGCAACTGACGTGCAGAGCGCACCGGTCAGCGGGATGGCGCGGTGCGGGGCGCCGACTGAAATCATCCGCGCCAGCAGATCGACGTCGTCTGCCGGCATGGTGGCTCCGTTCAGCAGTTGGGAATCCATCGGCGATGCCACGAAGGCGACCTTGGGCGCGCTCGGCACCTTTGCGGCTTCGGCGAGGCTGCCAGTAATGCCCATGGCCACGCTGGCAGCGCGGCGCACGGCCTCCAGCTTGGCGAGCAGGCCCGAGTCGTTGTCCATCGCCAACGGCGACTCGTTGCCTCGCGCGCCCACGTCCGCCGCGCGGACAAAAACACAGGGATTGGCCGCATCGACCATGCTCGCCTCAATGGTCGCGCCATCCTCCAGCATCAGCACATCACGCACATTGCCGGTGGGCAGGATCTTGCCGGTTCGGGCGCCGCCGGGGCGGAGGAAATCCAACGAAACGGCCGAGCCAAACCCCGCCACGCCGGGCAAGGGAAACTCGCCATCGACCGCGGCCAAGCCGTCATCCAGCTTGAAGCGGCTGATGATGATTTTGTCGGTATTGATGTTGTAGATGCGCACCCGCGCCTCCGCACCTGCGACCGGCACCAACCCTTCATCCACCGCAAACGGCCCCATGGCGCTGGACATGTTCCCGCAGTTTGAGCTCTCATCGACCGAGTTGGTGGTCGGCGACAGTTGGAAGAAGGTGTAGTCGATATCCGCATCCTCACGCGCACTGGGTGCAATCACACAGACCTTGCTGAGCGAGGAAATGCCGCCGCCCATGCCATCCAACTGCCGGCCATAGGGATCGTTGCCACCGATGGCAGCGCGGAAGATATCCGGCCAGAGCGCACGGTCGGCGGGCAGGTCGCGGGCGTGAAACACCAGCGCCTTGCTGGTGCCGCCGCGCATGAAGGTGGCGGGCAGGCGGAATTGGCGCATGAAAGGCTTCCCTTAAAAGCGTGTTAGCGGCACTGTCGCGCCAAATCTCTCGAAACGCAACGGAGCGCGACGCCCATGACCTGGCTTGAAGCCGCAGACTGGCCCACCAAACTGCCCGGCGATCGCTTCGCCGCCCTGGTCGACCGTCCTGGCATCCTGCGCATTCCGGGCGCGCACAATGCGATGGCAGGCCTACTGGCCAAGAAACAGGGCTTCGATGCGGTCTATATCAGCGGTGCTGCGATCACCGCCTCGCTGGGCATTCCCGATGTGGGGATATTGAGCCTGGAGGAGCTATGCTTCTTCACCCGCACCATCTACCGCGCCACCCGCCTGCCGATCCTGGTCGACGCCGACACCGGCTATGGCGAAGTCATGAACGTCATGCGCACGGTGCGAGAGTTGGAGGCCGCCGGCGCTGGCGCGATGCAGATGGAGGACCAGGTGCTGCCGAAGAAGTGCGGCCACCTGAACGGCAAGCAACTCGTCTCGACGGAAGAGATGTGCGAGAAGGTCGCCGCCGCCCGCCGCGCCCGCACCCACCTGCGCATCGTCGCCCGCACCGACGCGGTCGCAAACGAGGGGCTGGAGGGCGGCATCGCCCGGGCCAAGGCCTATGTCGAGGCGGGTGCGGACTATGCCTTCGCCGACGGCGTCACCGACGCGGCGGGCTTCCGACGCTTTGCTTCTGAGTGCGGCGCGCCGTTCATGGCCAACATGACGGAGTTCGGCAAGACCCCTTACTTCACCGCGCGGGAGTTCGAGGACATGGGCTGCAAGCTGGTGATCTGGCCGGTATCCTCCCTGCGCGTCGCGGCAAAGGCGATGGAACGGGCCTATACAGAGTTGGCCGAAAAGGACACGCTGTTCGAGCACCTGGACCAGATGCAGACCCGCGCCGAACTCTACGAGACCATCGGCTACCACGACTTCGAAGCACTGGATGCGTCGGTCGCGAGAACGGTGGTGCCGGAGGATCGGCGGACGCGGAATTAGGGTCGGTGTCCTGCGGATCAGTCATCGTCTCCCCAGTTCGCCAATCTTAAGGCAGTTAAGTGACCCAAGAAACAGCACCGACCGGATACTGGTTTCCGATTACCAGCGAAGCCTCGGCCCGCGAGGCGGTGAAGATGGGAGGATTGCCTCTCTTCATCCTGGGCTTCAGCATGTTGATCCTGGCTATCACCATCTTCTCGGAGACGGTGTGGCCAATCGGCTTGGCATTCGGCAGCGTCGCGTTGGGGATTGCGTTTATCATCTTCGCGTTTCGAATTCGCCAGGACCGACCGGCGTCCCTGCCCTACCTGATTGCCATCTTCCTCGTTTATGTGATCGTGGAATTCGTGGTGGTGGTGGTGCTGTCGGTCGGGATTTTCGGCGCCGGCCTCGGCAACCTTATGCTGATCGTCGCCACACATCTCGTCACATTTCTGGCCGTCGCATTTGCGGTCAGGGGCTTGCAGGGCTGGCGCTACCTGAAGCGGGCCGGGCTGCCAATGCGGTTATGACCAGGCGGCGTCCCAACGGTCGCGTCAGTCCCACCGCCGGGGCGTGGGCATCACGTGCCCAGGACGCGCAGATACCCTTCATAGACCCCCCTCCATTGGGTAGGGTAATAGGGTTGAATGACGGAATTATTGTCAATAATCTGACTGAACGCGTTCCAAATGAGGAATGGTGGATAATTATTAACCTTTAGAGGTAGTTTGAAATGCAAAAAGAAATCTCTGGTGAATGCAATTGCGGTGGCGTTACGTACAAAATTAAAAACCCTCCCCTTTTGACCTATGTTTGCCATTGCGGGAATTGTCAGAAGAGAAGTGGCAGTGCATTTGGAATGGGGATGGTGCTGCCGGTTGACGATATTGAAATTGAGGGGGAGCTCGCCTGCTGGGAGCGCGTCTCGGACGCAGGAAACAGGAATCCTGTCTACCGCTGTGCCGTTTGCGGCAATGTCATCTACGGACTGGGAGCTTACACACCAGGGTTGGCAAAAATCATGCCTGGAACGCTGAGGAATACGTGCGACATCCGTCCGGATGTCCACGTTTGGGTCCGTGATGCCCAGCGGTGGGTAAACATCCCAGCCGATGTTCTGCAATACCAGGGGCAACCGGACAATTTTGTCGAAGTGTTGGAAATTGCTGCTGCCAACCGTTTGCAGCGCACAAACGTGCCTTAGCAATTTCCCGCGGGAAGAGCGTTAAATGTTCAATAGGGTGGAGCGGGGAATCCGCGTGAACTGAGGCCAACAATAGCCACCGGCATTCACCGACGCTATCCTTGCTCTAACAACAATCATAATTCCTTTGAGAGCGAACGGCGGACCCCTGTTTGACAAGCCGTGGCACCCTTTTTCTGGTCGTCGGCCCGAGCGGCGCCGGCAAGGATACGCTGCTGGATGGCGCACGGGCAGCGCTGTCCGGCGATCCACGCTACCGGTTCGCCGTCCGCACCATCACCCGGCCGGAGGATGTGGGTGGCGAGGATCATGTCGAGGCGTCGCCCGCGACATTCGCCGAGATGGCTGCTGCGGGCGGGTTTGCGCTGCGCTGGGGGGCGCACGATCTGTGCTACGGAATTCCGCAGGCGGAGGTCGCGCCGCTGGCCGACGGTGTGCATGTCATCGCCAATGTCTCGCGCGGTATTCTGGACGAGGCGCGCAGTAGGTTCGCGCCGGTTGTCGTGGTCTCGGTCATCGTACCGCCGGAGGTGTTGCGGGCCCGGTTGCAGGCGCGCGGGCGGGAAGATGCCGCCGATATCGAGCGCCGGCTGAAGCGCGCGGCGGCGTTGGAGGTCGTAGGCCCCGACGTTCGATACGTCGTGAACGATGGCAGCGTTGCGGAAGGCGTTGTGAGCTTTCTGGACGTATTGGCTCAGGCCGCGCCATAATCGCCGGCAACCAGTCAATCACAAGGAAAATCGCGCCCATGTCCTGGTATCCTTTGCCCGAAATCATCACTGCCGAGCCGTTCTGCGAAGTGCCGGCCAGCTACCGCCGTTCCGGCCAACGCTCGGTCTGGGCCGATACCAACCGAGGGGGTGCCGCGATCGATTGCTTCGTCGAGGGGCCGAGCTTCGACCGCGACGGCAACCTCTACTTCGTCGACATTCCGTGGGGTCGCATATTCAAGGCCGGGCCGGATGGCACGGTCGATCTGGTGGCCGAGTACGATGGCGAGCCTAACGGGCTGCGCATCCATAAAGACGGCTCGATCTACATCGCCGACTACAAGAACGGCATCATGAAGCTGGACCCCGCCACCGGTGCGGTCAGCGAGCATTGCACCAGATTTCGGCTCGAGTCGTTCAAAGGCTGCAACGATCTGGCCTTCGCCAGCGACGGCACGCTCGCCTGGACCGACCAGGGTCAGACCGGGCACCAAGACCCGACGGGCCGCGTCTTCCGCCTGTCGCCGGATGGTAAGCTGGACTGCATGATGAGTGGCATTCCCAGCCCGAACGGCTTGGTTTGGAGCCTGGACGACAAGATCCTCTATGTCGCCGTCACCCGCGCCAACGCGGTCTGGCGGCTGCCGATTATGCTGGATGGCGCGGCGTCGAAAGTCGGCACCTTCATTCAGATGTCCGGCGGCATGGGGCCGGACGGCATCTCAATCACTGCGGATGGCGGGCTGGTGGTCAGTCATGTCGGGCTCGGCGCGATCTGGGTGTTCGACAGGCTGGGCCAGCCGCTCTACCGGGTGAACTCGCCGCTGGGCCATTCGACCACCAACATCGCGTTCGGCGGACCGGAGAACAAGGACCTCTACATCACCGAGAGCGATACCGGCACGATCCTCAAAGCCACCCTGCCGGTGGCAGGCGCAATGCTGTACTCGCACCAGTAGGGCGTCGGACCTAGGAGGGGCGATCCGATCCCTGGCGTCAATGCAGGGCGTCGTAAATCTTTTGTGCGACGGTCAGATTGATGCCGCCGACCTTGGACAACTCATTGACACTGGCGCGGGAGACGCCCCGGACGGAGCCGAAGTGCAACAGCAATTGCTTCTTCCGCTTTGGCCCGACGCCTGGGATAGAATCCAGTTGCGAGCCGCGAATTGCACCCTTACGGGCCTGGCGGTGCGCGCCGATGGCAAAGCGGTGCGCCTCGTCTCGCAGCCGTTGCAGATGCAGCAGCGCCGGGTCGTTCGGCGCCAGGCGGAACGCGCCACGTTCGGCGGAGATAAACTGCTCCAGCCCGGCGTCGCGGTCGGGTCCCTTGGCGATCGCGACCATGGGGATGTCGGTGAGCCCCAGCGTCTCCAGCACCTCGCGCACGGCGGAGAATTGGCCTTTGCCGCCATCGATCAGCAGCAGGTCAGGCCGCATATGGCTTTCGGCATCCGCATCGTCGCCGGCCAGCTTGCGCAGCCGTCGCGACAGCACCTCGCGCAGCATGCCATAGTCGTCGTCGCCGGCAGTGCCGCTGCCGTGCTTGCCGATCTTGAAGCGGCGGAAGGCCTTACGCAGCCAGCCCTCCGGCGTATAGACGACCATGCCGCCCATTGGGTGGGTGCCCATCAAATGGCTGTTGTCGTAGATCTCCACCCGTTCCGGCGGCGCCTCCAGACTCAGCGATTTTGCGATGGCCTCCAAGGCCTGCGCGTGGCCGGCCTGCTGGTTCATGCGCTGCTTCAGGGCGTGCAGGGCGTTTTCCACCGCCTGTTCGACGACGCGGCGGCGCGGGCCGCGCTGCGGGGTCAGTAATGCGATACGGCGGCCCTCCCGGGCGCTCAATGCCTCCTGCAACAGGTCGCGGTCCAGCGGCGTTGCCGACAGCACCACAGTCTTCGGCACCGGGTGCGAGTGATAGAATTGCGCCAGAAAGCTGTCCATCACCTCCGCATCGGGGATCGAGGCATCGCACGTCTGGAAATACGGCCTGCCGCCCTGATTCTGTCCGGCGCGGAAAAACCACACCAACACACACACCCGGTCGCCTTGCCGGGCCAGCGCGAACAGGTCGCTATCCGCCATTTCCGGGACGTTGACGCCTTGCCGGGCCTGGACATGGCCGAGAGCGCGTAGCCGGTCGCGGTAGATCGCTGCCTGCTCGAACTCCATGTTCTCGGCGGCGTTCTGCATGCGCACGGTCCAGGCCTGCCGCACCTCGTTGCTGGCGCCCGCCAGGAACTGCCGCGCTGCCTCGACCGTGTCGGCATAGTCCGCCTCGCTGATCATACCGACACAAGGCGCAGAGCAGCGTTTGATTTGATGCAGCAAGCAAGGCCGTGTGCGGCTACGGAAGATGTGCTC
>CAXBDI010000152.1:0-7360 GCA_963974445.1 uncultured Alphaproteobacteria bacterium
CGATGGATTGCCGCACCGCCTGCGGCGGCTCGCAATGACGCCGGTGGGTCGCCATCGCTCTGGCGCGGATACCGCTCATGGCTGGAACCGCATCACGCGGCGATGCCTAGCCTACCCCAGCCCATCGGTGCCGGCGCCGCAGATGATGGCGACGACGGTTTCGCCTGGCTCCGGCTGATGCCGCCCGGTCAACAGCGCGGCTAGGGAAGCCGCGCCGGCGAGTTCGGCGGCGGTGCCGGTCTCGAACCACAGCCATTCCGCCGCCTGGCGCATCTCCTCGTCGGTGACCAGGACCATGCGATCGACGTGGGCGGCGATCAGTTCCAGATTGATCGGCATCGAGCGGCGGGGCGCGAGCGAGCCGGAGATGGTTTCGATCTTGTCCAGTGTCACCAACTCGCCGGCGCGCAAGCTCTGGTAGAGGGTCGCAGCCCCGGTCGGCTCGACGCCGATGATCCTGATGCCGGGCTTGATCGCCTTGGCGGCAGTCGCGACACCGGCCATCAACCCGCCGCCACCGATGGCGACCACCAGCGTGTCCGCATCCGGCACCTGGCGCAGCACCTCGATGGCGAGCGTGCCTTGGCCGGCGATCACCTCGGGGTCGGCGAACGGATGCACGTAGGTCATGCCGTTGCCGCGGTGTGCGTCGAGCGCTGCGGCCTGGGCATCGTCCCACACCGCGCCGGCCACCGTGACCTCCGCCCCCCATTGCCGCAACTTGGCGACCTTTGCGGCGGGCGTGCTCTCTGGCACAAAGATTTGAGCGGGCACGCCGGCGCTCGCCGCGGCATAGGCGACGGCCAGACCGTGATTGCCGCCGGACGCGGTCACCAGGCCGCGGCTGCGTGCTGCCGCATCGAGAGTGGCCAGCTTGTTGGACGCGCCGCGCGCCTTGAAGCTGCCGGTGACCTGCAGGCATTCCAGCTTCAGAATCAGACGGCCAGAGTCCAGCACCGGGCCACGCATCGGCGTTGGGTCCAGCACCGGTGTCTCGCGCACCCGCCCGCGGATACGCCGGGCCGCAGCCTCGATCATCGCCAGGTCGACCGGGTGCTCGCTCATGTGTCGCTGCCCTTCTGGCCGATCAGCGCCAGCCATTCGTCCTCGCTGAGCGTTGCGAGGCCCAGGTCGGCGGCTTTCTTGGCCTTGCTGCCGGCATCGGCTCCGACCACCACATAGTCGGTGTTTTTGGAGACTGACTCGGCGACTTTCGCGCCCAGCGATTCCGCCCGAGCCTTTGCCTCGGCCCGGGTCATGCGCTCCAGGGTTCCGGTGAAGACGACGGTCTTGCCGCTGATCGCCGATGCCTGCACCGCCGCCGGCGGTTCCAGGGTCAGGTATTGCATCAGGTCCGCGACCACGTCGCGGTTATGCTGTTCCGCGAAGAAGGCAATCAGGTCGGCGGCGACATCCTTGCCCATCTGGTCGATGTTGATCAGGTCGGCATAGGCGTCGCTATCTGCATCCTGCGCCGCCGTTACGGCCTCAATCAGCATGTCCAGAGAGCCGTAATGCCGGGCCAGCAGCCTGGCTGTCGCCTGGCCGATCTGGCGGATGCCGAGGGCGTAGATGAAGCGCTCCAGCGGCCAGGTGCGGCGGTCCTCTATGGCGGCCAGCAGGTTATCGACCGACTGCTCGCCCCAGCGTTCACGCTGGACCAGCTCGGCGCGGCGGTCCTTCAGGCGGAAGATATCGGCGGGTGAGCGCACGATCTCGTCGGTCCACAACTCCTCAATGCGTTTGGTGCCCATGCCTTCGATATCGAAGGCGTTGCGGCTGACGAAATGTTTCAGCCGCTCCACCGCTTGTGCCGAGCAGATCAGGCCGCCGGTGCAGCGTCGGATCACCTCGCCTTCCGGCCGTACGGCGTCGCTGCCGCAGACCGGGCAGGTGTTGGGGAACTGGTAGGGCTTGGCGCCGTCAGGCCGCTTTTCCAGGACGACGCGCACCACCTGCGGGATCACATCGCCGGCCCGCTGGATGACGACGGTGTCGCCCTCGCGGATGTCCTTGCGGGCGATCTCGTCCTCATTGTGCAGGGTGGCGTTGGTAACGGTGACGCCGCCGACGAACACCGGGGCGAGGCGAGCGACCGGGGTCAGCGCGCCGGTGCGCCCGACCTGAATGTCGATGCGTTCCAGCGTGGTCTCCGCCTGCTCTGCCGGGAATTTGTGGGCGATGGCCCAGCGTGGCGCGCGGGAGACCTGACCCAATCTCTCCTGCCAATCCAGGCGGTCGACCTTGTAGACGACGCCGTCGATATCGTAGTCGAGGCCGGTGCGTTGCTCCAGCAGATCGGCGTAGGCGGCCAGCAACTCCTCGGCGCTGTGGCAAACCCGGGACAGCGGGTTGACCGGCAGCCCCCATTCCAACAACTGTGCCAGCAGTTCCGAGTGCGTGTCGGCAATCGGCGTCAAGACCTCGCCGAGGCTATAGGCGAAGAAGCCCAACTCCCGCTCCGCCGTGATCCGCGAATCCAATTGGCGCAGCGAGCCGGAGGCCGCATTGCGCGGGTTAACGTATAGCGGCAGTTCGGCGGCCGTCCGCCGCTCGTTCAGGCGGGCGAAGGCGGAATGGCTCATATAGGCCTCGCCGCGGATTTCCAATATCGGCGGTGCGCCCTTGATCCTGGCGGGAATATCGTTGAGAGTCAGTGCGTTCTGCGTGATGTCCTCGCCCTCGATCCCGTCACCGCGAGTGGCGGCCTGGATCAGCCGGCCATCCTCATAGCGCAACGACAGCGACAGGCCGTCGATTTTTGGCTCGGCTACAACCGCAACGTTCTCTGCCTCCCCCAATCCAAGGAAGCGCCGCACTCGCGCCAGAAATTCGGTCACATCGGCCTCGTCGAAGGCGTTGGCGAGCGACAGCATCGGGCGCGCGTGCCGAACCTTGGCAAAGCCTTCGGCGACGGCCGTGCCGACCCGTTCGCTGGGGCTATCCGACCGTTTCAGGTGCGGAAATCGCGTCTCGATGGCCTCATTGCGCAGGCGCAGCGCGTCGTAGGCGGCATCGTCGATTTCCGGTGCCGAGTCCGCGTAGTAAAGCCTGTCATGGTGGGCGATCAGGTCGGTGAGCCGGCGCAGTTCCTCCGCGGCTTCGTGTTCGCTCAGATCCTCGACGGGCGTTCGGTCGGTGCTCACAGAGGGCGCTTCTCAGGGCAGGGATGTATCTCGACCTCCCTACCATAACACCCCGGCGTCAGGCCAGTTCGCTGAGCTCTTTGGTGTACCGCGACAGCTGGTTAATCTCGTAGTCCTCACGCTCCATTGAGCGAGGATTCCAGACACTGCGGCCCTCACGGTTCACCAAATCACCGCCGTAGACGTGGATCGCGGCAGAGCGGGTTGGCAGCGGATTATGGATGGCGTGGATGGTGTCGGCGGTCAGGCGGCAGATGTCGCCGACCTTGAGCAATTGCTCGCCAATTTGTTCCGGCTCTCCACCGGCATCGCTGAAGAAGCGGTTGTGCTCCTCCCCATCGTAGACGCCGATCACCGCCCACATGCAGTGATTATGGATCGGCGAGCGCAGGCCCGGTGGGGCGGCGATCTGGGCCACGGTCAATGCTTCATCATTGCAGATCATCCGATCCTGCAGTGTCGGCCCTTTGACACGCGCTGCAAAAGCCGCGTCCAGCGCCGCCGGATCGGCAATCACCTCCTGCACCAGCTTTTCCACCTCGCCCGCGGGGTCGCGTGTCTTGAGGGCGGCGCGGCAATCGGCAACGAATTTGTCGAGATCGACCATGGGTGTTCTCCTTCCATCTGAACCGGGACACTGTCGCGCGCCGAGCCCGATTCGTGCAAGCCTCGGGTTCAGGCGGCGCTCTGGCCCTGCTCGCCCGGCAGCAGCAGTTGCAGGGCTGCGGCGCGCGCCTCCTCCGTCACGGTCTCGCCGGAGAGCATGCGGGCGATCTCCTCCCGCCGCTGGTCTGCGGTCAGGTCGTGGACGTCGGTGCGGCTGCGGCCGTCGATCTCCGCCTTGCTGACATGCAGGTGCCGCACGCCGCGGGCCGCGACCTGCGGCGAATGGGTCACGACCAGCACCTGCAGGGCCTCGCCCAGCTTGGCCAACCTCTCACCGACCGCCGCTGCCGTGGCGCCGCCAATGCCGGCATCGACCTCGTCGAACACCAGGGTTCCGACCGGGTCGGCGGCAGCGAGGACGACTTTCAAGGCCAGCAGAAAGCGCGCGCGCTCGCCGCCGCTGGCGATACGCTCGATGGCGCCGAAGGGCATGCCGGGGTTGGTGCGTACCGCGAACCGCACCCGGTCGCAACCAGTGCTGTTCCACTGATCTTGCGACAAGCGCGCGATATCCGTACGGAATTCGGCCTTCTCCAGCCGCAGAGGCGCCAATTCATCGGCAACGGCTACGTCCAACTGGCGCGCAGCCGCTTGCCGGGCTTCGGAGAGAGCCAAGGCCGCGGTTTCGAATTGGGTGCGTGCCGCCGCCGCTGCCTGCTCCGCCTCGGCCAGAGCAAGGTCGGCCCGTTCGAGCGCGGCCAGGTTTTCCGCCAATTTCTGCTGCACGTCAGCCAAAGCGTCTGGCTCGCAACGGTGTTTACGGGCAATTTCCCGCAGCGCGAACAGCCGGGTTTCCACAGCATCCAGCCGGGAGCCATCCAGATCGACGTCGCGCGCCAATTCGTCGATGGTGCTCATAGCCTCGTCGAATTCGATGGCTGCGCGTTCCAACGCAAGGATCGCCGGTTGAAACCGCTCCCCCACCTTATCGGCGGAGCGCTCCAGAGCGCGCATGGCGCCGCGCAACGCGCTGGCGACATCGTGCTTGCCGGAGACAGCGCTGCGCGAGCCTTCGATGGCTTCCAATATGCGTTCCTGTGATTGCAGGAACCGGCGCTCCTCCGCCAGCTTGCCGGCCTCGTCCGCCACCGGCCCGATATCCTCCAACTCGCTGAGCGCGTGGCGCAGCCAGTCGGCGTCGCCTAGCGACGATGTCAAGGCCGCCTGCTGGTCGTGAAAGGCCTTGGTGAGGGTTTGCCATTTGCGATGGGTGGCAGCCGTATCGGCGCGAAGGCCAGCCAAGCCGCCGAAGGCATCCAGCAGATCGCGATGCCCGGCGGGATCCGTGAGGCCGCCGGAATCGAACTGGCCCTGTACTTCCACCAACCGGCTGCCGATTTGGCGCAACAGCCCGGCGGAGACAGGCTGGTCGTTGACGAAAGCCCGGCTGCGGCCCTCGGCGGAAATGATCCGGCGCAGCACCAGGCGATCCTCGCCCGGCTCCAACTCCAATCCCGCGTCGTCGAGGATCGGCAGGGCGACCGCCAAGGCATCGGCGGTGAAGACGGCGCTGACCACCGCACGCTCGGCACCGGCTTGCACCAGGCCCGCATCGGCGCGGGCGCCAAGCACCAGTCCCAGGGAGTCGAGTAAGATGGATTTGCCGGCGCCGGTCTCACCGGTCAGCACGCCCAATCCCGCCGCAAACTCCAACGAGAGATCGTCGATCAGGGCGACGCGTTTGATGGCCAGCTGGCGTAGCATGGCCGCATTATGCCCTTAGGAGCGGCCGCCGAACAGTCGGCCTAACCAACCGCGGCCCTGATCGTCCCAATAGGCGAGCGCCTGTTCGGCCTCCGCCGCGTTTTGCGCCGCCAGAGTGCGCTCGGTCTGGCTCTCGCCAAGCCTCTCGACAGTGCGCCAATAGACCAGCGCCGACTTCGCGACCTGCTGCTCCACCGTGCGTTTGGCGCCGACATTGCCCGGATCGTTCGCGGCGAGGCGCAGCAGGTTGGCGCGGGCTTGCCAGTAGTCGGCGGCGCTCTCGGCAATCTGCACGTTTTCGAGCGCCCGCTGCCGGGTCGCCGGGTTGGCCGCGGCGTTTGCGGCCTGCCGCCAACCGGTCGCGGATGCGTTCGCCGTCGCGTATTGGCTGTCGGCCGCCTCCAGTTGAGCCGCGATGTTCGCTGCATTGTCGGCGGCGGTCGGTTGCTGCGGTGTAATTCCGGACCGGGTGGCCTGCGCCGTCGCAGAGGCGCCTGCCGCCGCGGCGGCAGCCGCCGGCGTCTCTATGGCCGTGTCGGATTGCGCGTCCGGGACCGGCGCACCGCCCAGCGTGGCAACCGTCGGGCCGGTATCCTCCGGTGGCAGAATCAAATCCTGTTTGCGTTCCGGCTCGGCGTCTTCGTCGACAATGCCAATGGCGTGCCTCGGAATGAACAGATAGTCCCAGGACCGCTCGATCCAGTCGCGATCTTCGACTTGAGGGTTAACCACGACCCGCTCGCCCGTCAGTAAGTAATAGCTGTCCGCATACCACCTGGAACCAGGGAAATTGTAACCCAGCACGGCGGCGGTGCGCTCGGCTTCCTGCTTCAGGCCCAGTGCCGTATAGGCCTCGACCAGCCGATGCAGCGCCTCGGGTGTATGGCTGGTGGTCTGGTAGTTGCGCAACACGCTGCGGAACCGGTTGATAGCCGCCAACGGCTTGCCGCTTCTCAGGTAATAACGGCCAATGCTCATATCCTTGCCGGCGAGGTGGTCGAACGCCAAATCCCGTTTCAACTGCGCGTCGCGCGCGTAAACGGAGTCCGGAAAGCGGCGATAGACATCGTCCAGCGCTTCCAACGCCTTCAGAGTAGTCGCCTGATCGCGTTCCACATCGACGATCTGCTCGTAATAGGCCAGCGCCTTCAGGTAGTAGGCGTATGGCGCATCGACGTGGTTGGGGTGCAGTTGAATGAAACGGTCGATATTGATGATGGCGTCGTCGTAATTATCCGCTTCGAAATAGGCGTAAGCGCCCATGATCTGCGCGCGCGGCGACCAGATCGAGAATGGGTGCTGGCGCTCGACCTCTTCGAATTGTTTAGCGGCCTCAATATAGTTGCCTGCGCTCAGTTCGTCGAGGCCGGCATTATATAGCTGGGCGACCGATTTTTCTTCGTATACCGGCTTTTTCGTTTCGCCACAGCCGGCTACAGCCACGGCAATGATGGCGGCGGCGGCGATCGCGCGGCAGCGGCGGCGCAAAGCGCCATCTCTCGGGTGCCTGTCGGACACGGTGATCTGCGAACCTTGAATTCGAGGAGCAATCGACTCGCGGTGTCTTTAGCGCGGATTCGTAGCTGCGAGCAACCGATCCTCGTCCAGGCGAGACTGCCTGTGTCTTTATTGCGCTGCGACCTGCGTGGCCTGCAGGACAGGGCCGACGGTTGCGGTCCACTCATAGGCGCTGGCGTCGGCCATGACGGCGCACACCAACATATTGTTCAACTTATGCCCGGCTTGATTGCCGACATACCGCCCGAGGAAGGGGCCGCCGGCCAGATAAAGGTCGCCGACCGCGTCCAACGCCTTGTGCCGGACAAACTCGTCGGGAAAGCGCA
>CAXBDI010000153.1:0-7187 GCA_963974445.1 uncultured Alphaproteobacteria bacterium
CCGGATGGCCCATCGCGTCGGCCACCACCGCCTGCCGGTCGGCGTTCGCTGATTTGTTCCAGCGCATCACGTAGGGCAGCATGATGCAGGACGTGTGGCCGTGCGGGATGTCGTGTACCGCGCCCAGCACATAGCCGATGCCGTGGCTGGCACCCATCGGCACGCCAGCCGCCAGCGGCGCCATCGACATCCACGTGCCCATCAGACAGTCGAGCCGGGCGGCGATATCGTCCGGCGCCTCCTTTACCCGAGCCAGGCCCTTGGTCAGCAGCGCCAGGCCCTTGGTCGCCTGCGCGTCGCTGTAGGGGTTGGCTTCCTTGGCGCAGATGCCCTCGACGCAATGGTCGACGGCGCGGATGCCGGTCGACAGGAACAGCCATTCCGGCGTGTGCACCGTTGGCGCGGGATCGAGGATCACCGCCATCGGCATTACGTCGGGGTGGCGGAATAGCTCCTTCACCTGCGTGCGTTCGTCGGTAACGCCGGAGATGCCACTGAACTCGCCGCCGGAGAGCGTCGTCGGGATCGAGATCTGGCGCACCGTCGGCGCGTTCACCTTCGGCGGACTGACCGAGCCATCCGGATTGACCACAGTCCGCAGCGCATCCATTCCTTCCGCCGAGGTGATGTCATTGGCGAGGCAGAGCGAGACCGCCTTCGCCCCGTCAGTCAGCGAGCCGCCGCCGAAGGTCACAATCAGGTCGGCCTTGGCGTCGCGGGCCATCGCCGCCGCCTTGATCACGTCGCCGCGTGGCGTGTGTGGGCGCATTTGGTCGAACTCACCGACCACTTTGTTGCCGAGCGCCCTCCGCAGCTTTTCGATCTCGTCGGTCTCGCGGTTCAGGGTGCCGCTGACCATCAGGAACACCCGTTCGGCCCCGACGCGCGCGACCTCCTCGGCCACAGCGTCGGCCATCGGCTTGCCGAAGCTGACCGCATCCATCCGCCCAAAGGCGACCCGTCCCGATTGCATCCTAAGGTTACTCCCTGAGCCACGACGATCATTGCGGGCGATTATGGCAGCCAGCGCCGGCCCGGCAATCCTGTTTCGCCAATCCCCTTGGCCGCCCCTTGACAACCGTCCGGGATCGCCGATCCTGACAGGCAACAATAACCGCTTATCGAGGAAACGCCGATGGATTGGGGTGTACACCTGCCGCATTTGGGCCGACAGGTCGACCGGCAGACGCTGATGGACTTCGCGCAGGAGATCGAGCGTCTCGGCTGCCATTCCGGCTGGGTCAGCGACCATATCTGCTGGCCGGCGGAGATCCAGTCGAAATACCCTTATACCGATGACGGCTCGTTTCAGCCGCAGACCGACATGGGCTGGCTCGACCCGATCAGCACCATGACGTTCGTCGCCGCGTGTACCGAGACGCTGCGGCTTGGCTCCACTGTGCTGATCCTGCCCTACCGCATGCCGGTGCAGACGGCGAAGCAGATCGCCAGCCTCGACGTGCTCTCCGGCGGCCGCGCCATTCTGGGCGTCGGCGTCGGCTGGATGGCGGAGGAAGCGGCCATCCTCAACATGCCGTGGGACCAGCGCGGCAAGCGGGCGGACGAGCAGTTGGAGATTTTCCGCCGGCTGTTCACCGAGGCCGAGCCCTCGTTCGATGGCGAGTTCTATAGCTTCCCCAAGGTGGGGTTCGAGCCAAAGCCGATCCAACAACCCTTGCCGATCTGGGTCGGCGGCTCCAGCAAAGCAGCCGCCCGGCGCGTCGCCCGCTACGGCCACGCTTTCCACGCCGCCTTCCAACTGCGCAAAGAAGTCGCCGCCGAGTGGGCCGCGGTGCAGCGAGAGTGCGAAGCCATCGGCCGCGACCCGGCTAACCTCACTCTGTCGCTGCGCATCTATCTCGACCCCGCCGGTGCGATGCCGGCGGAGAAGGCGCTGACCGGCTCGAAGGATCAGATGTTGGAGACCGTCGGCAAGCTGCAGGAGATCGGCGTATCGCACCTGCTGCTCGATCCCGTCGCCCGCGGCGGTGTTGCCGGTCGTCTCGACGCGGTGCGCTCGTTCATGACGGACGTGGCGCCAGCGGTCGGAGGCTAGAGCGATGAACTCCTGGCGCGAGGTTGAGCGGTTCGGCGATTTGCCCGCAGAGGCCGCCCGGCGCTTTGGCGAGCGCGAAGGGCTGGTGTTCAAGCACCGCCGCTACACCTTTGCCGAGATGAACGAACAGGTCGATCTCGCCGCGCGCGCCCTCATGGGTCTGGGTGTCGGGGCCGGCGATCACGTGGCGCTCTGGCTCAACAATTGCGACGACTGGATTTTCTTTCAGTATGCGATCGCCAAGGTCGGCGCGGTGCTGGTGCCGGTCAACACCCGCTTCCGCACCGCCGATCTGGAATACGTGCTGCGCCAGTCCGACAGCGCCTTTCTCATCACCCACAACACCGGCGGCCCCATCGACTATCTGGGCATCGTCCGCGAGGTGGTCTCGCTGCCGGATCGAGGCGACAAGATCGCGGACGAGCGCTTTCCGGAACTGCGCCGGGTGGTCATCGTCGACCCAGCCGACCAGGTCGGCACCGTGAACTGGCATGCGGCGAAAGCGGCGGCGAAAGATGTCACACAGGCCGATCTCGAAGCCCGCGCCGACGCCGTGCAGCCGCAGGACCTGGCGCTGATCATGTACACCTCCGGCACGACCGGGTTTCCGAAAGGCGCAATGCATTGCCACAACCTGATCCGCAATGTGGCGGAGCATGGCTTTCGCATGGGCCTGCGGCCAACCGACACCATCGTCTGCTACCTGCCGCTGTTTCACGCCTTCGGCTTCGCTGAAGGCTCGCTGATGTCGCTGGTGACGGGCGCGCGGCAGATCGTGACCGAGACCTTCGACCCTGCGGAGGCGCTGGACTATGTCGAGACCGAGCGCGCCACCATCCTGCACGGCTTCGAGGCGCACGCCAAAGCCCTGGCGGAGGAGCAGGAGCGCCGACCGCGCGACGTTTCCAGCCTGCGGACCGGCATTTTCGGCGCGGGCCCCCACAGCGCCACGCCGATCCTGCGCAAGGCGGCGCGGCTGTTGGCGCCGCTGCGACCTGTCTCCGGCTTTGGCATGACGGAGACCTGGATCGGGGTCGCCCTCTCCTCGCTCGACGACAGCGAGGAGTTGCGGCTGGAAGCCTCCGGCCATCCCGGCATTGGCTACGACATGCGGATCGTCGACCCCGAAACGGGCGAGCCTAGCCTGGTCGGCGTCGACGGCGAATTGCAGGTTCGTGGGCGCAACCTGATGCAGGGCTACTACAAGAAGCCAACGGAAACCGCCGAAAGCTACACCGAGGATGGCTGGTTCCGGACCGGTGACACCGCGGTCTGGCGCGCCGACGGCGCGATGCGGTTCGTCGGCCGTTACAAGGACATGCTGAAAGTCGGCGGCGAGAATGTCGACCCGATGGAGGTCGAGGGCTTCCTGCTCGATCACCCCGCCGTGCATCAGGTCGCCGTCGTCGGTTGCCCTGACGAGCGCCTGGCGGAAGTCGCCGTCGCCTATGTGCAAAAGGCCGAGAGCGCGGACATCTCAGGCGACGACGTCATCGGGTTCTGCCGGAACAAGGTCGCGAGTTTCAAGATCCCGCGCCACGTGGTGTTTGTCGACGAATTCCCGATGACCGCATCCGGCAAGATCCGCAAGGTCGAACTGCGCGCCGATGCGCTGCAACGGTTCGGAACCAGCGAAGCGTAACCCGCCACCGCAGCCAATCCCAGCCGCTCACGGGGTTCTCCGAGCTATTTTCATTGTAAATTGTCGGGCTTCGGACAAACTCATCGTTTGGCTTCGCTAAGCCGCCGACTTTCGATCCTGACTTCGCCGGCATTCGCACCGCCGATCCTCGCCGCTATTGGAGAGCCACCTATGAACCAGCCGCGACACGTCCGGCTCACCTCGCATCCCAGTGCCGCCGCGCCGAAAGCGCCCGCGCTGGATTGGGGCGCGGCGTCTGCGGCAGCGCGTGGCCCCGTCATCGTCGGCAGCCGGCCGGACGTCGCCAAGAACGCCGTCGGCACCTATGGCGGCGCCTACGCGCTGTTCCGGGCGCTGGCGGTGAGCGCCGGCACTCTGCAGGCCGGCCACCGCCCGGACCTGACCGACACCGCGCCCGCCGCCGCCATCGGCCCACACCCGCAATGGTCGGAGGCGAACCGGATCGTCTCGCTCGACCCGTTCGGCCATGTTGCCGGCCAGGCCTTCGCCGACCAGATCGCCGCTGGCGCCGATATCCGCCCGACCATCGCCATCACCAAAGCCCGGCTGACCTTGCCGGAGGTGATCTCTGCCATTGCGACAGGCACGCTGAAACCGGATGGCAAGGTGCTGCTGGCCGCCGGCGACATCGCCGTCACCAAGGTCGCGGTCGATCCGGTCTGGCACCTGCCCGGCATCGCCGCCCGCCTGAAGATCGACGAGCGCCAACTGCGCCGCACCCTGTTCGAGCATACCGGCGGCATGTATCCGGAACTGGTGACCCGCCCGGACCTGCAGGTGTTCCTGCCGCCGATTGCCGGTCACACGCTCTATATCATGGGCGATCCAGCGACGCTCGCTGATCCCGCCGTGCCGCTGGCGGCGCGGGTGCATGACGAGTGCAACGGGTCGGATGTGTTCGGCTCCGACATCTGCACCTGCCGCCCCTACCTGATCCACGGCATCGAGGCCTGTATTGAGATGGCGCAAGCCGGCGGCAATGGCCTGATCGTCTACAACCGCAAAGAAGGCCGCGCTCTGGGCGAGGTGACGAAGTTCCTGGTCTACAATGCCCGCAAGCGCAACCCGGCGGGCGACACCGCCGACGCCTATTTCGCAAGAACCGAATGCGTCGCCGGCGTGCAGGACGCCCGCTTTCAGGAGTTAATGCCAGACGTGCTCCATTGGCTCGGCATCCGCCGCATCGACCGCTTCGTCTCCATGAGCAACGACAAGCACGACGCCATCGCCGGCCAGGGCATCCAGATGGGCGAGCGCGTCGCCATCCCGGAGGAGTTGGTGCCGGACGACGCCCGGGTCGAGATCGACGCCAAGATCGCCGCCGGCTATTTCACCGTCGGCACGCCGCTGACCCTGGACGGCCTGCGCCACACCAAAGGCCGCAAGCTGGATGACGCCTGAGGCGCTCCTGACCGCAGCGGCGGTGCGCGCGGCGGCGGAGCGGGTGCTGGGCCGGGGCTTGGCCGATGACCTGCCGGACTGGACGGTGCGCCTCGACCGCTTGCCCGACGCCGTCGCGCTGGTCGATGCGGTGACCGCGGCGAACTACCCGGACGGGACCGTGCCGATGCACAGCCGATGGCGGCATTTCGAGCTAGATGGCTCTGACCGATGGGAGGAGATCTGGCAGGCGCAACCCCGTGCAGGTGACCCACACGAGCGATTGCTGGCCGAGTGGGACCTGGCGGTCATCAGCGTGCTGCTCGATGCCGGCGCCGGGCCGGATTGGCGCTATCGCGACGCGCGCAAAGGGCAGACCTGGTCGCGGTCGGAAGGGCTGGCGCTGGCCACGCTGGAGGCCTTCGGCGCTGGTCGCTTCGGCGCGCCTTGCCAGGCAGACGGGCCTACATTGGCATCACTGTCGGCCGAAGCAGCGCAGCGCATCTTCCAAGTCTCCACGGCGAACCCGATGGTCGGCATCGACACACGCGCCGCCGTCATCCAACGCCTGGGCGACCTCATAGGCTCTCAGCGCCCGAGCGCGTTTCTGCTGAAACGCCTCGCCCCCCTCCCCGCCCCTATCCGGGCGGAAGACTTGTTGCAGGCCGTGCTGGCGCTGGTGCTGACGCTCTGGCCGGATCGCCCTGCGCTCGAGGGCCAGCCGCTCGGCGATTGCTGGCAGGATAGTGCGGGCAAGTGGGTGCCGCTGCACAAGCTCGCGCAATGGCTGACCTATTCCCTGGTCGAGCCGTTGCAACGGGCCGGCAGCGACGTGCAGGACCTGCATCGCCTCACCGGGCTTGCGGAGTACCGCAATGGCGGCCTGTTCCTCGACCTCGGCGTGATCGCACCGCGCGAACCGGGCGTGCTGACCCGCCGCTACCAGCCCGGCCATCCCACAATCGTCGAGTGGCGGTCGCTGACCGTCGCCCTGCTCGACCGCCTGACCGCGGCATTCTGCCAGCACCGCGGCGTCGACCCGGCGGAGTGGCCGGTGGCGAAGATCTTGCAAGGCGGCACCTGGCAGGCAGGCCGTCAGTTGGCCGCCGAACGCCGCAACGGCCTGCCGCCGCTCACCATCGTTTCCGACGGGACCGTCTTTTAGGCACCTGCCATCTTCTTGGGCAGTTAACGAGGAGCCAGCCAGCATGCCAACCGCCGCCAACGTTACCGTGGTCAAGCACCCTCTGGTCCAGCACAAGCTTTCGATCATGCGCGACCGCGATACCGGCACCGCAGAGTTCCGTCGGCTCTGCCGCGAAGTCGGCATGCTGATGGCCTATGAGGTGCTGCGCGACCTGGAACTGACCACCGCCATCATCCAGACACCGGTAGCAGAGATGCAAGCGCCGGTACTGTCCGGCAAGAAGCTGGTGCTGGCCCCGATCCTGCGCGCCGGCATCGGCTTTTGCGACGGCGTCCTCGACCTGGTGCCGGCGGCCCGCATCGCCCATATCGGCCTCTACCGCGATCCAATGACGCTCACCGCCGTCGAGTACTACTTCAAGGCGCCGGAAAGCCTGAACGAACGGCTGATCGTCGTCATCGATCCGATGCTCGCCACCGGCAATTCCGCCATCGCCGCCGTCGATCGGCTGATCGAGAGCCAGGCCAACGACCTGCGCTTGCTCTGTCTGTTGGCCGCGCCGGAGGGCATGCAGAACTTCGCCAGCGTCCATCCGAACGTGCCGATCTTCACCGCCGCCATCGACGAGCGCCTGAACGAGCACGGCTACATCGTGCCCGGCCTCGGCGACGCCGGCGACCGCATGTTCGGCACCCGCTAAACGGCTTTCCGACCGGCGATCCGGTCGAGCCCGCCGGTACCATCCGCGACGGCGGCAGCTTCTCGGACCGCATGGGCGCCGTCACCGTCTGGAACACCGTGATGGACGAGGACCGCTACATGGTCCGCAAGTGGAACGAGTTCATCGCGGCGTAACGGTACCCCCCCGTCATCAACACAGTTCTAGCTTAGAGCCCGTCCGATTAGGGGTTGAATGATTGCAGTGAGTTGTGATTCACCGG
>CAXBDI010000154.1:0-7101 GCA_963974445.1 uncultured Alphaproteobacteria bacterium
GCAGCGGACAATTAATGTGCTATCAAAACCGGTCAACTCGGTTTGCTATCGACACGGCTTCCTGCAAGAACTCGATGCGTCCACCCTCGCGGAATGCGCCTACCGGCCCTGAGGGGTTCGGCGGTGGTGCTTACGAGAGGCTAGTCGCGGGCCGCAGCCCTCGGTAGAGTCGCTTGCAACGACAATCTCTGCTTGAGGAAGCCCCACCCTATGTCCGACGCACGCGTATTGCTCGATGTCAAAGATGGCATCGCGACCATGACCCTGAACCATCCAGACGCGCTGAACGCCTTCGGTCATAAGCTGAAGCAGGATATGGGCGCAGCACTCGACCAGCTGGACAAGGCTATTGCCGACCGCTCGGCGCGGGTGCTGGTGATTACCGGGGCGGGGCGGGGCTTCTCCTCCGGCGCAAACCTGAACGATCCGGATAAGCCACCGCGCGACCGTGCGGCGGAGGCGCGGGGCGAGGCGAAGTCCGACCTGGAGGACTTCTACAACCCGATGTTCGTGCGCCTGCGCGGCCTGTCGATCCCGACCGTCGCCGCGATCAACGGCGTTGCCGCCGGTGTCGGCATGAGCCTGGCGCTATCCTGCGATTTCAAGGTGATGGCCAAGTCGGCCTTCTTCCTGCAAGCCTTTGCCCGCATCGGCCTGGTGCCGGACGGCGGCTCGTCCTGGATCTTGCCGCGCCTGATCGGCATGAGCCGCGCCATGGAACTCTCGATGCTGGCGGAGCGGCTGCCGGCTGAGACCGCAGGCGAATGGGGTCTGGTCAACCGCGTGGTTGAGGACAACAAGGTGATGGACGAGGCGATGAGCTACGCCAGCCGCCTCGCCAACGGGCCGAAGGCGCTGGGCCTGATCCGGCAACTGTATTGGGCCAGCCTGGAGAATGGCTATGCCGAACAGATGCAGTTGGAGTCGGACATGCAATCCAAGGCCGGCCTGACCAAGGACAGTGCCGAGGGCGTCGCCGCCTTCCGCGAAAAGCGCGAAGCCAAGTTCGTGGGGGCGTGATCCATGGCAAACGGCATTCGCGGCAAGGTGGCCATCGCCGGCATCGGCGAGACCACCTACTACAAGCACGGGCAAGCGCCCGACCCTGAGTTCAAGCTGGCGCTGAAGGCGATCCTCGCCGCCGCCGAGGACGCCGGCATAGACGCCCGCGATATCGACGGCTTCTGTTCTTATTCCAACGACCGGAACGAGCCCTCGCGGCTGTCGGCGGCGTTGGGGATCAAGGACCTGAAATACTCGGTCATGCAGTGGGGCGGCGGCGGTGGTGGCGGGGCTGCGGCGGTCGGCACGGCGGCGGCGGCGATTGCGGCTGGCTATGCCGATTGTGTCGTCGTGTTCCGCTCGCTGGCGCAGGGGCAGTTTCAGCGCTTCGGCGCGGCGGCTCCAGCGAAGACGGTGCAGGGCGACAATGCCTACCTCTTTCCCTACGGCCTGTTTTCGCCGGCGCAGCGGTTCGCCATGAAGACCATGCGCTTCATGCATGACCACAAGATCGAGCGGTCTGCCCTGCGCGCGCTCTCGATGGCCAGCTACCACCACGCCCAGGCCAACCCGCGCGCCGTCATGTACGGCCGGCCGCTGACGGAGGAAAAATACGACAACTCCCGCTGGATCGTCGAACCTTTCCGCCTGTTCGATTGCTGTCTGGAGAATGACGGTGCGGCGGCGCTGATTCTGGTGTCGGCGGAGCGGGCCAAGGACCTGAAGCAGACGCCTGCCTATCTGCTGGGTGCGGCGCAAGGCTCCGAATACCGCAACAACGCGCCGGCGCACAACGCGCCAACCTATGCCAGCAGCAGCTTCACCACGGTCGCGCCACGCCTCTATGCGAACGCCGGCATCAAGCCTGCGGACGTCGATGTGGTGCAGTCCTACGAGAACTTCACCGGCGGTGTGCTGATGAGCCTGGTTGAGCATGACCTGATCAAGGCGGAGGAAGCCAACGAGTTCCTGAAGTTGGAAAATCTGGTGGCGGATGGCGGCAAGCTGCCGCTGAACACGTCCGGCGGCAATCTGGCGGAGTGCTATATGCACGGCCTGGAACTGCAGATTGAGGCGGTGCGCCAGTTGCGCGGCACGTCGACGTCGCAGGTTCCCAAAGTGGATGTTTCCCTGGTCTGCGCCGGGCCGATGGTGACGCCGGTATCCAGCTGCGTATTCGGATCGGAGGCCACCCTATGAGCCAGTCGTATCTGTCAGCAGGCCTGCCCGCCCCGGTCCCAGAGGGCGACGGCCTCTCCACCCCCTATTGGGAGGGGCTGAAGGCCGGGAAGCTGATGGTGCAGCAGTGCCAAAGCTGCGGCGCCCATCAGTTCGGCCCGGAATGGATCTGCCACAAGTGCCACTCCTTCAACGTCGCCTGGGTCGAGGCCGAGGGCAAGGGCACGATCTATAGCTGGGAGCGCGCCTGGCACCCGGTCCACCCGGCACTGCGTGGCCGCGACGAGCCCTATATCGTCGTGCTGGTGGAGCTGAAAGGCTCCGGCAATGTGCGCATGATCGGCAACCTCCTCGGCGACCCGCACCAGGACGTGAAAATCGGCGCCGACGTCGAGGTGGTGTTCGAGCACCACAAGGAGAACGAGCCCCCCTACACCCTGGCGCACTGGCAGGTGGTGTAGCGGGGCAAACACGTCCTTCTCCGGGGTAGCAGCGTTGCCTCCATCCAGCTCCGCAGCCCTGTCGAATCGCGTTGCGACGGCGTTGTCGGCCAGGCGCCCATCGGCGACAGGGGCTGTCCGAGGAGGTGCCGGTCACATTCGGCTGAATGGTCGGCGCGCCTGGCATTTATGCGGAGACGTCCTGGCTGTCTGCGACGTCGGAGGTGATCATTGTCTCCAACTTCGCCTTCAGTGATGGCTCCATGCCGGGCGGGCTGACCAAAAACAAGCTCAAGTCGCGCACGGGCCAGAGCGAGTACGAGGAGCCGGTGATCGGCTGTTTGCTGTGTGGCGTTGAACTGCCGAATTTCTGCGAATACGCTTGCCGAAGCCGCTCCGAAAGGGGAATGTCGAGCGAGCACACTCGCCGGATGAAAGGTATCCTTGATGAGTAACGGATCTTCCAAACCCTATGCCATCGGATCGGATGAAGAACACGACCGCCTGGAACGGCAGGCGCGTATCGGGAAAATAGAAGACCATCTGACGAAATTTTCGTTTGCGCGCGACGCTGTCATACTCGACGCGGGATGCGGGTCCGGCTCGATGACGAGATTGTTGGCCAAGGCTGCACCTGACGGCCGCGCGATCGGTGTGGATGTCAGCGAAGATCACCTGAGCTATGCCAGGATGCGCGCCCAAGAGGAAGCCATCGAAAACATCAGTTTTGAGACAGGAGATATCTTCTCATTGCCGTTCGAGGACAATACTTTCGATCGGGTTTGGTCCAAGTATGTACTGCAGTGGGTCAACAATCCGGTGCATGCAGTGGCGGAGTTTCGGCGCGTCACGCGCCCAGGCGGCAAGGTCGTGTGCTGTAATTTCGACGGCTTTTCAGATAACCACTATCCAGTTGATGAAGCCTTCCAGAACGATGTCGATCGCGTGTTCAATCATGTGGTCGATCCAAACGTCGGGCGGAAAATGTTCTCGATGTTTCGCGATTCGGGACTGACGGACATCAAAGTCGATTTCGAACCGGACGCGACTTATACAGTCTCCGGAGCGATTGACGCCGAGCGGCGGCAGAATTGGGTCGATCAGTTCGGAGCCGCGTTTAAGGCCATATCGGAATGCTTAGGCTCAGACGAAGCGGCGCAGTCTTTCGTCGATCGCTTTCTTGAGTATCAGGACCGCGAAGATACGATTACAGCCTGCGCGCTTTATTTCGTCGAAGGCGTGGTGCCGTAAAGTCAGGCTAAGGTGATGGGCAGATAGGTTGCGTCATGACCTCTGTCTATAAAATACCAATCCGGATAACATCATCGACTCTATGAAATAAGTGCTCCGAACATTGGATTCTATTCATCAACATACCAACAGATTGAGAGAAAACCGAATGCTAGCCGATCGCTATGGCCTAACCTTGTCAACGTCCTCAGACGCGGCACGTGAAGCCTATGTCGAGGGCTGCGACCTGCTGCTGACCGCCTACCCGGGCGCTGTCCCGGCGTTTGACCGCTCCATCGCCGCCGATCCGGGATTTGCCCTGGCCCATGTCGCTAAGGCGCGTGCACTGCAAATGGGCGGCGATATATCCTCGGCAAAGGAATCGCTGGCGAAGGCCAAAGCGTTGTCAGACGGCCTGCATGAGCGCGAGGCTGGCCAGATCGAAATCTTCCATCGTCTGTTCTCCGGTCCGGCCGACGCTGCGCTTACCCTGATCCGTTCTCATTTGGCGGCGTGGCCGCGCGATGCGCTGGTGCTCAGCACCACTGCCAGCCAGCTTGGCCTCATCGGCTTGTCGGGACGACCGGGCCGGGAACAGGAGCTTGTCGACCTGTTGGACAGCCTCGCTACCCACTACGGCGACGATTGGTGGTTCAACGCCCACCACGCCATGGCGCTGTCAGAAACCAGCCAGCAGGCCGCGGCGCACCCCAAGATCGAACGATCCATCGCTCAGTATCCGCAGAACGCCTATGCGGCGCACGCCCTTGGTCATCTTTACTACGAGATGAATGAACACGATGCCGCCGCCGCGTTCATGAAGTCCTGGTTATCGGAATATCCGCGCGCGGGCGGCCTGCGCGGTCATTTGCACTGGCATTTGGCGCTTAGCCACCTGCAGTTCGGCAACAGTGCCGAGGCGCTGGATCTGTTCACAGACGCATTCGTGCCGGAGGAAAGCCAGGGACGCGCGCTGGTCATGCTGGCCGATGCGGCCTCGCTGCTATGGCGGTCGGAGCTTGCCGGCCATCCGCGAGATCCGGCCCGCTGGCAGGCGGTGCATGCATTCGCCCATGAGATGTTCCCGCAGGCCGGTGGGCCGATGGCCGACTGGCACATAGCGCTGGCCGATGCGGTCACCGGTGATGACGCTGCGCTGGACGCGCGGACCCGGCAGATAGACGCCATGGTACAGGCCAGGAACTTCCCCTGCGGCCCGGCGGTTCCGGCCCTGTTGCGAGGGATTGCCGCCTTCGAACGGCAGGACTACGCCGCTGCCATCGACGCAATCGAGCCAATGCTTCCCGAACGGGAGCGCATTGGTGGCAGTCGCGCCCAGGTCGATCTTGTCGAGTTTACGCTGATGCGAGCCTACCTCATTTCGGGTCGTCGAGACGATGCGCAGCGATTGCTCGACAAGCGCCGGCCCGGCCCCATGGTGGTGCCAGTGGCTGGCATGGAAATGGCGCACTGATCGCTGAGAGAGCCGACGACGGCTCAGTAAGGAGAAAGCAAATGGCTGAAAAATCAGGCGCCAACATGGGCCATGCCGCGCCGGACGACGCCTGGCTGGCGTTGGTGCAGGAGGAGATCCTGGAGCCAGACTTGGCGATCATCGACCCGCATCACCACCTGTGGATGCGCAACGGCTACCGCTACCTGATGCCGGAACTGGCCGACGATCTGGCGAGCGGCCACAACATCGTCTCGACCGTGTTCGCCGAGTGCCACTCGATGTATCGCCCCGATGGACCGGAGGCCGAGCGCTCGCTGGGTGAGACCGAGTTTGTCGCCGGCTGTGCGGCGATGGCGGCGAGCGGCGCGTTCGGGCCGACGCAGGCCTGTGCGGCGATGTTCGGACGGGTGGACATGCCGCTCGGCAAGGCGGTGAAGCCGCTGCTGGAGCGGCATCTGGAGCGCTCTGCCGGGCGCTTCAAGGGCGTGCGCTACTCCACCGGCTGGGACGCCAGCGAGGGCATCCCGAATGTGACGCCGGCGGAGCATATGCTGCTCGACCCCGCGGTGCTGGCGGCAGCGGGTGTGCTGGCGGAGATGCAGTTGTCGCTGGACGTCTGGCTCTACCACCCGCAATTGCCGGATGTGGCGAAGCTGGCGGCGGCGCTGCCGGGCTTGACCATCGTGCTCAACCACGTCGGCAGCCCGATCCTCGGGGGCCCTTACCGCGGCAAACAGGACGAGGTGTTCGCCGACTGGCGGCGGCTGATCGGCGAGGTGGCGGCGCACGACAACGTCTACTGCAAGCTGGGCGCGCTGCCGATCCACATGCCGGGTTCGACCGCCGACAAGTCGCTGCCGCCCGGCTCTGAGGTGATTGCGGCGGCGTGGGGGCCGTGGATGCGGGTGTGCATCGAGGCGTTCGGGCCCGCCCGCTGCATGTTCGAGAGCAACTTCCCGGTGCAAAAGCGCTGGTCCAGCTACCAGACCACCTGGAACGCCTTCAAACGCATCGCCGCCGGCGCATCGGCTGGCGAGAAGGCGGACCTGTTCGCCGGCGCTGCGGCGCGGGCCTATCGGTTAGATTAGGCTGAATTTGCGCCTTCCATCGGCTTTACGTTTAGACCAACGGCGTTGCGTCCAAACTTGCCAACAACTCCACTCTTTCCCTGGACTTGATCCAGGACCCATGCCTGAGCGCCAATCAAAAAGTTCCGGCTTTGCAGGACATCCTCAGGCATGGATCCCTGCTCAAGGCCGGGACAATAATGAGCGGAAGTTCTGCGTTGGAGGATCAAAAACCGGTGGCCCCTTTACATTTAGACGGTTTTTGACGGGTCCGTTGCAGTGGCCCCCAGGGCAATCCGACCATCCTCGCCAATGACCGACGCCATAGCCGGCTTTCGCCGACGCCGGCGAGATCAGGCCGTCGGCGACGTCGTCGGCCACGTCCTGCGGATCGCGCGCGATGGCCTGACGCATCAGCCGCTGGACACCGATGCGGGCTGCGGCGATCTGCGCCTGCATGTCGCCGGCCACCAGGTCGGAGACGCGGACGTTGTCGGGCCGGATGTGCCAGACCAGCTGGTTCGGCTGGCCGCGGTCGATGATCTTAATCGCCTTGAATTGCAGGCCCTCGTCGGCATAGGCGTCCATCGCATCGACGATATCGGCAAAGGTGCCGCCGACGGTGAAGGGGATGTCTCGCTCGGTGAACAGGCGATGCAGCCGCCAGAAGCCAGAGGTGGTCCTGGTCGTTTGGACAGGTTGGCAGCCTTTCTAAGGTGTATTCCGG
>CAXBDI010000155.1:0-6969 GCA_963974445.1 uncultured Alphaproteobacteria bacterium
ATCTTCAAATTCGAATCCATCTCAACCCTCACCGCAACAGCGTCGTGTACTGTGCTGGCCGCTTTTGATTTTCGTCTAAGCATCGGATTTTTAGTCAATAATGGCTTCTGTAAAATATTCGCAATCGCAAGGTTTCCTCCGCTTTGAGGGTAAAAGCTTGCGATTTCTCCTGCACCTGCGCGAAGGGGATTCCCTGGAAGGCGACGATGTGGTTCGATTCAGGAGGCATAACCACTCCAAGACCCGACCATGCGTCCAATCAAGGGCACCTCGACAAATACGGCGGCTCGCCCTCTTTCAGCGACAAAGAGTGCCGGTGACCGATGAGCGCGCCCGATTGGCCGCCGCCAGCCGGGGCGCCATCGCGTTCAGCTTCAGCAACAGGTCCGCTTTCGCGTCCAACCCGGGCTAGCCGTCCGATACATTGAAGAAGCCCATCTGGCCTGTCGGAAACTCCCGGTCATCACAACTACGACGGCGATTTTATCAAAATTCGGCTTGATTGCGACGTTTTTCTAGATGCCCTTAAAGCTGTGTTTGATGGGTTTGGCCTGACAATACCGAACCAGAGATTCCGTCGCCCATGACGTTCGGCGCGAACCATCGTTGTGTGTCATCTAAGATATTGGCAGGCCGAAGCTATTCAGGTTGCCCAGTGCGATAACGAAAAATCGCTGGTGAGGAATTCGACGAAGTGCCGGGGCGCGGATTGACCAGCAGTCGAACACCCGCCAACAGAACAGGGCCATTTCGCACGCTAGGCCGGCTTGCAGCCGCGGGCTAGGATGAGCGCCATGCCTGCACCAACCTCCCTCCAGGCCCTTGAGGCCGATCTCGCCCGCGATTTGCGGCTGTTGAACTATCCGCCGAACGGCTGGGTGCCAGAGGCTTGCAGCGCCGATGGCCGTCCAGTCAGCGACGTGATTGTCGCTGGCAGCGGGATGCTGGGGTTGACGGTCGCTTTCGCGCTACGCCGCCACGGCATCGTCCGCCTGCGGATGCTTGACAAGGCAAAAGCGGGAACGGAGGGCCCATGGGTGACCTATGCCCGCATGAATACCCTGCGCAGCCCAAACCATCTGACCGGACCCGTGTTCGGCATGGCAAACCTGACCTTCCGCGCCTGGTACGAGGCCCAACATGGCGCACCCGCCTGGCAGACGCTGGGCAAGATCCCGCGGGCCATGTGGATGGACTACCTGATCTGGTACCGGCATGTGCTGGACCTGCCGGTGGAGAATGGGGTGCGGCTCGCGGCGATCCGTCCGGCAGCGCACGGTCTCGACCTCGATCTGATCCATGCCGATGGGCGAACCGAGACTGCCGCGACCCGCAAGCTGATCCTGGCGACCGGGCGAGAGGGGCAGGCTCGGCCTCGGATTCCGGCACCGTTTGCGCCGTATTTGGGCGGCCAGGTCAGCCACACGGCGGACGCCATCGACTTTGCAGCACTGGCCGGCAAGGACGTGGCGGTGATCGGCCTCGGCGCATCGGCGCTGGACAATGCCGCTTGTGCGTTGGAAGCCGGCGCTGGCCGAGTGACCGTACTCGCCCGCTCTCCGACCGTGCCGCGGATCAACAAGGCGAAGGGCATCGTCTATGGCGGCTTTACCCATGGTTTCCCGACGCTGCCGCCGGAGTGGCGGCTGAAACTGCTGGACTATATCGCCAGCTACAAGGTCGCGCCGCCGCATGACACGGTGCTGCGGGTGTTCCGCCACGAGAACGCCGCGCTCTGGCTGGAATCGCCGGTGCGCTCGGTACGGCTGGAGGCAGGGCGCCTGCATCTGGAGACGCCGGTGCGCTAGTTGCTCGTCGATCATGTGATCCTGGGTACCGGCTTTTCCATCGACCTGTCGGCACCGGCGGAACTGGCGGAGCATGCGCCGCTGATCCGCACCCATGCGGACCTGATTGGCGACAAGACCTCGGCAGCGCAGAGCGAGTGGCTGGCGTTCCCGGCCCTCTCACCCAGCTTTCAGTTTCAGGAGCGTGAAGCCGGCAGTGCGCACTATCTGCAAGACCTCTATTGCTTCACCTATGCCGCGGCGATGACACACGGCAACGTCTCCGGCGATATTCCGGCGGCTGGCGAAGGGGCGGAGCGCCTGGCCCAAGGCCTGGCCGCCGACTTGTTCCGCGCCAATCTCGATCAGCACTGGCAGGCAATGTTGGACTTCGACGACCCGGAATTGTTCGGCGACGAATTGCCGGAAGGCACGCCGTGGCACCCGCCGCTTTAGCGCGATAGGATACGGTTGCTGCCGATTTCCACAAACAGGCTCCTGAGATTAGCCATGACAGACGAACGCCTCGTACCCTTCCCACCGGAAGTCGCCAAGCTCATCACACTTGGCGAGCCGGAAATCGCCGACCACCACGCGGTTTGGCCAGACTACCGCGCCCTGGGGATCGCACCCGATCACCTCGAAGACCTGCTGCGCCTGGCCGAACATGGCGGGCCCGATGAGCTGGTGGACGATGAACTGAACAAAGAAGACGCCTGGTGGGCGAGCTTTCATGCCTGCTGCGCGCTCGGCCAGTTGCAGATGGTCGAAGCGGCGCCCAGGGTGCTGGAATTGCTCAAGACGCTCCCCGGCGACGATTTTCTGCACCAGGAAATCGGCTACATCATGTCGGCGATGGGGCCGGACACGATCGAATACATTGCAAGAGGCATCGAGAACGCTGCTTGGGACCCCTTTGCCAGGATATTTGCCGGCGAAGCCTTGGTCCAGGTGGGCAAGGACCACCCCGCGGCCAGGCAGGAATGCCTCGACGTGCTGGAGCGCGAACTGGCGCTTTGCGAGGCTAACGAGCCGGAATTCAACGGCTTCCTCATCTCTGGCTTGATCGACCTCAAAGGTAAAGAGGTGATCGCGATGATCAAAGCCGCATTCGCCGCCGATACTGTAGATCAGAGTATAGCAGGCGATCTGGAGGATGTCGAAATTGCCCTTGGCCTGCGCCATGTTCGCGACACGCCGCGGCCTCATTATGGAATGGAGCTGAGTAGAGGGATGGACGTCGGTGACTTTGGCGCCAACGAAAAACCGGCAGTCAATCCCTTCCGCCATACCGGCCGCAACGATCCATGCCCATGCGGATCGGGTAAGAAGTTCAAGAAATGCTGTCTGAAAAACCTTTAACCGCTAATCCCGCCGCACCCGGAACAAGAACGTCAGCGGGGCGGCGGCGAGTGGCACAAGAGTCATGAAATGGAAGGCGTTGATATAGCCGATCATCGCCGCCTGCTGGCGCACCTGCTCGCCCGCCAGTGCCTCGAAGGTGGCCGTGCCGATTTCGCCGAATTGGGCGATCCAGGGATCCAGCGCATAGCTGTTGAATGCGGTGACGAAGGTGATCAGATAGCCGCGCGCCTCCGCCGACGATTGCACAACAACGATCAGGATGATGGCGATGAACAGGCTGCTGCCCATCATCCGCATGAGCGAGAAAATCGCATTGCCCTGGGTCAGCAGGTTCGGCGCCAGGGTGGAGAAACTGAGCACGGCCATCGGCGTATAGGCCAAACCAAAGCCGAAGCCGTGTATCAGGTTGGTCAGGACCACATCCTCCATGGTCATGTTCATGTCGAGCGAGCCCATATAGGCCCCTGCCCCCGCCTGAATCAGCAGCCCGGCGCAGAAGGTGGCGCGCGGGTTGATGCGGGTGACGGTGGCCACGATGAAGAAGCTGAGGAAATTCCCAACCCCGCGCATG
The DNA here is from genome assembly GCA_963974445.1 of uncultured Alphaproteobacteria bacterium. Taxonomy (GTDB): domain Bacteria; phylum Pseudomonadota; class Alphaproteobacteria; order Bin95; family Bin95; genus JACKII01. The sequence goes on from CAXBDI010000155.1 coordinate 3,724, forward strand.
GCGATCAGGTAGCCAACGATACTTTGCGGATAGCCGCGCAGGTCCTGTAGCAGCGACGGGAACAGAATCATCGGCGTGAATTGCAGCATGCCCATGATCAGCGCAAAGCAGATGCCAAGGACGAAATTCCGGTCCTGAAATGCCGCGGCATCGAACAAGGGCTCCCGCGCGAATTTGGCGTGGACCATGAAAAAGTAGAAAAAGCTCGCCGCCAGCAGGCTCTCGACGATGATCTCGGTCGACTCGAACCAATCCTGACGCTGGCCGCGATCGAACATCAGTTGCAGCGCGCTAATGGCTACCGCGATGAGAATAAAGCCGACGAAGTCGAACCGGCGGGCGGTGCCACGCTCCTCATTACCCAGCGCAAAGAGGACGGGCACGCAGGCGGCAAGGCCGAGCGGCCCGATCATGTAGAACGACCAGCGCCAGTCCAGCACATCCGCCACCAGCCCGCCGAAGGTCGGCCCCAGGATCGGCCCCATGACGCCGCCGACGCCCCACATCATCAGCGCCATCGGATGCTGAAACTTCTCGAACCGGCGCAGGATGATCGACTGGCCCATCGGGAAGATCGGCGCGCCGAATGCGCCCTGAATGACGCGGAAGACCAGCAGGGTCTCAAACGAGCCGGCGAAACCGCAAGCGACGGAGGAGGCTGTAAATCCCAGGACCGAGCCCAGCATCAGCCGCCGCCACCCCAGCTTGGACGCCAGCCAGCCGGTCAGCGGCGTCGCCGCCGCCGTCGCGACCAGGTTCAGGGTCAGCACCCAGGCGATCTGGTCTTGGGTCGCCGACATCGCGCCGCGCATTTCCGGCAGAATCACGGTGACGCTGGTGGTGGTCACACCAAACAGCACCGTCACCATCTGCACGGTGAGCAGCGTCAACCACTGCAGCTTGGTGAAAGTGCGGATCATCGGATGCAGACGGACCTATGCCCTTACCACGACATAGGCGGCCGGCGACAGGTGCGTGCCAAGCTAGACCCGCACCTTCGGCATCACATCCTCAGCGAACGCCGTCAGTTGCTCGATGATTACAGCACCTGGCGTCCCCATGCTCGACTGCACGTTCACGTCCTCCAGGCCGGGGTAGCGCTCGGCCAATTCCTGCAGATAGGCGACAAAGCCTTCCGGAGGGCCGCAATACCAGGAGCCAGCCTCGACCGCGCGTTCCAGGGTCGGGATTTTCTCTTCGGCCCAGCCGCCGCGGGTCTGTAACTTGGCCAGTGCCTCCGGTGGCATTGGCACCATGTTGAGCGGCGCGAACATTTTCAGGTGTTCCTCGAAAAACGGCGTCGCCTCGCGGATGGCCTTCTCGCGGGTCTCGGCGATGTGGAAATTCAGGCCGAGGCAGAGGTTCTGGCCGAGCACGACGTCATGGCCGGCCCGCTCGTAGGAGTCCTTGAACGCGATGATCGGTTTTTCCGCCATCAGGGCGGAGCCGCCGCCGATAATGCCCTTGATCTGGTGTTTCGCCATGAAGTCCAGGCCGCGCGGGTTGGCGCTGACGATGGGCTGCCAGGTTTCGACCGGCTGCCGCAGCGGCCGCGGCACCAGGGTGATCTCCTCCAACTCATAGCCGCGATAGGGCATGGCCTCGGGCAGGGTATAGTGCTTGCCCTCATGCCGGAACGATTCCTCGCGGAACGCTTTGAAGATGATCTCCACCTGCTCCTCGAACAGGTCGCGGTTGGCGTCTGCGTCTTGCAGCACGCCGCCCAACACCTCGACCTCGCGGGTGTGGTAGCCGCGGGCGACGCCGAAGATCACCCGGCCCTTGGTCAGGATGTCGGCGGTGGCGAAGTCCTCGGCCAGCCGCAGCGGATGCCACATCGGCGTGACGTTGAAGCCGCAGCCGAAGCGCAGCTTCTCGGTCACGTGCGCCAGGTGAACATAGAACAGCGGCAGGTTCGGAATGCACTCGTAACCTTCGTGCTGGAAATGATGCTCCGCCATCCAGAACGAATCATAGCCGAGACGGTCCATGGCGACCGCCACCGCCTCTGCCTTGTCGAACACGGTGGCCAATTCCTGATTGGAATAGCGGCGGTCGTTGGCCGGCGTCGCATCCTGGCCCATGTCGTCGAGGTCGATGTGACCGGCGAACAGGCTGCCGAAACGTTTGATCATTGGGGCGTACTCCGTAAAAGGCTTTTGGTTAGCCCCACGGTAGGCAGGAAGCCGGCGAGGCGCAATCAGCGACCAAGCGCTGCCGCATAGGTGCCATGCTGCGAAGGCTCTTGCGCCCGCCCACGACCGGCGGCAGGATTAAAGCATTCTCAGGGCGGGGTGAAAGTCCCCACCGGCGGTATGCAGCCTGAAAGCTGCGAGCCCGCGACCGGCTCTTCTTACGGAGAGCTGCTGATCAGGTGCGATGCCTGAGCCGACGGTTACAGTCCGGATGGAAGAGAATGAGCAGCCGGCGCGCCACAGGTGCGTCCGCTGCCCGTGATCGCCTTGGGTGACGTGTCTGTTGCGACCAAGGAGATCAATTGATGACACCCACCCGTTACGCCTTCGTCAAAGCCCAATGGCATGCCGACATTGTCGACCGTGCGCTGGATGGCTTCTGCGAAATCATTCCCGAATCCCAAGTCGATGTGTTCAACGTGCCCGGCGCCTTCGAACTGCCATTGCTGGCGCGGACCCTGGCCGAGACCGGTCAGTACGCAGCTGTTGCAGCCGCGGCCTTCGTCGTCGACGGCGGCATCTACCGGCACGAATTCGTCGCGCAGGCAGTGGTCGATGGCCTGATGCGGGCCAGCATGGACTCCGGCGTGCCCGTGCTCTCCGTCTCGCTGACGCCTCACCACTATCAGGAAACCGACCACCACGACGCCATCTACCGCGAGCATTTCGTCGAGAAGGGTCGGGAGGCGGCTCGGGCAGCCCTGATGATCGGCAAGACTATGGCTGAATCCGCTATGGATCGCTAAAAGCCAGCGGACTTGGAAACCAAAGCGGCCACTTTAAGCAAAGAACCAATCGAACTGTTCGGAACCCTCCTTCAATGCAAAGCACAGATTATGGGATATAATTTTCGTACGCATCTCTCTTAACCCAATTAACTAATGGTGGGCCAGAAACATTTACCATTTTCTCATAACTCTTGTAGATGCATGATCGCAAATGCTTTATCTGGAGAACGAACAAATCGTCTGAGAACTCAGGAACGAACGACCAAACGTAACTGCTCACCCCCCCTCGTTGAACGGGGGTTTTGCCGGAGGGCAATTGAGGT
>CAXBDI010000156.1:0-6784 GCA_963974445.1 uncultured Alphaproteobacteria bacterium
CCTCAAAGGCAAGCCCATGCTGCAGACGATTTGACAGGGGGCTGAGCAGTTACGAAACCTATTCCGATTAAAGATAACTATGGCTCATCCTGCTTAAGCTTCTGGCCGCAACCGATCCCCGCCAAAATACCCGATTCTGAGAGACTAAGTAATATCAAAGTAACATCTCGGGCAATAGAAGTTGCGCTGGGCATGTTTTTCAGCGATCCATCCTGACCATAGAGCCCCGTCGATTTACCGCCCAGGTTCACGAAATCCTTGCCGATGCCTGTGCGTGCGGTTCGCTGAATCGGCACCGGATCCTGGGTCATTATCTGCCCGGAACCGGTCCTATCGTACCAATATCGTACCTAGTCCGAGGCCGACTTCTCTTCGCGGCGCCGCGCACGCTCAAGCCCTTCGTGGGTGATCGTCATGTAGATAATAACCGCGGCAATGGCGGTGAAGAAGATGGCGCTTGTGACCGTGGTGCCGAACCCGAGGCCGCCATTGGCTACGGGTTGGGATAAGAGGTCGCCGAAGGACGCGCCCATGGGCCTGGTAATAATGTAGGCCAACCAAAACGCAAGGATTCCATTCATACGGAGTGCGAAAAACGCAAATGTTATCAGCGCAATAACGAAACCGTACCCTAAACCGGCGTGGAGGTAGCCTAGTCCGAGCCCTTCCGCCGTCATGTCGCCGGCGGCCGTCCCCAGCGCAAATGTGAATAGAATGGCAAGCCAATAGAAGGCCTCGCGCCGCGTCGTGTAGATTGTATGGATGGATAATGTCTTCTCGAACGCGTACCAGACGATGAACGTCGCGGTGAGCGCCAGGCTGAATGCCATCGTCGTGGACTTCAGACTAAAGCCTAGATTGTCGACCAGGTTGTCAGTGATCAGGGTGCCGACGACACTTACGAGGACAACCGTGACCCAATAGATCCAGGGGACATATTTTTTCTGTGCGAACTGGTAAGCCAGTGCGGCAGCGAGAAATCCCGACATGATCCATGATGTTGTGGGCAATCCGAAGCCCAGGTTCGCGGCGAGGAAATCGGCGGCAGTTTCGCCGACGGTCACCGCCATCAGCTTAATGAGCCAGAAATCGACAGTAACTTTCGGAACCCGGTTGTAAGGTTGGGTCCCGTTAAGGTCCTGCGAAGCGGCGATTACTTGCGAGGTCATGGTTTAAGTTCCTTGGGAAATCGATCGGGACAAGTAGAAGATTGAGTTTCGATGGTTGTTGGTCCGGGAAGCCGGCTAGGACTTCCGCCGGCGCCAAAGCATCGTGCCGGCCAAAAGGAAGGGTATGCCGATCGCCACCGGTAGCACGCGCTGCGACTCGACGACTGGCTTTTGCCGCACCTTGAAGTCGGCAAAGGGGCTTGCGGTCAGGTTGTCGCCGCTGCGACTAACGGCGCTCACGACCACACGGTAAGTTCCGGACTGGATCAACCGCATCGGCCAATCGGTCTGCAAGGTCTTGCCGGGCGCGAGGCTCGCGGCCGTGACCGCCTTGTGGGCGCTCCAGTCTTCGAGGTCCACCGGCTGTTCCTTGCCCTTGTCGATTTGGACCAGACTAATCCAGGCGATGAGCCCGTCGATGGGCGCGGTGCCATCGTTGCGGATCACCGTGTGAAAGCTCAGGTTGTCGCCCATCTGCGGCGAGGCTGGATTGCTCGGGGCCGCCGCGAGCTCCACACTGAGCGGTGCGGCCCACGCACTGGCGCTCGTTAACATAAGCGCGCCGGCGAGGATCAGTATGCGAAGCGTCATGATAGTGCCTCCTAACGGGAAACGCGGTTGAAACCGCGCGCGGCAAACCAAAGGGTGAGCGCCAGCCAGACCAGCGTGACCGCGAAGTGCGGGGCTTGGGCGACAATCGATTGGGAGTCGATGATCACGGCGTCGTAGGCGTTGAGCGCGCCCGAGAACGGGTTGACCGCGTCGAACGCCCGGCCGATGGCGGACTGCCGAAGGCTTGGACCCAAGAGCAGTGGGCTCGCCGACAGCAGAAGCACGATCAGCCCGGTCAGCAGGCTCGACCGCGCCGAATCGAGACGCGCGCCCAGCCCCATGGCCAGGAAGCCGAAGCCGAGCACGACCGGCGTGCCAAGCAAGGCGACAGAGACCGCGCCATCGACGAGATTTTGTCCGGTGCTTCCGACCGCCCAGAAATAAGGCAGGGCGATCGCGTACATCACGGCCCAGGCGATCGCCTGGCCGCCAAGCTTGCCCAACAGGATGTTGTTGCGCGAGGCCGGCGTCAGCAGGAGTGGCACAAGCGTGCCGCGCTCGCGCTCGCCGGCGACGGCATCGGTCCCGACAACGACGGCCAACAAGGCGCCGAGCGCGGTGACGATGCCGCCCATGTCATAGACCACCTGCGCATTGTCGAGCAGGCTGAGTTCGCTATTGCTGACCAGCAGCAGGCCGAACACGGATAACACGACCGCCATCGTGAGCAACCATCCGAGGCCGCGCAGACTGAGCAGAAGGTCGCCCCCTTCCTTGCGGGCGATCAGGCCGGTCGCGCTCATGCCGCCCTCCCTTCGGTGAGGCCGAGGTACAGATCCTCGATCCCGCCGCCCTCGTGCCGAATCTCAGTGATCGGCCACCCCATGAACAGAAGCTCCCGCCACGCAGTCTGCGGGTCGATCTCGGGTGACAGGGCGACCGTGCACCACTCGCCATCGCGTGCGACGACCGTTATCGTCGGTGGAGCCTCGGTTTTGGAGACATCCCCGTTAACGTGGAGTCGGAACCGAACCAGGCGATCATTGCTACGGACGAGATCCGCGATGGCGCCTTCGGCCACGGTTCGGCCTTCGACGATGACGCCGATCCGCTTGCACAACCGCTCGACATCGTCCAACAGATGGGTGCAGAGCAGAATGCCGACGCCATGATTCGCGCTGAGGTCGATCAGGATATCGTGTATCTCGCGCCGCCCACGAGGGTCCAACCCATTCGTCGGTTCGTCGAGGATGAGGAGCGCCGGATCGGCGATCAGGGCGCGCGCCAGGCCAAGCCTTTGGCGCATGCCGCGCGAGAAGGTGCCGATACGCTGACCTGGACGCGGATCAAGGCCGAAACGGGCCAACCGGTCTTGAAGGTCTGCCTCACGGGGATGCAAGTCGTAAAGCGCGGCGAAGAACCCCAGGTAGTCCACCGCCGTCATCCAATCGTAGAAGCCATTCTGCTCCGGCAGGACGCCAAGCTTCGCATGGATCGGTTTGGCTTCGGTCTGTGGATCCTTGCCCATGATGCGGACCTGGCCGCCGTCGCGTTTCAAGAGGCCGATGGCGGCCGCGATGGTTGTGCTTTTCCCGGCGCCGTTCGGTCCCAGGAGACCGTAGATCTCGCCCTCGCCGAGCGAGAGATTGACGTCGTGCAGGATAGGTACGCCACCAAGGCTGACCTTCAGTTGATTGATTTCGAGCATCTTCTTAATCTCCTAGGTAACTCAGGCCAGTGCAGAGGCTTGGCCCCGAGTTGCCGGTTGCATGTGATGCGACAGGCCGCGGCTATGGATAAATAATGCGATGTTGGAGATTGGCGGGCTTGGTCCCGGACTATACGATTTCGTATAGTCCGGGTTGGGTTCAGGCGCGACGGCTCCTCTACCGGCATGGGGTGTTGTACTGGGACGCAAAACGCCGAAAGGGCCGACCGGGGGATCCAGGCCGGCCCTTCCGCCGCGGTACTTGGCGCGGTAGGGGGCTTGTCGCGCCGCGAGACCGCTTAGGCGTCGGCAAGCTTCACGCCGACGAAGAGTTCTTCGCCGCCGCGATTGATCAGGAGCAGAATGGCATTGCTCTTGGCCTTGGCGAGAGCCGCATCGACGTCCGCCGGGTTGGCCACTGAATCTGGGCCAACCTTCTCGATTACGTCCCCTGGCCGCAAGCCGGCGGTGGCGGCCCGGCCGTCCGGGTCGATCTGGGCAACGACGACGCCCCTGGTGCTATCGGGCAGGTTAAGTTGCGCCTTTGTGGCGTCATCCAGCGTGGCCAGCTGAGCTCCGAGGGACTTGGAGGCGGCACTTCCTGGCATCGCCTGGCCGCCCTCGGCTGAGGCGACCATCTCCGGCTTGAGTTGACCGATCGTGACCGAAACGGATTTCTTCTGGCCGCCACGCCACAACTCGACCTTGGCTGTCTCACCAGAGCGCGTGCCGGCGACCAGGCGGGGCAGATCCCGCATGGCTGTCACGGCTTGTCCGTTGTAGTCGAGGATGACATCGCCTTGGCGAAGACCGGCCTTGGCGGCAGGACTGTCGGTCGTAACCTCGGAGATCAGCGCACCTTTGTCGGTATTGAGACCGATGGCTTGGGCGATCTCCGGACTCACGGCCTGGATCTTCACGCCAAGCCAACCGCGCTCGACGTTTCCATGGTTTTCGAGCTGGGCCACGATATCCTTCGCCAAGTTGGCGGGTATCGCAAAACCAATTCCGATCGAGCCGCCGTTTGGCGAGAAGATCGCCGTGTTGACGCCAACGACGTCTCCTTTCGTATTGAAGAGCGGACCGCCAGAGTTTCCTCGGTTGATCGACGCATCCGTCTGAATGAAGTCGTCGTACGGACCGGCGTTGATGTCGCGGTTTCGCGCCGAGACGATCCCGGCCGTGACCGTGCCGCCCAGGCCGAAGGGGTTGCCGACAGCCAGAACCACGTCACCGACTCGCAACTTTGCCGAATCGCCGAAGGTGACGAACGGTAGCGGCTTGTCCGACTTGATCTTCAAGAGCGCCAGGTCGGTCTGCGGGTCGGTGCCGACGATCTTTGCGTCGAACTCCTGGCCGTCCTGCAACCTGACCTGCACCTTGCTTGCGCCGTCGATGACGTGGTTGTTTGTGACAATATCGCCCTGCGGGTTTATGATGAACCCGGACCCCAAGGCCGTCATCGGGCCCTGCTGTCTCGGCGTTTGCTCCTGGAACCGTTTGAAAAATTTCTCGAATGGAGAACCCGGTGGGATCGGGAAGGGGGCATCGCCGGAGCCGTTCATCGACATGTCGGATTCCGACGCCTTGTGCGTCGACGAGATGAAGACGACGGCGGGGCTGACCTTGTCGACCAGGTCGGCATAGCCCTCCGACGGCAATGCCGCCATCGCCGCGGTCGTCCAAATAATCATGCCAGTCGCGAGCGCGGCGGTCCCGAGCTTCACGGCGTGCCGCCCCCTCTGGGCTTGACTTAGGTGGGTCGTGAACATGATTGTTTCTCCTATATCGGCTGTTTCGAACGCTGCTCAACGTCTGGAACCGCAAACGCATTTGGTGCGGGTCATTAAAGCAGATTGGGTTCTTGGATGGATATGGGAGGCGTTAATGACGAGAGGCTTCCTGGGACTATACGATTTTGTAATTCACCGTTTGCCGTCGAGGGTTAAGCGAACCGCGACCGGTGGCGGAATTCTCCAACCCGGAGTCTCGGTCAGGCTGACGTTCAAGAGGTTTCTTGAAATTGGCCATCTGTAATTTTCGATTAATGGGCCCGGGTCCCTTTTTTTAAAACGAAACGGCCCTCGGGAACCGCGGGCCGTCAACGCTCAATCGCTAAAGTTCAGATGTCCGCGATTGCCTTATTTGCTGATTTCGTTCTTGTCCGGCGCAACCGCACCGGCGCCGATCTTATATGCCGAGACGAAGTAGTGCTCCAGTAGATCCACCGCGTCGAGCTTAAGCTGTGCGGCAAAGCCCACTTGAGCCGCGTCTTTGCGGGCCACGCCTTCGTCTAGCCCGGATTGGATCGAATTCATGAGATCACGCAAACCTTTGTCCTCGACATTTCTCTCTAGCGCTTTCCAATAACCGGCTGCCTCCTTGGCGCTCGCCACGATATTGGCCCATTCGGGTGACTTCGCGTGCGACAGGGCATTCAGTTTGAAGCCGGAATAGTCCAGCATCGAAACCTCGATCGGCACGACAAGAGCGGCCTTATCGAGTGTCAGTTCAAGCTGCTTGTAGGCTTCGACCGCCGCCAAGGACACCCCGGTCATGTCGCCTTTCGCCGAGTGCGTTTCCATGACCTGCAATTGGCCCCCAACTTTTTCGTAGGCCGTCTCTCCGATAATCGTTCGGAGACCTGGGAGCGCGTGCTTTAAGGCCGCAATTTTCTCCTCGACCTTGCCGGCCTCACCCGCCAACGCGAACTCAACCATATCCTCATTGATGGACGCGGCGTCTGCGATTCTGTCGTTGTGAACGCTGGAAGGAACCGGTTTGTAGCTTAGTTTCTCCTCAATTCGCGCAACCTCACCATTGGCGTTCGCCGTAATTTCAAAGTGGATGCCTTTTTTGCTGTAGCCGATTGTATAGAGGCCTCCTTTCTCTTCCTCCGCACGGAATTCATTGGCCCCAACGTCAGGGGCGAGCACCTCCACCGATTGGCGGACCGGTGCTGGGAGTTTATCGAATGACACGGCCTGGCCGGCCTGCGCCGCAACCGTTGACAAGAGCATGGCGCTGGCAGCGCAAGTTGCGATCAATTTGGATTTCATTGACATTACGTCTGTCCTTTCTCTGATTCATGAGACTACGTCTTGCTGCGGCGCAATCGGTATTCGCCAATGCGCGGGAATGAGATGGGTGCAGTCCGGCCCATCCGTATGGACGGGCCGGTTGCCAATACATCTTCTCGCTTAGTCTTCCTTGTGCTCGCCTGCCTCGGCGGCCGAGACCTTGACGACCTTACCGCTCACGGCGTCGATCATCACCTTGTGCACAGCCTTGTCCTTGGCAACCTCGACCTCAAACAGCATCTTGCCATCCTCGTTCTCGAACGCGGCCTCGATGG
>CAXBDI010000157.1:0-6755 GCA_963974445.1 uncultured Alphaproteobacteria bacterium
CCCGCCGATGACGCCCGCTGGATGCGGGCCGCGCTGGCTCTCGCAGCGCGTGGATTGGGCCGGACGTGGCCGAATCCGGCGGTGGGCTGCATCCTGGTGCGAGAAGGCCGGGCCGTCGGCCAGGGCTGGACCCAACCGGGCGGCCGTCCGCATGCGGAAACCGAGGCGCTGGCCATGGCCGGAACGCTCGCCGCCGGCACCACCGCCTATGTCACGCTGGAGCCGTGCAGCCATCACGGTCAGACCCCGCCCTGTGCCGAAGCGTTGATCGTCGCCAAGGTCGCCCGCGTCGTCACCGCCTGCGATGACCCGGACGAGCGCGTTGCTGGCCGCGGCCTCGCTCTGCTGCGAGAAGCTGGAATTGCGGTCACACACGGCGTGCTGGCGGCGGAGGCCGAGCATCTGAACGCCGGCTTCCTTAAGCGGGTGCGCGAGGGCTTGCCGCTCGTCACGTTGAAGCTTGCCACCACGCTGGACGGTCGGATTGCCACCAACACTGGCGAGAGCCAATGGATCACCGGCCCGGAGGCACGCCGCCACGGCCACTACCTCCGCGCCATCCATGACGCCATTATGGTCGGACGAGGCACAGCCGCAGCCGATAATCCCAGCCTGACCTGCCGCCTCCCCGGTCTCGAAGACCGCTCGCCAGTGCGGGTGGTCTGGGATAGCCGCAGCAGCTTGCCAACCACTTTGAAACTATTCACCGACCGCGCCGCGCCGACTTGGCGGCTAGCCGGCTCAGACGCAACGCCCGCCCCTTCGCCAGCTGAAAGCCTGACCGTGCCGCTCTCGCCGCAAGGTCAGATCGAGCCGCGCCAGGCGCTGCAAGCCATGGCTGCCCGCGGTATCACCCGCGTTCTGGTGGAGGGCGGCGGCCAACTTGCAGCCTTGCTGCTACAGGCGGATTTGGTCGACCGGATCGCCTGGTTCCGCGCGCCCGCCATCATCGGTGGCGACGGCCTGCCGGGTATAGCCGGCCTTGGCGTCTCGCGCATAACCGACATGCGCCGCTTCGCTCCTATCGAAGTGCGACAACTGGGTGACGATGTGCTAGAGCTATACCAACGCCGCTGACCCAGCGCCCCTGAACGACTTTTTCGAGCTCGCCCGTATGTTTACCGGTATCGTTACCGACATAGGCCGCGTCCGCTCCATAGAGCAGCGCGGCGACACCCGTCTGACTATCGAGACAGCCTACGATACGGCCAGCATCGATATCGGCGCTTCCATCTCGCACAGCGGCGCGTGCCTGACTGTGGTCGACAAAGGCCCCGGCTGGTTCGCCATCGATGCCTCGGCGGAGACGCTGGCCTGCACCACCCTCGGCGATTGGCGGCAGGGCACGCGGATCAATCTGGAGCGCGCCATGCGCCTTGGCGATGAGTTGGGCGGCCACATCGTCTCCGGCCATGTCGATGGCGTCGGCCAGGTCGTCGCGCGCCAGCCGGAGGGCGACAGCGTGCGCTTCACGTTCGAGGTGCCGGCGGATCTGGCGCCATTCATCGCACCGAAGGGCTCTGTCTGCCTCGACGGCGTGTCGCTGACCGTGAACGAGGTTGCAGGCAACAGCTTTGGCGTAAACCTGATCCCCCACACCCTGACGCACACGACTTTGGGCGAGGCGCAGGTCGGCACGCGCGTCAATGTAGAAATTGATATGCTGGCGCGCTACGTTGCCAGACTGACGGAAATGCGAGGCATGTCATGAGCAATGACACCAAGGCGATGAAATCCGCCTCTCCCCAGGCGCTCGCCGCGGCGATGGACGAGGCGGAGCAGCAACGGACCGAGGCTGACCTGACCTTTCTTTCTTCCATTGAGGAGATTATCGAGGAAGCCCGCAATGGCCGTATGTTTATCCTGGTCGATGACGAGGACCGGGAAAACGAAGGCGATCTGGTCATCCCGGCGCAAATGGCGACGCCGGACGCCATCAACTTCATGGCCAAGAACGGTCGCGGCCTGATCTGCCTGTCGCTCACCAAACAGCGGGTGAAGGAGTTGGACCTGCCGCTGATGCCGCGCGACAACCGCCAGCGGCAATCCACCGCCTTCACCGTGTCGATCGAGGCGGCGGAAGGCGTGACTACAGGCATTTCCGCCGGCGACCGGGCGCGGTCCATCGCCGTCGCCATCGACCCCTCCAAAGGCAAGCACGACATCTCGACCCCCGGTCACGTCTTCCCGCTGGAAGCGCGCGAAGGCGGCGTGCTGGTCCGCGCCGGCCATACGGAGGCTGCAGTGGATATCTCCCGCCTCGCAGGCCTCAACCCATCCGGCGTGATCTGTGAGATCATGAACGACGACGGCACCATGGCGCGCCTGACCGATCTGATCCCGTTCGCACAGTTCCACAACCTGAAAATCGGCGCGATTGCCGACCTGATCGCCTATCGCCGCCGTCACGACCGCACCGTTAAGCGGCTGATGGAAAACGAGCTGGACTCGCGCTATGGCGGCGAATTCCGGATGATTGTCTATGGCACCACCGTCGAATATGCGGAGCACCTGGCGCTGGTGAAGGGTGACATCACCACCGGTGAGCCAGTGCTGGTGCGTATGCACTCGATGAACCTGCTCGAAGACTTGCTGGGCGATCAACACCGCAACCGTGGCGGCGCGCTGCACCGGGCGATGGAGTTGATCGGCAAGGAAGGGCGCGGCGTGATCGTCGTGATCCGCGAAACCCGTTCCACCGTGCTGTCCGAACGGCTGAAAGACGAGTTGAGAGAGAAAAAAGATCGCGGAGGCCAGTTTCTGCGCGATTACGGTATCGGCGCGCAAATCCTGCAAGATCTGGGCGTCAGCGATATGATTCTGCTCTCGAACACCGAACGCCACATTGTCGGGTTGGAGGGTTATGGCCTAAAGGTCGTGGAAACCCGCGCCGTTCCCCGAGAGGCCAAGTAACGCCATGAGCACCGCCCCGCGCATCCTGATTGTCGTCGCCCCCTACTATAAGCACATCACCGATCCGATGATCGAGGGCGCGACGCGGTACCTGAAGCAAGAGGGCGCAACCCATGAAGTGGTTGAGGTCGCCGGCGCCTTCGAAATCCCCTTCGCCATTGCCACCGCCCACGAAGGCGAGAGCTTTGACGGGTACATCGCGCTCGGTTGCGTCATCCGTGGCGAGACCTCGCACTACGATCTGATCTGCAATGAAACCGCCCGCGCCTGCCAGAACCTGGCGACCGATGGCGGATTGGTGGTCGGCTTTGGCCTGCTGACGGTGGAAAACGAAGCGCAAGCCGTCGTCCGCGCCGATCCGACCCAGAAAGACAAGGGTGGCGAGGCGGCGCGGGCTTGCATGATGAACCTGAAACTCGCCCGCCGTTTCCTTAGTGAATAGACTGAAAACGTAACGCCATGCGCGACCGTGACCTGATCCAAGCTTTTGCCCCCGGTGCCGAACCGGACGGTGAAGCCACCGACGCGCGGCCGCTGGAAGGCCGCCGCCGCCTGGCGCGTGTTGCTGCGATTCAGGTGCTCTACCAGTCCGCCATGACCCGCGCGCAGGTCTCTGTCGTCGCCAAACAGTTCGAGGAGCATCGCCTGGGTGAGACCATCGACGGCCTGGCCTTGAATGTCGACCTGGGCTTCTTCCGCCGCCTGACCCGCGGCATCGCCGTCGAAGCCGAAGCGCTCACCATGCTTGTGCAGGAGGCTTTGGAGAAACGCCAATTCGGCCGGCTGGAGTATGTGCTGCAGGCGATTCTGATCGCCGGCGCCTATGAATTGCAGTTCCTCACCGATGTGCCGCCACGCTCGACCATCGACGAGTATACCGACATCGCCGCCGCGTTCTTCGACAAGGGCGAGCGTTCGCTGGTCAACGCGGTGTTGGACCGGCTCGCGCATGGGATGCGCCCGGATGCCTTCCCGACCGCCGCCCCTTGACGAATTCGGGCTGATCGCCCGCTATCTGGCGCCGCTGGCCACCCATCCCGGCGCCGATGGCCTGCGCGACGATGTGGCGATACTTGCCGCCGGTTCCTTCGCGGGCGATCTGGTGATCACCACCGACGCGATCGTTGCCGGCGTGCACTTCCTGGCCGACGAGAGGCCCGCAATGGTGGCGGAGCGCGCACTGCGCACCAATCTCTCCGACTTGGCTGCCAAAGGGGCGAAACCACTCGGCTATCAACTGACGCTGGCCCTCAACCCCGCCCAGGATGAGAGTTGGATCGCCGGCTTTTGCGAGGGTCTGCAGGCCAATCAGGCCGCTTTCGACTGGTCGCTACTGGGCGGCGATACGGTGCGGACTCCGGGTCCGACGACGGTGAGCGTCACCGCAATCGGCACCACGCCGGCCGGCAGCGCCCGCCGCCGTGGCGGTGGCCAACCCGGTGACGATATCTCGGTGACCGGCTGGATAGGCGACGGCGCGCTCGGCCTCGCCATTGCCCAGGGGCAAGCGCCGGCGGTGCCTAAGGCGCTCGCCAACGCCGCAGAAGCGAAGTTCCGCTGGCCGGAACCGCGCGTCGCCTTTGGCCAAGCATTGGCCGCCAGCGGCCACGCGACCGCGACCGCCGATGTCTCCGACGGGCTGGTCGCCGATCTCGGCCATATTGCCGACGCAAGCGGGCTAGGGGCGATCATTCAAGCAGCAGCCGTGCCGCTCTCCGAAGCAGGCCATGCCGCCATAGCCATCGACCCTGAATGGCTCGTCCGGATGCTGACTGGCGGCGACGACTACGAAATCGTCTTCACCGCCAAGCCTGAAGCAGCCCGAACTATCGAACGCATTGCTGCACAGACGAAGACCGCAGTTACCCGCATCGGCTATCTCCGTGCCGAGCCTGGCGTCGAGGTTCAAGACCCCGACGGCCAACCCCTTGCGCTAGAACGCGGCGGCTACAGCCACTTTTAAATTACGGCTCCCGCCCGCACGCGTTGTAATAATCGGGATGCGAGCGCTTGGCTGGATTGCGACTGTCCAACGGCCCGTCGAATCCCGCGCTTGGTTGCCCAGGTGGCAGGCCAAAATTATCAACGGCGGCGAGAAAATGTACCAGTGCGGCGGCAGAACTGCGCTATCCCGTTTCAATCAATGATCCCAAAACCGGCGCGACCGCCACCAAAGACCTGATCCCGGACTCTCTGTTTGGCCTGGAGTATCACACGGAGGAAGGCAGCCGGTTCCGGTTCTTCTTGGTCGAGTGTGACCGGGCCACCAAACCTGCCACCATCAAGAACTTTAACCGCAAAAGTTGGCTGCGGAGCCTCTGCCAATACGAGGAATACATTGGCCGCAGGCAATACCGGAAGCACTTGAAGCTCAAGTCGCCGTTGTTGGTGCTCAACGTGGTGCCGGATGAAACCAGGTTGAAGCAACTCTTGGCGGTGACGGAAAAGGAAGCCGGAAACGCTGGCAATCCATACCAGCTGTTTCAGACAATCGAAGGGTTTGGCTCAATTTTCCGGCCACCGTCGCCGATCGCTGAATTGCTCGAAACGCCGTGGCAGCGGGTTGGGTGGGAGCCGTTCGTTGAAGCTGAGCAGAAAGCGGTAGCTGCCATTTTCGCAAAACATGGCGCATAGCGTCCGATACAGCGCTCGCGCACTGGCTGCTCTTAAGCATATCGATCAGTACCTGATGGAACGCAGCCCCAGCGGGGCCGCCGGTGGATTCCAGGTTGAGGTGCAACACTGTTGACGGATTTGGTATCCGTCTGTCGTCCAACAGAAAAACGGTGTCGCCATGTCAAGCTACTGTCATCTTCAACCCGTCGAAAGAGACCGGATCGCCGAGTTCAAGGCCAGCGGGCTCGGCGTTTGCGCCATTGCTCGTGCCATTCGGCGCTCGCCCTTGACCGTCAGCCGCGAGTTGAAACGCAACTCAACGGACAGCGGTGCCTACCGGCCGGTCGTTGCCGAGGGCTCATATCTTTTGCGCCGCCAGCGAGTGGGCAAATTGGACAGAGACGAACGGCTGCAAGCATTCGTCGTCGCTCGCCTGGCCGAAGGCTGGACGCCGGAACAGATCGCCGGCCGCCTCAAACTCGGCGAGGAGCGGGGCCTGGGATCGCTTGCCGCCGAAACGATCTATGCCTGGATCTACCACCCTGTCCGCCGGGCAGAAAAATTGTGGCGCTTGCTGCCAAGGGGCAAGAAGCGTCGCGGTTTGCGCAGACGAGCGGCAGCGCATCAACCGACTGATAAGACGTCGATATCCGAACGCTCGGAAACGATCAACACGCGCCAGACCGTTGGTCATTGGGGTGAAGAGGGACCGTGGCCCCAGTGGGGCCGCGAAAGCCCGATGAACGACCTCCTGATCTGTAAGCGCTCCCAACCGGTTCTGGTCGTGCATGAACGCAAAACCCGGATCACTTTACTGGCTCGCCTGACCGGCAAATCGGCGGCCGAAACCGTGTCCGTCCTGATGGCCGTACTCAAGCGCTTGTCAGCGCCGATGCGCGGCTCGATGACCTTCGACAACGGTGGTGAGTTCGCTCGGCACAGCATGCTGCGGTCATTATTGGCCTGCGGCACCTACTTCTGTGACGCCTACGCCTCATGGCAGAAGGGAGCGGTCGAGAACACCAACGGGCGACTGCGCCGATGGCTGCCGCGGGGCATCGACCTGGATGACCTCGCCGACGACGACTGCCAGGACATCGCTCTGACGCTCAACACGACGCCACGCAAATGCTTGGGCTACAACACGCCGATTGAAGCCTTCCTCGCAGAGCTGTCGATAGCAAACCGAGTTGACCGGTTTTGATAGCACATTAATTGTCCGCTGC
>CAXBDI010000158.1:0-6615 GCA_963974445.1 uncultured Alphaproteobacteria bacterium
CACCCAGCAGGACATAGGTCGGACACGTCGCCGTGCAAAAGCCGCAATGCACGCAATTGCGCAGGATCTTGTCCGCCTCCGCAATATCCGGATCGGCCTTCTGCGCCTCGGTGAAGTGGGTCTGCATGGCTGGTTCAACCCCTTCCTTCACCCTGAACCGGCCCATAGGGCCGAGTCGAAGGGTAGATGTCCAGGGCTGTGCCGAAGACCCTTCGACAGGCTCAGGGTGAAAACGTAAGGGTGCGCCGCTACTCCGCCACGTCGCGATTGGCGTATTCGAGCACCGCGCGCAGCAGCACATCGCAGCCGGCCGCCAGATGCTCCGGCGCAGAATATTCCGCTTCATTGTGGCTGATCCCGTCCTTGCAAGGGACGAAGATCATCGCCGCAGGCGCGATTTTAGACACATGCACCGCGTCATGGCCGGCGCCGCTCATGATATCGCGGAAGGCGTGGCCTGCTGTCTTCGCACCGTGGCGCACGGCGGCGACGCAGCCGGCATCGAAATGGACCGGCGGCGAGAACCAAGTCTCTTTCACATCGATTTGCATCGTGCCATCTGCAACGAGCGCCGCCACAGCATCGCGGAACTCCTGATCCATTTGATCTAGCTCCGCCACGGTCGGATTGCGAATATCGACGGTGAAAAACACCTCGCCGGGAATCACGTTGGGGGAGCCGGGACGCACGTCCATCACCCCAATGGTGCAGCGCCCGTCGATGCCGCGCTGCTGCATGATGCCGTCGAGAGCGAGCACGACCCGAGCCGCTGTTGTCAGCGCATCGCGGCGATTGGCGGGCGGGGTGGTGCCGGCGTGGGATTCGCGGCCTTTCACTATCACCTCGTACCAGCGCATTGCTTGCACGCCGGTGACGACGCCGACGCTTTTCTCCTCGGCCTCCAGGATCGGGCCCTGTTCAATATGGCATTCGAAATAGGCACCGATTTTGCGCCCGCCGACCGCCTGATCGCCTTCGGCGCCGATTCGCACCAGTTCATCGCCGAAGCGCGCACCTTCCAGGTCTCGGATATCCAGCGCCTTCTCGATTTCCATCTGCCCGGCGAAAACGGCGCTGCCAACCATCGGCGGCGGGAAACGCCCGCCTTCTTCGTTGGTCCAGTTCACGACTTCCAGCGGTGCTTCCGTCTCTATGCCCAGATCGTTGAGCGTGCGGATGACCTCCAGCCCAGCCAGCACGCCGAACACGCCATCGAAGCGGCCGCCGGTCGGCTGCGTATCCAAGTGCGAGCCCATGAGCACGGGCGGCAGCGCGTCGTTGCGACCCGGCCGGCGGGCGAACATATTGCCGATCCGATCAACCGTTACGGTCAAGCCTGCGGTCTCGCACCAATAGCGAAACAGCGCCCGCCCTTCGGCATCTTCGTCCGTTAAAGTTTGCCGATTATTGCCACCGGCGACGCCCGGCCCGATCTTCGCCATATCCATGTGGGTGTCCCAGAGACGCTGCGGATCGATGCGGAGATTGTCACTTGTGACCATGGCGGCGGAGTTCCTTCGCGAGAGGTGCAGTGGGCCAAGCTGTGGATGAAGTTTAGCGAACGGTGGAAGACTCGTCACGCGCTCGCATTGCCGCCCTTGAAGTATCGGAAAAGAATCGCAAATTCCGCAGTGCGGACAGACCTGACAGTTGCCAGAGGCGCCGGCGGCGCTATTGTCTGAACTCACTTACGGGGTGATAAAGGCTCTAGCCATTTGGTTGGCGCAGTACGGAGGTGAATTCGGTTTGTTGTCCCGCTGGCGTATTGCTGCCGCAACGGTTTTGTCGATTGCTTCGTATGGACTATCCGGGTTGGCGGCAGCCTCGGATCAGGCGACTTTTTTGGTGCTGGACCCGCGTGCTCTCGAAATCGTTCGCTCTGGAGCACTGGAATCCCTGGTTGCCGGCAATGGCCGGTCGCGGTTCGGTGTCGCTGTCGCCGCAGCCGGGCAGGACGCCGGTTACCAGGGCTGGTTGATACTGCGCGCGCCTGGGCAAACAACGCCGCTGACAGTCCCTGCGATGCTGAATGGCCGGTTCGCTTTGGATGCGGCCTTGCGGGCAGCCGCGGCCGAACTGGATTATACGGAAAAGCCTGCCCACATCGTGCTGGTCGCTGCCGGCGGTCCGCAGGGCATCAGCGTCGCTTGCAGTCTCAGCCAGACGCTGGCTGCGGATGCGCGGCAGTTGCGGGTCGATGTCATGGGGCTCAGCCCGTCCGCGATCCGCCTGCGCTGCATCGCGGAGAATACGGGCGGTGACTATCGTGCTGCCGATCTGGCCTCGATCCCGACTTTGCTGGAGGCAGCGCTCGTGCAGCCGGTCGGCCCCGCCGCCATAGCCGCGACCGAAACGGGGCTGGCGGGCGCAGCGACTGGCATTGCGCCGACTGCGGACGATACCGCCGCCTTGTCCTCCGAATCCGCCGATAGGGTTCCGATTCCGCCGAAGCCGCCTGATGCGCCTCCGCAACGGGCAGATGTGGATGAATTGTCACGCCTGTCGGATGATCGTCCGGCGGCGGATCGTTTGACCGTCTTGGCCTGGGCGGAGACCAAGACCGATTCTGAAATTTCGGCAGCGCCGCTACCGCCGACCGGCGACGTGACCGGCGTTCAGCTGCGGGCGGTCGCTTCTCCCGGTGGAGCGCCCTTGACCAGCGAACTCAGCTTCGAAGTGCTGGCCCTCGAAGGCGACGGCGCGTTCCGCCTTGTCGGCCGATCCTGGGCGCCGCAGCCGGTCTTCGACCTGCCCGCCGGCGAGTATGTGGCCCGCGTCACCCACAGCGGCGTCGTCCGCGAACACAAATTCCGCAGCAGTGGCGAGGGGCTGGAGCAGCGAACACTGTCGCTGGATTTGGGGTATGTTTCGCTCGCGACGTCCGCCATGGCGAACATGGCGCCGCTGGAAAGCGATCTGACCTACACACTGCGCCGCATCGATGGCGGCGCGCCGCTGGTGCGCTACGATCCGCAACCGCTGTTGGCGCTGCCGGCCGGCGAGTACAAGGTCGCGGTCACGTCCGGCGCTGCCCAGGCCGACGCAACCATTAGGGTTGTGCCGGGCGAGACCACAACGAAGACGTTTGACTTGGGCCTAGGATTTCTGCGCCTGAGTGCTGGGGTCAGCCATATTGGGCCCGTGCAATTTCGGGTGGAACAGATGGACGGCCAGTCGGAGGCTTCCACGATTTTGGCCGAAGCCGAGGGCCGTTCCGGTGAGGCGCAGTTGTTCCGGCTCCCCGCGGGCCAGCATATCGTCATCGCCGAGAGCGAAGGTATGACTGTGCGCCAACTGGTGACGATTGCGCCGGGAAAGCTGACCCAAATCACTCTGGACCCACAGACCGCACAGGCGGCGACGGGTCTGGGGAACTTCAGCCAGCCGCTCAACTTTAGCCACGACCAGTTTTAGAGGGGCGCTCGGGCCGATCTTGCCATTGGTCCAGCGCAATCTTCGCAGCCTGGCTTCTCCACCGTGATGACGTCGGCACCCGGTAGCGCCAGTTGATAGGTGGCCTAGGGACTGGCGAAAACCTGGGTGAAATCCACAATCCGAACACCGCTAAAGGGCTGAGTCATGATCGGCATGCGCCTCTCCGTTGAACGGATCGAAACAGCCGCTATGCTGCCTGTCTCAGTCATTCAACATAAGGCGAGGAAACAATGAGTGGTCCGCTGACAGGCGTCAAAGTCGTGGAGTTTGCAGGTATCGGGCCGGGCCCGTTCGCCTGCATGATGCTGGCCGATATGGGGGCCGACGTGATTCGCATCGATCGGGCCGTCAATGTTGGCAACGAGGGCAAGGTCAATCCGAAGTACAACAACCTGCTGCGCGGCCGCAAAAACGTCGCCATCGATCTGAAGAACCCGGGCGGTGTCGAACTCGCACTGCAGCTATGCGAGAAAGCCGACATCCTGATCGAGGGCTTTCGCCCAGGCGTGATGGAGCGCCTCGGACTTGGGCCCAATGTCATGTTCAAGCGCAACAAGAAGATCGTCTATGGCCGCATGACCGGTTGGGGCCAGGATGGCCCGATTGCGCACACCGCCGGCCACGACATCAACTATATATCGCTCTCCGGAGCCTTGCACGCTATCGGCCCGCAGGATGGCCCGCCGGTGCCGCCGCTCAACCTGGTCGGCGATTTCGGCGGTGGTGCGCTCTATATGGTCGTCGGCGCGCTGGCGGCTTATATCGAGGCGCAGAAATCCGGCGAAGGACAGGTGGTAGACACCTCCATGGTCGAAGGCTCGGCCTCGCTGATGACATCGATGTACGGCGCGCTGGCCGGTGGGTTGTGGAAGGAACAGCGCGGCCACAACCGCCTGGACGGCGGCGCCCACTACTATGGCCCGTTCGAGTGCAAGGACGGCGAGTACATCTCGCTAGGCTCGATTGAGCCACAATTCTACGCGCTGCTGCTGAAGCATACCGGCCTGGAGAACGCCAACCTGCCGGACCAGCTTGATCGCAACAGCTGGGCGCAAAACCGCGAGACTCTTCGGGAGGTGTTCCGCACCAAAACCCGGGCGGAGTGGACCAAGATCATGGAGCAGACCGATATCTGCTTCGCACCGGTGCTCTCCATGAGCGAGGCGATGCAGCACCATCACAACGTCGCCCGCAGCACCTTTGTGGAGGTGGATGGCTTCAAGCAGCCCGGGCCTGCGCCGAAGTTCGCCCGCACCCCGTCCAAGACGCCGATGGGCGTTGCGTATGCCGGCGAGCATTCCAAGGAGGCGCTGGCCGATTGGGGCTTCGCCGCCAGCGAAATTGAACGGCTGGCAGGCAACGGCGCTATCAAGCAGCGGTAAGAAACCAGTTATAATCCCGCGTGACAGGCGGCTTATCCGGCCGCCCGTTCGCCTCAGGCGGCTTGCGCGGTCTTCGCCAAGGCCCGGTGTTCGAGAATAAAGTCGCGAATTTGCGGCTGAATCTCTTCGCGCCAGCGCCGGCCGTTAAAAATGCCATAGTGACCGACTTTCGCCTGCACTAGCAGCTTACGCTGGTCCGCCGGGATGCTGGTGCAAAGCGCGTGGGCCGCCTGGGTCTGGCCAATGCCGGAGATGTCGTCGCGCTCGCCTTCTACGGTCATCAAGGCGGTGCGTTTGATCGCCTGCGGCCTCACCAATTCGCCGCGGTGGCGCCAACGGCCGTCCGGCAGGTCGTGATCCTGAAAGACCACTTTGATGGTGTCGAGATAGAATTCCGCCGTCATGTCCATGACGGAATTGTACTCGTCGTAAAAATCGCGGTGCGCGTCGGCGCTCTCGCCATCGCCGGCAATCAGATGCCGAAACAGTTGGAGGTGCGCATCGACGTGCCGGTCCAGATTCATGGTCATGAAGCCGGTCAACTGCATGAAGCCCGGGTAGACCCGGCGCATCATGCCCGGGTTCGGCCACGGTACCAACGAGATGACGTTTTTCTCGAACCAGTCTAGCGACTTCGACGTTGCCAACTCGTTCGGCACCGTCGGGCTTTTGCGCGTATCGATCGGGCTGCCCATCAGGGTAAGCGTCGCCGGCTGACATGGGTCGTCATGCGCCGCCAAAACGGACGTGGCCGCCAGAACCGCGGGGCCCGGCTGACACACCGCCATAACATGCGTATCCGGGCCGAGGAAGCGCAGGAACTTGATGATGTAGTCGGTGTATTCCTCCAGATCGAAACGCCCTTGACTGACCGGCACGGTGCGCGCGTCGGCCCAATCCGTAATGTAGACATCGTGCTCCGGCAGCATCGCTTGCACGGTGCCGCGCAGCAGTGTTGCATAGTGCCCGGATAACGGCGCTACGATCAAAATTTTCGGATCGTTCCGGCGCGTTCGTGGGAGCCGTTTTGGGTCGCGGCGAAAATGTAACAGATCGCAAAAGGGAAGTTTTTTCGCCGATTCGATTGTGATGGGGACAGACCGACCGTCTATTTGTGTATCGTCAATGCCCCATTCCGGCTTGCCATAGCGCCGGGTCACTCGCTCAAATACATCGCAGGCTGCAGCAACCGCCTTAGAATGTGGCATAT
Source organism: uncultured Alphaproteobacteria bacterium (assembly GCA_963974445.1). Taxonomy (GTDB): domain Bacteria; phylum Pseudomonadota; class Alphaproteobacteria; order Bin95; family Bin95; genus JACKII01. Next base: position 6,028 of record CAXBDI010000158.1, read on the forward strand.
AGGCCATTGGATTAATCGGCGAGCGATAAAACCGTCGAGCAGCGTCCGCAGCCATTCGCATTGGCCCAATCGCTGCGTGTGTCGCCTCGTAGGCAGTATATAACATGCTTAGCGCTCTCCTAGTTTAAGGTCCCGCTATCCCTGAACCTTCATGGAATTCTTATTGCACCGCAATACTATTTTGTATCGGTTAATCTAGCCAGACTTTTTCTCGGTCTCACAAACCCTTACCGATAAAATAAGATAGCAGATTCGCCAAACTATGCAAATCTACCTATGGTGCACTGCATCCATGTAGGCGGACACGGTACCGGTCCACAGTTATGAGACATCGAACTGGGCTTAAGCGGCGAGGTGGGTGTTCAGGCTTTCATCTCGTCTGATAGCCGCGGGCGACTTGCCTGCCGAAGGCGCCAAAGCTGTGGCGTATACCGCCCTTACTCCAAAACCCGAAATTTCTCATGCGTCATGACGCGGAAGTTGTCTGATACGGTGTCGCGGAAATTTTTCCATTCGCGGGGGATGGTTTCACGGTAAGCGGTGCGAGGAGCTCACATTGCTGATTGGGGCATAACGCGGTTGAAACGA
>CAXBDI010000159.1:0-6595 GCA_963974445.1 uncultured Alphaproteobacteria bacterium
CGGATGGTCCAACGACTTCGCTCGATCCATACTCGGCCAAATGCGATAGCCCTGGTCCTGAGCCGGACCGCCCTTGACCTGGCGAGGCGCAGACGGTATTCACCGTTCCCTATTCTCTAGTATGAGGTTTTTCGGTCATGGCCAAGCCCGCCACAGTGTTGGTTAAGCTGGTGAGCACAGCGGACACCGGCTATTACTACGTCGCCAAAAAGAACCCGCGCACCAAGCCGGAAAAGTTGGAATTCAAGAAATTCGATCCGGTCGCGCGCAAACACGTCGTCTTCAAAGAACAGAAGATGAAATAGGCGCTCTCAGGCCGGCGGCCTGAGATGGCACTTCACGGATACAGCCGCTGCACCGCCCAGCCGTCGCCTTCGCGGGTGAAGCGGAAGCGGTCGTGCAGACGATGCGGCTGATCCGACCAGAACTCGATCTCTGACGGGGTCACCTGATAGCCGCCCCAATGCTCCGGTCGCGGCACCGGTCGCCCTTCGTATTTCGCCTCGATGGCTTGCACTGCCTGGATCAATTCTTCGCGCGAGGCGAGCGGTTGCGATTGCCGGGAGGCGTGCGCCCCGATCTGGCTGCCGCGATCCCGCGATGCGTAGTAGGTGTCGGACGCTGCCGGCGAGATTTTCTCGACTCGCCCAACGATTCGCACTTGCCGGCGTAGCGTCTTCCAGTGGAAGCATAGCGCGGCCTGGCCGGTCTCCAGTTCCTCGGCCTTGCGGCTTTGGTAGTTGGTGAAGAAATGAAAGGCGCCGTCCTCAATGCCTTTCAGCAGTAAAATCCGCACCGACGGCCGACCATCCGCTGTCACTGTCGCCACCGACATGGCGTTCGGATCGTTCGGCTCGTTTTCGGTAGCCTCCGCCAGCCAGGATTTGAACCGGGTGATCGGATCGATGGATGCGTCCATTTTGATAACCGCCATTTGAATGGAAACTTAACTGGAGGCATAGCAAATAGGCGTCGGCTTTCCTATGTCATACAATGGCACATAGCGGATCAGGCGCGATTCGACCTGACGCGTACAACTTAGGGATATATTTCATGCGACGCTTTGCTTTGGTTTTGGCATTGCCCCTGGCTCTGACGGCATGCGAGGGCGGCAACAACAAGGAAATCGCCGGCACCGCGCTGGGCGGCGTGGCTGGTGGCGTACTGGGCTCGACCATCGGCAAGGGCTCTGGCAAGACCGCGGCCGTTATCGTCGGCGCCATTCTAGGCGGTATCGCGGGCAACCAGTTGGGCGGGGCGCTGGATGAGCGCGACCGCGAGCGGCTGCAACGCAACACTCAGACCACGCTGGAGAGCGCGCCGACCGGTGAGACCACCACATGGCGCAATCCGGACACGGGCAATTACGGCTCGACCACGCCAACCCGCACTTACGCCAACGACAACGGCCAGCCCTGTCGCGAATACCAGTCGACGGTTACGGTGGCGGGTAAGCAGCAACAGGCTTACGGTACGGCGTGCCGCGATGCCGATGGCAATTGGCGGATTGTGTCGTAACGCGTCGGAGGTTCCGTCCCCGTAATGCAAGATCCGTACGCGGTCCTTGGGCTTTCGCGGTCGGCGACAGCGGAGGAAGTCAAGCGCGCCTACCGCGGTTTGGCGAAAAAACTGCACCCAGACGTCAATCCCGACGATCCGGATGTTGCGCGGCGCTTCCAGGACGTCAGCGCTGCGTACGATGTTTTGCGCGACAAAGATCGGCGGGCTGCCTATGACCGTGGCGAACGGGAGGGGATGCCGCCGCATGGTGCGAATGGCGGGCCCGGCTTTCGGCGGGCCTATGCGGACGAAGGCGGTTTTCACTTCCGGCGCGGCCCGCCGCCGGAGAGCGATGATCTGTTCGAGCAGATTTTCGGCATGTTCGGCCAGCGTGCCCGGCGCGATGGCGCGGGCCCGAGACCGGGCTCCGGTCAGCGGGCCGGGGCCGGACGCGGCGGTGCGGAGAAAACCAATGGCGCTACCTCGCGCCCTGCAACCGTGCAGTTGGATGCGGAGGTGCCGTTTCTCGTCGCGATCAAGGGCGGTACTCAGCGGGTGCACCTGCCGTCCGGACGGGATGTGGATGTGCGCATTCCGATTGGCACCGAAGACGGCACGCAACTGCGCCTGCCGCACCAGGGGCAATCCGGTGCAGATGGCCGTGCGGGTGACGTAATCGTCACCGTCGCCGTAGAGGACCACCCGGTTTTTCGGCGCGACGAGAACGATATTCTGACCGACCTGCCGGTCGATCTGCATCAGGCGGTGTTGGGCGATAGGGTAACGGTTCCCACCATTGACGGCCCGGTGACCATGCGGGTGCCGCCGGGTTCGAACACCGGTACGCGTCTGCGTTTGCGAGGCAAGGGCGTGCCGGCGCGGCGCGGCATCGAGGCCGGCGACCAGTATGTGACGCTCCGTATCGTGCTGACCAACCCGAACGATCCGCTGTTGACCCGGTTCCTGCGCGAACGGCGAGAGCAACCGGCCGACGCCGATTAGCGCCTCGGTTGAAGCCCGGGACCCGCGCCGGAGAATTTGTCACAGTGTGGATCGTCTGTCGTTAGCTCTCCGGTATGGACCTGGGCACGGCCGCGCGGAAGTAGAGGTGGGATCGCGGCTCGATCATTTTAGCCATTTGTATAAGCGCCCTGGAACTTTTGGTACTGGTGCGCCGATCCATGCGGAGGGCTGACCCTTTATTTTCCAGACGCATATTCCGCGATCAACACGCTGACCGGTTTGTTCAGAACCTCATTCTCCTGATGGCGGAGCAGGGTCACGGTCTCCATTTCCCGGTCGAGTTCCGGGGTGCCCAGGCCCAATGTCTGCCACAACTCGGCGGTGGGAGTCCGGGAGTAGTCGCGACCGGCAACGAACCAACCCTCGCCCGTGACCACGACGAAGCCGTCTTCGGTCAGGCGCTCCAGGACATCGGCCCAACCGGCCTCGACCACTTCCGGTTCGTCTGCCGACACCTGTTTGCCAGTTCCCGCTGCTTCCCAAAGGCAGGCTAGGAGGGCCAGCGCACCGGACAAACGTGCCGCGGCAGTTTCGGTGTCTCTGTCTCCCAGAGCGAGCGATTCGCGCCATTCCGGCAATCCGGCGGTCACTTCCGCACCGATCAGAATGACCGTCCAAGATGCATAAAGCCACACCAGAAAAACCGGTATCGCAGCAAGCGCGCCGTAGAGGGCGCGGTAATTGTCGGTATTGTCGAGGTAGACCGCAAAACCCAGCTTGAGCACTTCGAACAAAGCCGCCGCGACGAAACCGCCAATCGCAGCGTAGCGAAACCGGACTTGGGCGTGCGGGATGGCGACGAACAGGAGGGTGAAGGCGATCCATTGCAAGACCAGCGGCGCCAGCCGGCCGATCCTCTGGATGGCGCTCTGCACGGTGCCGTCGTCGGCGACGGCAAAGAAGTAGCTGGTCAGCGACAGGCTCGCGCCCAGCAGTAATGGGCCCAGCGTCAAAACCGACCAGAACCGCAGCAGCCGCCGGCCCAACGAGCGGGGGCTTTGCACCCGCCAGATGCGGTTGAATGTGCTCTCGATGGTCGACAGCAGCATGAGGGCGGTGACCGCGATGCCGGCAAGGCCGGGCGTCGTCAGCGACTGGGCGTTGGCCAGGAACGCGTCGATGTATTGGGCGGCAGGCCCTTTGCTGGTGGGCAGCAACACATCCAGCACGGCCGATTTCACCGACTCGCGCATACCTTCGAAGGCGCTAAAGCCCGACAAGATAGCCAGGGAAACTGCCAGAAGCGGCACAAGGCTCAACAGCGTGGTGTACGTGAGGGCGGATGCGGTTTGCAGGCCGCGGTCCGCATTGAAACGGCACACGACGAGCACGCCGAATTTGTGCAACGCCCCCCAATTTCTGGGCTGGCGCACCCAGGCAGCCACCTTCGATGATACTGCCATTGCGTCTGCCTCCTTGCTGCCGCATAAGTGGGCTGAGAAAGTCGAGCGTTCGACCGACGGCGTCGCCGACCGTGGCCCTCATGTGTATTGGGCTATTGTGTGGAGGCCAACCCCGCTTGCCGTCTAGCGTGGCTCTCGCCGTTGTGGGTATGTCGCAGGAGTGACAATGGAATTGCAGTCGAATCTCATGGTTGGCAAACGCGGGCTGATCATGGGTGTAGCGAACGAACGGTCACTCGCCTGGGGCATTGCACAAACTCTGGCTGCGCACGGCGCGGCGCTGGCGTTTACCTACCAGGGTGAAGCCCTGGAGAAGCGTGTCCGTCCGTTGGCGGAATCGCTCGGCAGCCCGTTGCTGTTGCCCGCCGATGTCACCGATGCTGACAGCCTCGACCGGCTGTTTGCGGCGGTCGAGGAGACCTGGGGCGGCCTGGATTTCGTCGTGCACGCTATCGCCTTCTCCGACAAGGAGCAGTTGAAAGGCCGGTACGCCGACACGACACGCGATAATTTTCTGCGCACTCTGGATATCTCCTGCTTTTCCTTCACCGATATCGCCCGCCGTGCCAGCGCGATGATGCGCGCGGGTGGATCGCTGGTGACGCTGACCTATTACGGGGCGGAGCGGGTGATGCCTCACTACAACGTCATGGGCGTCGCCAAGGCAGCATTAGAGGCGAGCGTGCGCTATCTGGCCGCAGATTTGGGCGCAGACGGCATTCGCGTCAACGCCATTTCCGCCGGCCCCGCCAAGACGCTGGCCGCATCCGGCATTGGCGATTTCCGCTATATCCTAAAGTGGAACGAGTTCAACTCGCCGATGCAGCGCAACGTGACATTACAGGATGTCGGCGGCAGCGCGCTTTATCTGCTGAGCGATTTGGGCAGCGGCGTCACCGGCGAAACCCACCATGTCGATTGCGGCTATCATACCGTCGGCATGATGAACCCGCACCGGGCGCAAGATACCGCCGAGTTGCTAAGCACATTCAAAGAGAAATAGGCGGTAAGCCGCGCTCGCCTCGGGTCAATTCGCATGAGCTTCAACAGCTTCGGTCATAGCTTCCGCTTCACCACCTGGGGCGAAAGCCATGGGCCGGCGATCGGCGTGGTCGTCGATGGTGTGCCGCCGTGCGTGCCATTGGACGAGCGCCAAGTGCAGGCGCGCCTCGACCGCCGCCGGCCAGGGCAGTCGCGGTTCACCACCCAGCGCCAGGAACCGGACCGGATCAAAATCCTCTCCGGCGTGTTCGAGGGGCGGACCACCGGCACGCCCATCGGCATGGTGATCGAAAACACCGATCAGCGCAGCCGCGACTATGGCGACATCGCCGAGCGCTACCGCCCGGGCCATGCCGACTACACCTATCAGGCGAAATACGGCACCCGGGATTATCGCGGCGGCGGGCGGTCATCGGCCCGCGAGACGGCGATGCGGGTCGCGGCGGGCGCGGTGGCCGAGGCAGTGTTGAAAAGCGTGCTGGGGGAGAGTTGCCAGGTACGCGGCGCCCTCGTGGCGATGGGCGGCGATACGGTCGGCCGTGACGCTTGGGATTGGGCAGAGGTCGACCGGAACCCGTTTTTCTGTCCCGATGCCGCTGCGGCGGAACGCTGGGCCGAGACGCTGGATGCGGCGCGCAAAGACGGCTCGTCATTGGGCGCGGTGATCGAATTGGTGGCCGACGGCATCCCGCCAGGCTTGGGCGAGCCGGTCTATGGCAAGCTCGACGGCGATTTGGCCGCGGCGCTGATGAGCATCAACGCGGTCAAGGGCGTCGAGATCGGCGATGGTTTTGCCGCCGCCGCGATGCGGGGGGAAGATGCTCACGACCGCATGTATCCGGGCAATGGCCCGACGCCGCGCTTCGAAAGCAATCATGCGGGCGGTGTGTTGGGCGGCATTTCCAGCGGTCAGCCGGTGGTCGCCCGTTTTGCGGTGAAGCCGACCAGCTCGCTCTTGATCCCTCAACCCAGCGTGACCCAAGAGGGCAAGCCTGTCGAGGTTCGGACTAAGGGCCGGCACGACCCTTGCGTCGGTATTCGTGCGGTGCCGGTGGGCGAGGCGATGATGGCCATCGTCCTCGCCGATCACCTGCTGCGCCACCGCGGCCAGGTCGGTGAGACCTGGCGTTAGGCAGCGCTGGCAAAGCCTTTAGCCGAACAGCAGCGCGCGCGTTTCGTCGACGCTGAAAAAGACGAATGCCGCCAGGGCCGCCATCGCGACCACATAGGTCGTAGCCGTCGACAGCCAGTTGATCGAGGAAGATGCGGTATTGAGGCGGGTGTTTGCGATTTGCATTTGGGTATCTCCCGGTTGCGTTTGATGACGCAGAGATAGTCCATGCTGCACCTGCGAATAAGATCGGATTCAGATCATCATTCGTGCATTATATGCAAAAATAAGCGATATATTAATTTTTCACGTTCAATTAATGCAAAAATCGCATAGGGCTATGCGTTTTATGCAACCGTCTCGACTGCATCGTCTCACGCCACTCAGCCCACAGGCTAATGTCCCGGCCTTGAGCCGGGACCCATACCTGAGACTCAAATTCAGCAAGTTCGGTTATATCAGGCCGTTGACGAAGTCTGTCCTGGACGAATCGGACTAGGCCTGATTCTCTGGTCTCGTGGCCTGGAGGAAGGATTCTGCGATGGCGATGGGACAG
>CAXBDI010000160.1:0-6467 GCA_963974445.1 uncultured Alphaproteobacteria bacterium
ACCTCAATTGCCCTCCGGCAAAACCCCCGTTCAACGAGGGGGGGTGAGCAGTTACATAGAAATGGTGTTTCTTACCATAATTCTGTGCGCCCCGTTGAATTCGTCCTCCCAGAAATTAACATGGTTATTGACCCGCAACTGCCCCTCATTTGGGTCCGCTCGCAAGCTGCTATCCTGTTCACGCCGTATATGCCGCTCAATTCGGCTGAGCCAAATTTCGGCGGGATCTTTAATCATACTATTGAGCTCAGCTTGGCAGCCATATCTGTACCAAGGTCTGGCGCAATTGAACCTGCTAAAAAGTCTTATTGTCTTCTTAATGCCGTATCGGAGAATGTATCTTTGAACTTTTTCAAAGTCAAATACTACACCGCCGTTCTGTTCAACTAAAAACCTTCGCGCATCTACCATGTTTCCACCGTATGCTCAGTGCCGTCTCCAGAAAACCTCATCCGATACTGCGCGAAATTTTGCTGAGCTACAAGCGCACCCTATACCAATTCTCAGCCACTAGTAAATTTGACAACCACCTCCCCTAGTTTGCCGAAGTCCGCCAAATGCACCTCCCCCGCGCGGGGCGGGATCATGCGGGTGCAGGTGCCGGTGCTGATGACCTCGCCTTCTTTCAGGCCGTCTCCGAACACAGCGCGGGCATTTGCGAGCCAGTGCAGCACGTTCAGCGGGTCGCCCATGGCATCCGCGCCGGAGCCCTCGCGCCGCAAGCGGCCGTCGGTGTAGAGGCGGACCGGCGCTGCCGCCAACCGCAGCTCTCGCCAGTCCTCAAACCGTTCGCCCAGAATCAGATAGCCGGAGGCGCTGCCGTCCGCCAGCACGCCCTCGATTGGCGGCAGGTCGGCGTCGCGGAAGCGGCACTCCGCCACCTCGATGGCCGGGTGCACGGCGGCGATGGCGTCGGCGACCTCGTCTCGGCTGTACGGCTTGGCGCGCGGCGGCAGCGACCGGCCCATCTCCAGCGCAAACTCGCACTCGACCAGGGGCGTGAGCAGCGGCGCAAACGACAGTTCGACCGGGCTTTGCCAGACGAACCGGCGGAACACGCGGCCATATATTGGCTCCGGCGAGCGTAGCCGGCGCTGCATGTCTTCGCTGGTCGCGGCGACTTTCCAGCCGGCTGTCTCCCACGCCAATTCATGGATTACGCGGTCGGCTACACGGTAGGCCATGGCGCAGTCCCGCGGCACCATGTCGGGTGCGAGACCTAGCATGTAGGCGCCGTCGCGGCGGGCGTTGGTCAGCATTAACGCCAGTTCTTGCATGTTGGCGTCGAGCGGTTCCTGGCTCATGCCGCCAACTGCACGTATTCGAAGTCGCCGCCTTTGTTATCAATGCCGACGCGGGGCGGGGCGATCCAACCGGCGTACTCGCCGGGCTCGCTGACCGGCGCCATCAGCGATTGGATGAAGTCCGCGTCGCTCGACGTCGGCAGAAAGCCGTCGCGCCGCTTGCCCCATTCGCCTTCGCTCAGCACCTCGCCGGTGGGCGAGACCGGCAGGCCGGCAAAACCGCCAATCTGGCGATGGAATGCCTGATGCGGCAGGGCGATCTCGAACGCAATGCCGCGGTCGGACAGGATCTTGTTCCAGCGGGCAATGCCCTGTGCAGTGTCGGCAATGTAGTCGTCGCGCAACCGCATGTTGAGGGCTTGCAGTGCCGGCTCCTGCACCGCCTTGAAGGCACCGTCCTGGAAACGCAGCACCGGGTAGGTCGCGTCCAGCAGCTTATGATCGTCGTCGATATAGGTCTCGCGGAAACGGCCCTTGATGCCGGAGTTGAAGGCGTTGGCGGCGTTGGTCGAAAGCTCGTTGCCGAACAGGTCGAGCGTCAGGGCGTAGTGCAGGTTGGCCTTACGCTGAATGGTCGGCAGGTCGATGACGCCGAGCGCCCGGATGCGCTCCACATCGTTCGGGTCGGTGATGCCGGCCTCGTTCATGGCCTCCGCCGTGCGCTGGATGATGCGGCCGACGCCGCGCTCGCCCACGAACATGTGGTGGGCTTCCTCCATCAGCATGAAGCGGCAGGTGCGCGAGAGCGGGTTGAAGCCGGATTGGGCCAGACTCTCCAACTGCATCTTGCCGTCGCGGTCGGTGAAGAAGGTGAACATGAAGAAGCTCAGCCAGTCCGGCGTCGCCTCGTTGAAGGCGCCCAGCATGCGCGGGCTGTCGGTATCGCCGGAGCGGCGGCGCAGCAGTTCGCCTGCCTCTTCCCGCCCATCGGCGCCGAAGTATTTCTGCAGCAGGTAGACCATGGCCCACAGATGCCGGCCTTCCTCCACATTCACCTGGAACAGATTGCGCAGGTCATAGAGCGAGGGCGCGGTCTTGCCCAGATGGCGCTGCTGCTCGACGCTCGCCGGCTCCGTATCGCCCTGGATGACGATCAGGCGGCGCAGCAGGGCGCGGTATTCGCCCGGAACCTCCTGCCATGCCGGCTCGCCGAAATGCTGGCCGAAGGGGATGGTGCGGCCTTCCTCCTTTGGCGCCAGCAGGATGCCCCAGCGGTAGTCAGGCATCTTTACATAGTCGAACTTGGCCCAGCCCTCGCGGTCGACGCTGACGGCGGTGCGCAGATAGACCAGGGCCTCCTGAAAGCCTTCCGGCCCCATGTCTTTCCACCAGTCGAGATAGCCCGGATGCCACCGCTCCAACGCGCGCAACACGCGGCGGTCGCTCGCCAGGTCGACATTGTTGGGAATCGAGGTGTTGTAGTCGACAGCGCCGATGGCAGAGGTCATGGGGGAACCCTCCAGGAAATTGCGTGGTCGCCCATTGTTACCATAAAACCATGCGGCGGTGGGAGGGACAGAAGGCTGCGGCGATACCCTCCCCATCCGGCGGGCCAAAGAAAACCCCCGCCAGTTGCCTGGCGGGGGTCATCTTACAGCATCGGGCGCAGAAACGCTTAGTTGCTGTAGTACATCGCAAATTCGACCGGATGCGGGGTGTGCTCAAAGCGGTGCACCTCCTCCATCTTCAGGTCGATATAGCCACTGATCTGGTCGTCGGTAAACACGTCACCGGCGGTCAGGAAGCTGCGATCGGCATCCAGAGAGGACAGCGCATCACGCAGCGAGCCGCAAACGGTCGGGATGTCGGCCAACTCCTCCGGCGGCAGGTCATAGAGGTTCTTGTCCATGGCCTCGCCCGGGTGGATCTTGTTGGCAATGCCGTCGAGGCCGGCCATCAGCATGGCGGCGAACGCCAGGTAAGGGTTGCTGGCCGGGTCGGGGAAGCGAACCTCGACGCGCTTGCCCTTCGGGCTCGACACGTACGGAATACGGCAAGACGCAGAGCGGTTGCGCGCGGAATAGGCCAGCAGCACCGGCGCCTCAAAGCCCGGGATCAGGCGCTTGTAGCTATTAGTGGTGGCATTGGTGAAGGCGTTCAGCGCGCGCGCGTGCTTGATGATACCGCCGATATAGTGCAGTGCCGTTTCCGACAGGTCGGCATACAGATTGCCCGCAAAGGTCGGCTGGCCGTCTTTCCAAATCGACTGATGCACGTGCATGCCGGAGCCATTATCACCGATGATCGGCTTCGGCATGAAAGTCGCGGTCTTGCCGTAGCCGTGCGCCACCATATGCACCACGTATTTATAGGTCTGCAAGCCGTCGGCGGCGCGCACCAGCGTGTCGAATTTCACGCCGAGTTCGTGCTGGGACGAGGCGACCTCGTGGTGATGCTTTTCCACGTCGAGGCCCATCTGCGCCATGACCGAGACCATCTCCGACCGCATATCCTGCGCGCTGTCGACCGGCGGCACGGGGAAATAACCGCCCTTGACCGGCGGACGGTGGCCAGTGTTGCCATCGGCGAACTTGGCGTAACTGTTGTAGGGACCTTCGTTCGAATCCACCTTGTAGGACATGTTATTCATATCGGTGGCGTAGCGCACATCGTCGAACACGAAAAACTCGGCTTCCGGGCCGAAAAATGCGGTGTCGCCGACACCCACCGACTTCATGTGCTTCTCAGCCGCTTTCGCGACGGAACGCGGGCAGCGCTCGTACGGTTGGCCGCTGATCGGATCGTGCACGTCGCACGTGATGATCATTGTTGGCTCAGCCGCGAACGGGTCCATCACCGCGGTCTCGATGTCCAACTGCAACGTCATGTCGGACTCGTTGATCACCTTCCAGCCGGCAATGGAGGAGCCGTCGAACATAAAGCCGTCTTCGAAGACATCTTCCTCGATGGTCGTATGCCACTGGGTCAAATGCTGCAACTTGCCGCGCGGATCGGTAAAGCGCAGATCGACATGCTTGATGTCGTTGTCTTTGATGGCCTTCAGCACGTCGTCCGGCGATTTACAGTTGAGCGTCATTGGCAAGCTCTCCTCGTCAGTGTCAATTTTTGGAAAAGTTTGGGTTAAACGGCTTCGCTGCCGGTCTCGCCGGTGCGAATGCGGATGGCTTCGTCGATGGTGGAGATGAAGATCTTGCCGTCGCCGATCCGCCCGGTGTGGGCGGCCTGTTGGATCGCTTCGATTGCGCGCGGCGCCATGGCATCGTCTACCACGATCTCGATCTTCACCTTCGGCAGGAAATCCACCACGTATTCGGCACCGCGATAGAGTTCGGTATGGCCTTTTTGCCGGCCAAACCCTTTCGCTTCCAGCACAGTCAGGCCCTTAACACCGACTTCATGCAGGGCGTCTTTGACGTCGTCCAGCTTGAACGGCTTGATGATGGCCTCGATTTTTTTCATGCTTGAGTGAACCTGGTTCGGGGCAGAGGACATGCCTCCAAATCAGCCATTAAGCAAATCGCATGCCAATTGACCAGCGGTAAGATTCGCCGCGCCACAGCCGCTTTGACGGCACAGCTTTTTGCCCACAACGTAACCCTGTGCCAAAATTTCAGGCGATTTATCGCATAAATTTTCAGCATATTAGGCGAGCAAAGCCTGCACTTTGCTGCAAGCCCGTTCGATATCTTCAACGCTGGCGGCATAGCTGAAGCGGATAAAGCCCTCGCCGAATGCACCGAAGCTGGTGCCGGCGACGGTTGCCACGCCGGCCTCCTCCAGCATCAGGCTTTGCAATTCGCGGGCGGTCCGGCCTGTACCCTCGATATTGGGAAAGGCGTAAAACGCACCGCCCGGCTCGACACAGCGGAAGCCCGGGATTTGGTTCAGCGCGCGTACGATCACGCGCCGGCGATTGTCGAAGGCCGCGCACATCTCATCGACGGCGTCCTGCGGGCCTTGCAGCGCGGCGATGCCGGCATACTGCGTCGGCGCGTTGACGCAAGAGTGATTGTTCACCGCCAGGCGCTCCGCATAGTAGAACATGTCCTTCGGCCAGACGCTGTAGCCGAGCCGCCAGCCGGTCATCGCGTAGGTCTTGGACCAGCCGTCGAGCAGGATCACCCGGTCGCGGATTTCCGGATAACTCAGCAGTGTCACGTGCTCGCGACCGTCGTAGAGCAGGCGGCTGTAGATCTCGTCCGCCAGGATCGCCACGTCCGGGTGCTTTTCCAGCCCGGCGACCAGCGCGTCGAACTCGGCTTTTGGCACAACGCCGCCGGTCGGGTTGGCCGGCGAATTGAGGATCAACAGGCGGGTTGCTGGCGTGATCTGCTCCAGCACTGCCTCTGCTGAAAACGTGAACCCGTTCTCTTCTAGCAGGCGCATCGGCACAGGCGTCGCGCCGGAATAGCGGATCATGCTCTCGTAAATCGGGAAGCCGGGGTTCGGATAGATGATCTCCGCACCTGGCTCGCCGAACATCAGGATGGCAAAGAACATGGTCGGCTTTCCGCCCGGCATGATCATGACCGAGTCGGGGTCGATATCGACCTTGCGGTATTTGGCGATATCGACAGCCACCGCCTCGCGCAGCGCCGGGATGCCGTTCGCCGGTGTGTAGCCGTGGTGACCGTCGCGCATCGCCTTGATCGCCGCTTCGACGATATGCGGCGGCGTTTTGAAGTCGGGTTGGCCGATGCCGAGGTTGATGATGTCCTTGCCGGCGGCGGCAAGTTTGCCGGCCCGCGCCAGCACCTCGAAAGCGGTTTCTGTGCCAAGGCGGCTGAGATTGGCGGCAAGTTTGGGCACTTGGATTGAGGCTCCGGCTGAGGATCGATGACCTGAAAAATGCTGAGGCCGTGACGATCCACAGGCGGGGCGCCGTGTCAAGGGTGTCTGCTGCATCGTGTCGACGACAGACTGGTCAGGCACTGGTTGATAACATTGCGCTCATTCACACTTCGAGGACGATTTTCCCCCGAAGATCAAGCAGTTTCTGAAGGAATGAAGAGCACAAGGGCGGGTCTGCCAAGTTCGACGGCCAGGCCAGACCAACGGCTGAAGCGTCTCGACAACGCCAGCGATCGGGTAAACCGATACCGGAGGTAGCTGAATTATCATTCTGAGGCCTCCCAGCCGAAGATGCTCTGTCGATAGCAAACCGAGTTGACCGGTTTTGATAGCACATTAATTGTCCGCTGC
>CAXBDI010000161.1:0-6328 GCA_963974445.1 uncultured Alphaproteobacteria bacterium
GGGCGGCAGACCGGAGCGGGCGAATCAATCGGATGCTAACCGCTCCCGTGCATCTTGCACCGGACGCGCTGACCGCCGTAACTGCACAAGAAGGCTGGATCGTTGGCGCCTGACGCGTTTCGACATTGGCGGGGCGCGGCGTGTTCCTCTAGGTTTCGATGCCTCTTCGGAAATGCATCAGATAAAGGCTATCAGAATATGACCGACGTGGGTGGGATTACCGCCGAACAACTGCGCAGCTATGTCGAACGGATCGAACGTCTGGAGGAGGAAAAGGCGGAGATCACTGTGACCATCCGCGAGGTGTTCGCCGAGGCGAAATCCAACGGCTTTGACACCAAAGTGATGCGCCAAGTGCTGAAATTGCGGAAAATGGATGCAGAGGACCGGGCGGAGCAGGAAAGCCTGCTGGACCTCTACCTGCGCGCGCTGGGCATGGCGCCTGATCTGGCTGCCACTGAACCGACCGCGTGAGCCGCAGGCGGCGCCCACCGCCTAAGATCGAGATGCCCGGCGGCGCACCACCGCCGCGGCGGCGGCCGCCGCCGCGGCTCGGCAAATGGTTGCTGCGCTGGAGCATCGTGCTGGGTCTTTGGGCGACGGCCGTCGGCGTGCTGGCGCTGGCGTGGTTCGCCTATGACTTGCCCGATGTCGAGGATGCGACCCGGCTGCCGCGCGCGCCCAGCCTGACGATGGAGGCGCGGGACGGCAGCTTCCTCGGCGCTGTCGGCGACCTGTATGGTGAGCCGATCCGGCTCGCCGATGTGCCGCCGCACCTGCCCGCCGCGGTGCTGGCGATTGAGGATCACCGCTTCTACAGCCATTGGGGCGTCGACCTGCCGGGCATCGCGCGGGCGGTCTATGTCAATATCGTGGCCGGGCGGGTGCGCCAGGGCGGTAGCACGATCACCCAGCAGGTCGCCAAGAACCTGTTCCTGACCCACGAGCGCTCGTTACGCCGCAAGATTCAGGAGACCTTGCTGGCGTTCTGGCTGGAATACCGCTTCACCAAAGCAGAAATTCTGGAGACCTACCTGAACCGCGCCTATTTCGGGGCTGGCGCTTACGGGGTCGATGCCGCCGCGCGCCGCTATTTCGGCAAGGGCGCGTCGGAGGTAACCGTGTGGGAGGCGGCGGTGTTGGCCGGCCTGGTCAAGGCGCCGTCGCAACTGGCGCCGCTCAGCGACAGCGAACCGGCGGAGGAGCGAGCCGTCCTCGTGCTCGACGCCATGGTGCGCACCGGCGCGCTGTCGGCTGCCGATCATCGCCGCGCCATCCTGACCGCAGAGCCGATCCGGCCGAAGCGCAGCGGCCATGCCATCGGCGGGCGCTATTTCACCGATTGGGTCTTGGATCAGACCAACGGCTATCTGACCACTATCGACCGCGACCTGCTGATCCGCACCACCTTGGATCGGGAGATGCAGGACAATGCCGATGCCCTGATCAAGGCGCGGCTATTGCTGCGTCCGTCGAACGCGAAAGCGTGGCCTGAGCAGGCGGCGTTGCTGGCCATGAGCCCCGACGGCGCCATTCGCGCGATGGTCGGCGGCCGCGATTATGGTGAGAGCCAGTTCAACCGCTCCACGCAAGCGCAGCGGCAACCGGGCTCCGTCTTCAAGATATTCACTTATCTGGCGGCCCTGGAGGCCGGTTTCCTGCCCGAAACGCACGTGACCGACGCGCCGTTGCGCAAGGGTGAATACCGGCCCGGCAACTACAACGACCGCTACTATGGCAATGTTTCGCTGGAGACCGCCCTCGCCAAGTCATTGAACAGCGTCGTCATCCGGCTGGCCGATGAAGTCGGCTATCCGAAGGTGCGTGAGATGGCGCTGCGGCTCGGCATTTCCAGCCGCCTGACCGAACGGCCGAGCCTGGTGTTGGGCGCCAGCGAGGTGCGGCTGGTGGAGTTGACCGCCGCCTTCGCCGCGCTGGCCAATGGCGGGCGGTTGGTGCGTCCCTACGGCATCGTCGAGATCCGCGACCGCCAAGGCCGTGTGCTGTATCCGCCGCAAGGGCGCGCGCGCGGCGGCGGGCCGCAAGTGCTATCGCCGAGCGTGGTGGAGCGGGCGAACCAGATGCTGGCAGCCGTGTTGACCGAGGGAACCGGGCGCGCCGCGGCCCTGGACCGGCAAGCAGCCGGCAAGACCGGCACCACTCAGGACTACCGCGACGCCTGGTTCGTCGGCTACACGCCGGACTTGGTGGCCAGCGTGTGGACGGGCAACGACAAGAACACGCCGGTCGATGGCATGACGGGCGGCGGCCTGCCCGCCAGTCTTTGGGGCGCGTTCATGCGGGCGGCTCTGAAAGACGTGCCGAAATCTCGCCTGCCGGGCATCGACATTCCGAAACCGCCGCGGGCGCCGGCTCGGGTGGGCGGCGGCGGCAGACCGCCGTTGCCGGCAGTCGTTCAGCCCAGCCACGGGCAGGGCGCCCGGCCAGCCGGCTCTGTCCAGCCGGACTTCAGCGCCAGCGAGCGCAACGACCCGTGAGATCGGATCACGTCGCGCCTGTCTCTGCCGCTTCCTCTGACTCGGGCGGCAGGCTCGCGAAGACATCGTCGATGGCGATGGTGATGCCGGGCGGATCGAGGGTCAGCGGCCCAGTGGCCAGAATCCGGGTCAGGAACGCATCGTCTGTCTGCCGGCGATGGTGGATCACCCGACGCGCCAGCGGATCGATGACCAGATAATGATGTACCGACGCCAGCTTGAAGTAGTCTTCGAGCTTGACGCGGAAATCCACGGATTGGGTGGAGGGCGACAGGACTTCTACAACGATGGTTGGGTCCGGTGTTTCCGTGATGCCCAGGGCCAGACGGTCGCCGCATTGCACCAACGCATCCGGAATGTAGAGGGTGTCATCGTTAATGCGGACTCCCAGGCTATCCACAAGCGCCTCACACGGAGCGTTGGCATCGGCAATGGCGGATCTATGCGCCACGGCTACGGCAAATTTTACCCGGCCGTGCTCGGTCCGTTCCGGCGCCATCGCCACGACCACGCCTGCATGCAGTTCGAACTTCCCATCCGTCTGCTGCTCGACCCAGTCGCAAAACTCGTCCGCGGTCAGTTTTTCGGGCAATGGTGTCGCTGAATTGGCCATCGGACATTCCCTTTTCTGTCCGCACTCTACCACACCCCTTGCCCCGCCGCATCTCCGCGCTGGAGCAGACGCCGTTCGGCACCAATTGCCACGCCCTCAGACCTTCGATACGCTGCCAGACAACTGGAAACGCATCGCCTGTGCAAGAAAAGGAAACGGCCATGAACGACGTCGCCATTAACGAAGAGAACCTCTGGCGTTTGGAAACCCCGGGTGTTGAAGGTTGGGGCCGAACCGCCCGCGTCGACGACCCGAAGAAATACTTCATGGTCTCCACCGATTGCCACGCCAACGAGCCGCCGGATCTGTGGGTCAAGCGGATCGACAAGAAATACCTGGATCGCGTGCCGCGGATAGAGACCGACTCGAACGGCGTGCAATGGCGCTATTGCGAGGGCTACCGCCCGGACCGGGTGCGGGTGATGAGCTTCGAGGGTGAGGACTGGATCCGCTCCAAGGCCGGCGCCGATCCGGCCGACCGTATGCGCGACAATCAAGCCGACGGCATCGACGTCGAAATCATCTTCCCAAACAAGGGCCTGGCCATGTGGGCGACGCCAGACCCCATATTCTCGTCGGCGCAATGCGCGGTCTGGAACGACTGGGCGTGGGAGCAATACACCGGGCACGGCCAGGCGATGGTACCGGTCGCGGCGATTGCCACCGGCGACCTCGACTGCGCGATTGCTGAGATCACGCGCGTCGCCAAGATGGGCTACACGACCCTGTCGCTGCCGTGCAAGCCTGTTTGGGGCTCTCACGACGTCGACCATGTCAACTACAACCTGCCGCATTTCGACCCGATGTGGGCCTTGATCGAAGAGGCCGACCTGACCATGACTTTCCACGTCTCGACCGGCCGCGACCCGCGCGCCGCCCGGGGCAATGGCGGCGCGGTCATTAACTACGTCACTCACTCGCTGGCGCCGACCATCGAGCCTGTCGCCAACCTCTGTGCCTCCGGCGTGTTGGAGCGGTTCAAGGGCCTGCGCTTTGCTACGGTCGAGGCCGGCATCGGGTGGGTCCCCTGGCTGATGGACGCCATGGACGAGGCCTACCGCAAGCATCACATGTGGGTGCGTCCGAAGCTGGAAATGCTGCCGTCAGAGTATTTCCGCGAGCACGGCTATGCGACGTTCCAGGAAGACCCCTCCGGCCTGACTCTGGCGGAAGACTGGAAGTTGATGGACAACTTCTGCTGGGCCAACGACTACCCGCACCACGAGGGCACCTGGCCGCATTCTTCCCAAGCCATCGAGCGGACCATGGGTATGCTGACCGACGAGCAACGCGCCAAAATCCTGGGGCTGAACGCCGCGAAATGCTTCAAGCTGGACGTGCCGGAGCACCAGCGGCTGGAGAGTTTTTGAGGCGTGGCGGCTGCTCTAGGATAAGCTCCGGTCAGTTTGGAGGTACCAGTCATGCGTGCGGCCAATCTGCCTGATCGTAAGCTAACGGTAGACGAATTCCTGGCCTGGACCGAGCGGGACCCTGAGACGCGGTTCGACCTAGGCGATGGCCTGAGTCCGATCAAGTCGGACGTCAAATTTGAGCTCCACGACGGCCATGTGGTCGCGATGACGCCGGAGCGTCTAATCCATGTCGATGTAAAATCCGAATGCTGGCTCGCCCTGCGGAACGCTCTGCGGCCCAGCCATCCCCATTGCCGCGCATATATCGACGGTTTGGGAGTGCGCATTGACGAGACGACAGAATATCAGCCCGATGCACTCGTTCGCTGCGGCGATCCCCTGAGTCCCGACACGCGGTCCATAACCGACCCGATCATCGTCGTCGAAGTGCTGTCGCCATCGACCCAATCGAAGGATTTGGGCCTGAAGCTGGAGCATTATTTCCAGCTTGCCTCGGTGCAGCATTACCTGATCGTTGACCCGGACCGCCGCCGGGTGATCCACCATCAGCGCCGAGAGGCCGACGACGCGCTGCTCACCCGCATTTTGGCCGAGGGCCGCCTGCGCCTCGATCCGCCGGGCATCGAATTGCAGGTCGACGATATATTGCCGCCACCTCCCCCCGACGAGAGCGAGGACTAGCACCAGGGTCACACCGTCTCCATCCACCTGTAGCATGTTGAGGGCAAAACCATGTCAGACGCTATCCGCGACTTCCGCATCGATATTCCGGACGCCGATCTGGAAGATCTGAAGCGCCGCCTGAAAGCCACCCGCTGGCCGGAAAAGGAGGTGGTGGACGATTGGAGTCAGGGCGTGCCGCTCGGCTATCTGAAGGAGGTTTGCGCCCACTGGGCCGACACGTTCGATTGGCGCGCTTGGGAGGCGAAACTGAACGCCTGGCCGCAGTTCGTCACCGAAATCGACGGCGTCGATATCCACTTCTTCCATGTGAAATCACGGCACTCCGAAGCACGTCCGCTGGTCATCACCCATGGCTGGCCGGGCTCTCAGGTGGAGTTCCACAAGGTTATCGATCCGCTAGTGAACCCGACGGCGCACGGCGGCAAGGCCGAGGACGCTTTCCACGTGATAGCGCCGTCGTTGCCGGGCTATGGCTTTTCCGGAAAGCCCACCGGCCCCGGCTGGGGCGTGGAGAAGATCGGTGATGCCTGGGCGGAACTGATGGCCCGGCTCGGCTACGCGCGCTATGTGGCCCAAGGCGGCGACTGGGGTTCTGCCGTGACCGGCAGTATCGGCGCTCAAGACCCGGAGCATTGCGCCGGCATCCACCTGAATATGCTGATGATGCGGCCCACCACCGCGCCCGATCAGATGACGGAGTCCGAGCAGGCGGCCGCCAAAAAGCTGAAATATTACAATGACTGGGACAGCGGCTATTCCAAGGAGCAATCGACCCGGCCCCAGACGGTCGGCTACGCGCTCGCCGACTCGCCTTCCGGGCAATGCGCCTGGATCATCGAGAAGTTCTGGGCTTGGATGGACTGTGACGGCCACCCGGAAAACGTGCTAACCCGCGACGAGATACTGGCCAATGTCTCGATCTACTGGCTGACCAATTCTGCCGCCTCCTCCGCCCGGCTCTACTGGCAGAGCTTCCGCCGGGCGAAGCAAGACCCGGTCACCGTGCCGATGGGCTACACCATCTTCCCGAAGGACATTTCCTATTCCTCCCGCCGCTGGGCCGAAGCGCGGTTCAAAAACATCGTCCACTGGAAGGAGTATCCCAAGGGCGGCCACTTTGCGGCGTTCGAACAGCCGAAAATTTTCGTCGAAGACCTGCG
>CAXBDI010000162.1:0-6305 GCA_963974445.1 uncultured Alphaproteobacteria bacterium
TATGATCGAACCGCACGTACCTCTCCGATCTATACCATGCGCTAGAATGACAGCGTGCAAAGCGCGAAGATATAGCCTTCCAAACCAAGTGATCCCGCCAAGAGGAATAGCGATGACCAAGAAAGACGAGCGGAAGGCTGGCGACCCATCAGTCGAGCGCTCGCGAGATGAGGTTTATGGCATGCGCGTCGAAGACATCATCGCCGATGCCGGGCAAAAGCCCAAGCCGCCTGCCAAGTCAAAAACACCGCCGGAACCAGAACCGGCATGGCCCAGCTTGGAAGACTTAGAGAAACAAGGCCCGCAGGCCCGAAGCCGCAAACGAGCGAAACCCTAGGGCTCAGCGGCGCGTCGAGGCGGGGCGGAGCCGGGTCGTGCAATGTCTCTATTTGCACGCTCGCTGCTGTCGCGGTAGCATGGCGGGCAAGGCACTCTAACTGAATGGAACCCGTGATGTCCGCTACCACCGCGCTGCGCAATGCCGTTTCGGTCAAGGATCAGGTTTCGGTGGAGGAATGGGCGCTTCGCCTCGATCTCGCCGCCATGTATCGCCTGGCCGCCAGGCATGGCATGACCGACCTGACCTTCACCCACTTTTCGGCCCGCATCCCGGATGCCGACAACCAGTTCCTGCTGAATCCCTATGGCCTGCGGTTCGAGCAGATCACCGCGTCCTCGCTGGTGCGGGTCGATATGGACGGCAACATCACTCTGGACAACGGCCACTCAGTGAACGCAGCCGGCTTCACCATCCACTCCGCCGTGCACATGGCCCGCCACGATCTGCAATGCGCGGTGCACACGCACACGCCGGCGGGCATGGCGGTCTCCGCACTACCGCAAGGGCTGATGGCGCTAACCCAGAAGTCGATGCGCTACTTCGGCAAGACCTGCTATCACGACTACGAAGGCGTCGCCCTCGACCTGGATGAGCGCGAGCGGCTGATTGCCGACTTCGGCAGCGAAAACCACACGATGATGCTGCGCAATCACGGCGTCCTCGTCTGCGCCTCCAGCGTGCGGCTCGCCTGGACCCGTCTCTATACGCTGGAGAAAACCATGCAGGCGCAACTGCTCGCCATGGGCTCCGGCGCCCCCTTGCGGATCCCGCCGGAGGAAGCCTGCGCCAAGGTGGCGGCCCAGTGGGACAAGGGCGACAGCAGCTACCGCCAGGATGGCTGGGAAAGCCAACTGCGCCTGCTCGACCGCGCCGACCCGACCTGGAAACACTAATATGAGCGTTACCGCCCTAGCGGCTTCAGACATGAGCGTGCCGACCCAGACAGGCGTACGCGAGCAGGTCTCGGCGGAGGAGTGGCGGACCCGTGTCGACCTTGCCGCCCTCTACCGACTGGTCGCGGCGGAGGGGATGACCGATCTGGCCGCCACCCACATCTCCGCCCGCGTGCCAGGGCCGGAAGATCACTTTCTCATCAACCCCTATGGGCTGATGTATGAAGAGGTCACGGCCTCCAACCTGGTCAAGGTCGACCTGAACGGCGACAAGGTGCTGGAGAGCCCCTTCCCCGTGAACCCCGCCGGCTTCACCATCCACAGCGCGGTGCATATGGCCCGCCCGGATGTCGCCTGCGTCGTCCACACCCACACCGCCGCCGGCATGGCCTTTGCCAGCGTCGAGACCGAGGTGCTGCCGCTCAGCCAGACCTCCATGCAGTTCTATGGCCGCACCGGCTTCCACGCCTGGGAGGGCATCAGCACCAACCTGGATGAGCGCGAGCGCATCGTCCGCGATCTGGGCAGCAACCGCGCGCTGATCCTGCACAACCACGGCCTGCTGATCGCCGGGCCGACCATTCCGGCCAGTTGGGTGTTGATCTTCCAGTTGGAGCGGGTCTGCCGCACGCAACTCGCCGCCATGGCGGCCGCCCACGCCACGGGCACCGACCTGGTGCTGGTCTCGCCGGAGGTCGCGGAAAGGACAGCCAAAGGCTTCGACCAGAGCATGCAAAACGCTGCCGAGGGCCGCACCAACTTCGATTGGGACGCGCATCTGGCCGCCCTAGATACCGTCGACGATAGCTATCGTCACTAGCTGCGTGACCTACACCCATCATTCTGTAGTCATTGCAAGGAGCCGTCGGCAACGCGGCAATCCCTCGGCGGGTGGATTGCTTCGGCTACGCCTCGCAATGACGCCAAAACTTTAGCGATTAAGGAGTACATCCATGCCAGCTACAGCCTTTGACGCCGTCCCGGCCTCAAAGGCAAAGTCCCTGACGATGAGTGGGAGGCTCGCGCTGAACTCGCCGCCTTCTACCGGCTCGGCGTCCAGCATGGCTGGGACGATCTGGAGGGCACTCCCAGACGACGGCTGCCAGGGCATCGCCCTGACACTCAACACTGCCCCGCGCAAGTGCCTGAGCTATAAGACGCCGATCGAGGCCTTCCCCGCAGAGCTTGGCAAAGACGTCACAATCCGCTTTGCTTGAGCACGGTGGTGCACCTCACCCTGGAATCCACCCGAAAACCGATGGGCGAGGTTATCCAGATCGACGAAGCCCGCATCCGCGATCACCTGAGTGAGATGGTGCGGGGCACGGCCGAAGAGGCCTTGATCGAGATGTATCTGGCCGGGGTCTCGGTCCGGCGGGCCGGGGACATTACCGAGGCGCTGTGGGGCGCGCGGGTGAGCCCGAGCACGGTCTCGAACCTGAATAGGAAGATCTACGCCAAGATCGAAGCCTGGTGGAAAGCGTCGAAGAGTACCTGCCGGACGCCCGCTGGCTACGCTGTGCCGTGCATTCCTACCGCAACGTCTTCAGCCATCTACCGGCGGCGAAGGTGCGGGAGGTCAGCCACATGCTGAAAGCCATCCACGCCCAGGAGAACCGGGCGGCGGCCCTGGCAAAGGCCGGTGCCGTCGTCGACGAGCTCCGCCGCCAGCGTATGGGGCGCGCAGCAGAGCTCGTCGATGCCCATGTGGCCGAGACCCTAACCAATTACAGCTTTCCGGACGGCCACTGGATTAAGCTGCGAACCAACAATCCGCTGGAGCGGATCATGCGGGAAATCCGCCGCCGGACACGGGTGGTAGGCGCGTTCCCGGACGGCGAATCCTGCCTGAACCTGGCAGCGGCCAGACTACGTCACATCGCCGGCACGCAATGGTCCACCCGCAAATACATGAACATGGCCCCATCGCACGAGGCCCTAAACAACCACCAGGGAGCCACCATCGCTTGAAGGAAAGTGCGAAAGACTCTGGACGCTGCCAATCAAACGCCGAACCAATGTCGTGGGTATCTTCCCAAACGAGGCCGCCATCACCCGCCTGGTCGGCGCCCTCATACTCGAACAGAACGACGAGTGGGCCATCACCCGCCGCTACATGACACTGGAAACCGTCGAGGCCATTTGCGACGCTGCTCCCATGGACCCGGCAACTATCGCCGCTCCGTAACAGCGGCCAAGCCATGGCCGGAGAACAAAGTTAAACCACATCCGGGGACACTATCGGTGAGTACGCGCAATTTTAGCAACTACTTCACAATTCTGGTCCGGATTTTCCGTCAAGCTCAATAGGTCCCGGATCGCTTGCTGATTAAATCCCAGCTCACGGCAATGCCGGATAAAACCAAGGCGTGCCACATGCTCGGGGCCGTATCGGCGTTGGTTTCCTGCCGTCCGTGAGGGTAGCGGCATCAATTTGGTTTGCTCGTAATAGCGGATCGTCGGCACCTCGCAGTGGGTTTCCTTCGACAACTGGCCGATGGTTAAAGCGCGGGGCATATTTTTCCCCTTGAACCTCCAGTTGCTAGAGGAATTATACTCTTCAAAAGTCAGATGGAAGTAGGAAAGACATGAGTACCGGTTGCTGCGGCCATACCGTAAATTTCGATGGCCTTTCTGTCGCATATAAACGCGTGCTCTGGGCTGTCATCGCAATCAAGGGAATGATGCTTTCGTTCGGTTTGGCTGTGTAGTCGCAATGACGCCGTCGGCAACTTCGCAGTCATTTTTTACAGCGAGTGGCGTCTGGATAAGCGACACGGCGTGGCCGAATCTGCTTGTGGCCGGGGTCACGGCGAGCCTGTTTCTTTGGTCTTCGACCCAAATCGTTCGCCAAGCGCGGCACGAATTGGGACACGCATACGCTATCGCGGCGATTTAGATAACGAGGAGGATAAATGTGTGGAGAATCGGAATTAGCACCAGAAATAAGCGGTACTATTACGTAATTCATGGAGAACAGCGATGTTTCGAATAATATTGATTTCGCTAAAATTAGGTAGATCAGTTTCCGCTTATATTCTTTTACCATTGTTAATGTCCGTAGCAATATTCGACATTATCGGGCGAAAATTCGTCAACACCGGCTCCACCCAGTTACAAGAGCTCCAATGGCATTTTTTCTTTGCTTCTGTGATGCTTAGCATTGGATACACCTATATATCCGATGGCCATGTTCGCATTGATGTATTGCGGAATAGGTTCTCGCCAAAACTCCGCAAACGAATTGAAATTCTGGGCTGTGTGATCGCCGTAATCCCGCTCTCGATATTGTTAATCTGGGCAGGTGGCGACCAAGCGTGGCGCGCGTTTGTATCTGATGAGCGCTCTGCCGCCGCGCTGGGCCTGGAGAACCGCTGGATCATCAAGTCTGTCGTCCCGATTGGAGGAATGCTGCTGCTGCTCTCTGGGATATACGCGGGTTGGAAAAATTTGACAGCACTCCGGCAATTATCCAATGACAATAACTAGGAAATATCATGGATTTTATTGAAACATACCTGCCATTATTTATGACTCTTGCCCTTGTTTTATTTTTATTTAGCGGGCATCCGGTTGCATTTATCTTGTCTGGAGTAGGTCTTAGCTTTGCCATGATCGGCATTGGCCTAGACCTGATGTCATTTATAGAGCTGTACAATATCCCTACTCGTATTTACGGGATGATTGGTGAGAACTTGATCTATCCCGCCGTTCCCATGCTAATTTTCATGGGAATTTTGCTGGAAAAAAGCCGGATCGCCAGCGAATTGCTGGAATGCCTTCATGTTATCTTGCGAAGAGTGCCAGCCAATTTGGCCGTGGCCACGTCAATCATTGGTCTGATCCTAGCGCCGGCAGCAGGGCTGGTCGGTGCGTCCGTGGCAACCATTGGTTTGTTCGCTCTGCCGACAATGCTGCGGCACGGCTACCGTGCGTCCTTCGCCGCAGGCTCTGTCGCTTCAGCTGGCACGCTGGGTATCATATTTCCACCGGCCATCATGCTGTTTTTCCTTGCGGACTTACTGGGCATCCGTGTCGCCGTCATGTTTACTGCGCCGGTAGTTCCAGTCGCACTCATCCTGGCGCTCACGATCCTCTATTTTATTGTCCGCACCGTGGTCACTCCAAGCATTGCTCCGCGGGCAGAGGCCCTGCCGCACATGCCATTCGGACAGCTAACACTGTATATTGTGCGCAGCTTTGCTCTCCCAGCCGCGTTGATCGTCATGATTTTGGGCTCCATCATCGCGGGCATCGCTACGCCCACTCAGTCCGGCGCAGTCGGCGCAGTTGGTGCCGTGCTGCTGACAATCGTCAACGGCAGTATATCCCTATCAATGCTTGCCGACGCGTTGCACCAGACGGTCAGGATGACGGCGATGGTTTTCTTCGTCGTGATTGGAGCGTCGGTTTTTTCCTATACGTTCCGCTCTCTTGGCGGTGATGGAGTGATTTTTGACCTGATGCAAACCGCGGGCCTGAATTCATGGGGGATGCTCATGCTCGTACTGGCGGTCATTTTCGCCCTCGGCTTCATTATCGATTGGATCGAGATAGCGCTGATCACCCTGCCGATCTTTTACCCAATATTAGCCGGGCTTGATTTTGGTGATGCATTTGAGACCAGGGAACAAATGATGGCGTGGATAGCCGTTCTTATTGCTATCAATCTGCAAACATCATTCCTCACCCCACCATTCGGCTTCGCGTTGTTTTTCCTTAAAGGTGTAGCACCGACCGAAGTTTCTCTATCCGATATTTATAAGGGCGTAGTGCCAATTGTCGCTCTGCAGGTGACCGCACTTGTGTCCGTGATGCTCATTCCAGCGATTACACTCTGGCTGCCATATTTGATTTTGGACTGAACGTGTTGCCACCCTGGAATCCACCAATGACGACCGCAGGCCGCAGAAAATCAACATCAGACTCGCCGATGGCAAGGAGCACCCGCCCAGGAATAGCGAGAAGCCCGCTGTCAGACATACGGCCGTTAATCGAAACATTGGCTTGCCCCTCTCCATCAATGACGGCGTGATGCGGCTTTCGAAGGCGCAATTTGAGGCGCTGTTCGA
>CAXBDI010000163.1:0-6175 GCA_963974445.1 uncultured Alphaproteobacteria bacterium
ATATGAACGGTGCCGAAGCCCTGATGTCCGTTGCCAAGCAAGCCGGAACCGAAATCTGTTTCGCCAACCCCGGCACGACCGAAATGCCGATGGTGATGGCCATGGATTCCGCGCCGGGCATCCGCCCCGTGCTGGCGCTGCACGAGAACGTTTGCAGCGCCGCCGCTGACTCCTACGGCCGGCTGGCCGGCAAACCGGCGATGACCATCACCCACCTGGGGCCGGGATTCGCCAATTCCTGCGCCAACCAGCACAACGCCCGCCGGGCCTTCGCGCCGATCTTCAACGTCATCGGCCAGCACTCGACATGGCACTACGACGCCGACGCGCCGCTGGCGATGGATATCATCGGCCTCGCCGGCACCGTCTCCGGCTGGGTGCGCGAGACCAAGGGGCCGGAGACCGTCGCCCAGGACATCGTCGATGGCATCACCTTCGCCCTCGGCCAGCGCGGCCGCATCGCCTCGCTCAGCTTCCCGCACGACCACCAGATGGCGGAGGTCTCAGCCGACCCGAAGCTCGGCAAGCCCGAGCCGCTGGACGCCGTCGATGGCAAGCTGGTCGATCAGGCGGCGGCGATGCTGAAGAACGGCAAGAAAACCGCGCTGCTGATCGGCGGCACTGCGCTGAAAGAGGCTGGCCTGATGCTGGCCGCCAAGCTCAAGGCCGCCCATGGCTGCGATCTGGTGATCGAGGGCTCATTCTCGCTGATGGAGTGCGGCGCCGGCCTGCCCGACCATATCCGCATGCCCTACCCGCCGGAGCCGGCGCAGGCGCTGATGGACTCCTACGAGCAGGTCATCGTCATCGGCACCAAGCTGCCAGTCAGCTTCTTTGGCTGGCCCGATGCGCCGAGCCAGTATCTGCGCGACCGCGACGGAGTCGTGCTGGTGACCGGTCAGGTTGGCGATGCGGTCTCGGCGCTCGATGGCCTGGTGCAGGGCACCGGCGCCGCCGGCGCGACGCCGTCGGTGACCAGCGCCGAAATCCCGGCAATGCCGAGCGGCACGCTGACGCCGGACCTGCTCTGCCAGACCTTCACCGCGCTACAGCCGGAAAACGCGGTGATCGTGCCGACGGCAGTGACAACCGGCCGGCTCTACGGCCCGATGTCGACCAAGCTGCCGCGCCACACCCAGATCAGCCTTTGCGGCGGCGCGATAGGCGAGGGGCCAGGCCTGGCGCTCGGCGCGGCTCTCGCCTGCCCGGACCGTCCCGTGTTGAACCTGCAAGCCGACGGCTCCGGCGCATACCTGCCGCAAGCCTTTTGGAGCCAGGCGCGGGAGGGTGCGAACGTGACCACCGTCATCTGCTCGAACCGCAAATATCAGATCCTGATCGGCGAGATGACCCGCGCCGGCCTGAACCAGCCGGGCCCGAATTCTATGGCGCTGACGGAACTCAACAATCCGCCGCTCGATTGGGTGGCGATTGCCAAGGGCTTCGGCGTGCCGGGCGAGGCAGCCACCACCTGCGAAGAACTGGCCGACGCCATGAAGCGAGGCATGGCGACGCCGGGGCCGTATCTGGTGGAGGCGCGGATCTAGGGCCGCCGCCGCCTCACACGTCCCTCGGCGTCATTGCGAGGCGCCGCAGGCAACGAAGCAACCCACCGATGTTTAACATCGCTGCGGCTGTCTCGTGTTCTGGCTCAGATGGATTGCCGCGCCGGCTTTGCCGTCTCGCAATGACGCCAAAGGTTTCTGATACTGGGGCTCGAACTGGCAAATTGGAGAAACGTCAATGACCGACTGGCCCGCACGCGCCAAAGCCTTCGCCGAGACCCACCTCGCGCCGCTCACCGACATCCACACGCTCGACGCGCTGCCGGAGAGCATATGGCAGGCAATGGCGGCCGACGACCTGCTGGCCCTCTCGACGCCGGCTGAGTTCGGCGGCACGCCCATCGACCCGGCGACCCAGGTCGCGGCGGTGGAGGGCTTCACCCGCGCCGCCCGCAACGTTGGCGTTGGCAGCATCTGGCAGGGGCACCTGCACAACGCCGGCTTCGTCATCGGCCGCCTGGGCAATGCCGAGCAGCGGGCGCATTACCTGCACCGCCTGGCGCGCGGGGAGGTCCGCATGGCGGTCTCCATCTCCGAGCCCAAAGTCGGGGCCCACCCCAAGCACCTCACCACGCGGGCGGAGCCGGATGGCGACGGCTGGCGCCTTTATGGCGAGAAGTCCTACCTGACCCAGGGTCCGCAGGCGACAGTCATCGCCGTCCTTGCCATCACCGCGGTCGAGAACGGTGTCAAGCGCTATAGCATCTTCCTGGTGCCGAAGGGCGCCGACGGCCTGACATACGTCCCCGGCGGCAATGTCGATTACCTGAAGCCGTCCTCCCACTGCGGCCTGAAGCTCGACGGTGTCCGTGTCGGGCCAGATGCGGTGCTGGGGCCGCTCGGCGAGGGCTATGACCTGCTCGGCAAGCCGATGCGCGACCACGAGGACCTGGTCAACCTCGGCAGCCGTTTCGGTGGCATGGCGGCAGAACTCGATGCCTTGAAAGAGGCGGCGGCCTCGGCGCTGGAGGGCGACGCGGCAGCCGACTTCGGCGCGCTCGTCGCCAGCCTGAACGGACTAAAATCCATGGCAAGCGTCGCCCTGGAGGCCGGCCCCGGGTCGGCTGTGGCAGAGATGCTGCTGCTGGATATCCGCAACCGCTCCCGCGCTTTCCAGGCTGACTATGGCGCGCTGGTGCAGGCCCTTGGCGCGGATCTTCCGCCCCGGGAAGCCTCGCTGAAGCGCGATCTGGACAAGCTCGGCGACCTGGCCGGCTATGTGCAGAAGATCAAGCTCAGCCGGCTGGCGGCAAGCTGGTGAGCCAAGGCTCGCCTTGAATCACGGCCCAAATGATATACATTTGACGTAATGTATATCCAAGGAGCCAAGCCATGCGCGTCGCCAAATGGGGCAACAGCCTAGCCATCCGCCTGCCCGCCGAACTGGTCGAAGTATTAGACCTCAAGGAAGGCGATAATTTGGAAGTATTGGACGCGAATGACAGTGCCATCACCGTGAAATCATCGCCAAAATTTCTAGAATTAGTCGAACGGTTGCAGAAGGAAGGCAAATTGTTTCCCTCGAACTATAAATTTAAGCGATCCGACGCCTATGAAGGATCTGGGCGATACTAGCGTTTTTTGACACCAACATTGCCGTGTACGCGTTTACCCAGGGCTCGGAAAAAACGCCCGTGGCGCGGTCGTTGCTTATGGGCGGCGGAATGGTGAGCGTGCAAGTCTTGAACGAGTCTGTCGCCATCGCCTTACGCAAAACCGGGATGACACTGGACGATGCCGCGCAAGTCGTCGCACAAATACGGCGGCACTGCACCATCCTCCCGATCACTCCCGAATCGCAGGCCAAAGCCATGGCCTTGGCCGAGCGCCACCAACTGCACATCTATGACGCCAACATCTGGGCCTGCGCAATTCTTGCTGAGTGCGGGACGCTGTACTCTGAGGATATGCACCACGGCCTGACGATTGAGGGCACAACGCTCCACAACCCTTTCCTGAGTTAGCCACAGACCTGCGCACAGACTTATGCAGCGTTCGCATTCTGGCCATCTCGATTTCCGAGTCGAATCGCGATTAATGCGACCCATGACCCAGCCTGATTTCATCCACCTGCGCGTGCACTCCGCCTACTCCATGTCGGAGGGGGCTGTGCACCTGAAAGACCTCGTTCAGCGCACGGCGGCGGCGGGCCTGCCGGCGGTGGCCGTCACCGACACCGCCAACCTGTTCGGCGCGCTGGAGTTCGCGCTCGCGGCAGCCGACGCCGGCGTGCAGCCGATTGTCGGAACCCTGCTGCCGATGCTGGAGCCGGACGGCAAGTCAGTCGCCTACCTGCCGGCCTATGCCCAAAGCGAGACCGGCTATCTCAACCTGATGGCGCTGATCAGCCAGGCCTTCCTGGAAAGCGGCGATGAGGGCGAGCCAAAGCTGACCTGGGGCGACCTCGACCATCGCACGGAGGGCCTCATTGCCTTCACCGGCGGTCACGAAGGGCCACTCGGCAAGCTGATCCTGGCCGGCCAGCACAAGGCCGCAGACCGGCTGCTGGACCGCCTGCAGGCGTTGTTTCCCGGGCGGCTCTACGTCGAACTGCAACGCCACGGCCTGCCGGCGCAGCAACGTTCGGAGCCGGCCTTCCTGAAGGCCGCCTACGACCGCGACCTGCCGCTGGTCGCCACCAACGATGTGTTCTTCCCCGAACGTCAGCACCACGAGGCGCACGACGCCCTCATCTGCATCGCCCAAGGCCGCAAGCTGGATGAGGACGAGCGCCGCCGCCTGACGCCGGAGCACTACCTGAAATCGCCGGAAGAAATGCAGGCGCTGTTCCAGGACCTGCCGGAGGCGCTCGCCAACACGCTGGTCGTGGCGCAGCGTTGCGCCTACATGCCCCTGCCGCACAAGCCGATCCTGCCCGCCTTCAATGCCGAGGCCGGTCGCGACGAACCGGCGGAATTGCAGGCCCAGGCCGCGGCCGGTCTGGAAGAGCGGCTGGAGACGCATGTCTATCCGCCCAATGCCTCCGATGAGGATAAAGTCCGGCTCGCCCAGCCCTATCGTGAGCGGTTGGAATACGAGCTGGGCGTCATCACCCAGATGGGCTTCCCCGGCTACTTCCTGATCGTCTCCGAGTTTATCAAATGGGCCAAGGACCAAGGCATCCCGGTCGGCCCGGGCCGCGGCTCCGGCGCCGGCTCGGTTGTCGCTTACGCGCTGCAAATCACCGACCTCGACCCGCTGCAATGGGGCCTGCTGTTCGAGCGGTTCCTGAACCCCGAGCGCGTGTCGATGCCGGACTTCGACGTCGACTTCTGCCAGGATCGCCGCGACGAGGTCATCGACCACGTCCGCCGCAAGTATGGCGAGGACCGGGTCGCCCAGATCATCACTTTCGGAAAGCTCCAAGCCCGCGCCGCCCTGCGCGATGTCGGGCGCGTGCTTGGCATGCCTTACCCGCAGGTGGATCGCATCTGCAAGCTGGTGCCGAACAATCCGGCCAATCCGGTCACTCTGCAACAGGCCATCGACGGCGAGGTGCAATTGCGCGAGGCGCGGGCCAGCGATGAGGACGTCGCCCGCCTGATCGACATCGCATTGCAGTTGGAAGGCCTCTACCGCCACGCCTCGACCCACGCCGCCGGCGTTGTGATCGGCGACCGGCCCTTGCAGGAACTGGTGCCACTCTATCGCGACCCGCGTTCGGAAATGCCGGTCACCCAGTTCAATATGAAGTATGTCGAGACGGCCGGCCTGGTAAAGTTCGATTTCCTCGGCCTGAAGACCCTCACCGTGCTGCAAAAGGCCGTCGAGTTCATCGCCAAGCGCGGCGAGCAGATCGACTTACTGAAGCTGCCGCTCGACGACTTGGCCACGTTCCAGCTGTTGAGCTCTGGCGAGACCGCAGGCGTGTTCCAGTTGGAAGGCAGCGGCATGCGCGACATGCTGCGCAAGCTGAAGCCGACCGAGTTTGAGGACATCATCGCCGTCGTCTCGCTCTACCGCCCCGGCCCGATGGAGAACATCCCCTCCTACATCGCCCGCAAGCATGGGCAGGAGAAGCCGGACTACCTGCATCCCCTGCTGGAGCCGGTGCTGACGGAAACCCACGGCATCATCATCTACCAGGAGCAGGTGATGCAAATCGCCCAGATCCTGGCGGGCTACAGCCTCGGCGGCGCCGACCTGCTGCGCCGCGCCATGGGCAAGAAGATCAAGTCGGAGATGGATGCCCAGCGCGACATTTTCGTTTCTGGCGCGGTCGAGCGCGGCGTCGACGAGCAGCAGGCCTCCGACATTTTCGTGCTGGTGGACAAGTTCGCCGGCTACGGCTTCAACAAATCCCACGCCGCCGCCTATGCGCTGATCGCCTACCAGACCGCCTACCTGAAGGCGAACTATCCGGTCGAGTTCATGGCGGCGCTGATGACGCTCGACATGGGCAATACCGACAAGCTGGCGCAGTTCAAGCGCGACCTGGACCGCCTCGGCATCGAATTGCTGCCGCCGGATGTGAACCACTCCGAACAGGCGTTCTCGGTCGAGCAGGTGCCGGGCGAAGGCGAGGAGCCGGCGCGCGCCATCCGCTACGCCCTGGGCGCGATCAAAAACCTGGGCCGGCCCACCTGCGAGGCCATTGTGCGGGAGCGCGC
>CAXBDI010000164.1:0-6093 GCA_963974445.1 uncultured Alphaproteobacteria bacterium
GAATCAGGCCTAGTCCGATTCGTCCAGGACAGACTTCGTCAACGGCCTGTTAAGCAGGTCGATGGCTTCGCGAAGCTGCGTCTCTGACATCCGATCCTCCTTTCAGTTGCTGCAGTGGGTCTTCAGGAACGTCCTGACGCGCTCGATTGTCCGCGCCTTCAATTCCGGCGGCTCCTTCCACGGAAAGACCGTGATCTCCGCATTCGGCGCCAGCGAGGCGACATCGACCGATGCCTGGTGCGGGTGGGCGGGAACATCGTCCGGCAACACCAGAATCGGCGTCTGACACTCGCGGATCACGTCGCGGGTGACGCTGTAGAGAAAGTCGGGGTTCACCCGATAGAGATTGTGCAGGTACTGCTCGATGGTCGCCTGGTCCAGGTCCGGCCGCTGGGCCAGCAGTTCCGGCGCCCATCCGTCCCGGCCGGACCGATACATGACATCCGGGTCTTCCGGCCAGTGCCCCACTGTCTGGCAGAACACCGCCGCGGCAACCCGCTCAGGCGCACGCTCAATCAACTTGCCGGCGAAGCAGCCGCCGATGCAGTAGCCCATGAAGGCGAATTCGGTGATGCCCAGGTGATCCATCAGCCCGAGTTGATCGTCCGCGAAGCCGCCCCAAGGGTCGTCAACAGCCAGCGGCCCGGTGCTCTCGCCGCCGATGGCGTTGCGCTGATCCATGGTGATACAGCGGAAATCGTCCTTGAATACCTCCATCGCGTTAAAGACCGCGTTCGGCCAGTTGCTCATACGCGAGTTCAACCCGCCGCCCGGCGTCACCAGCAACGGGAAACCGCTGCCGGTCTCGTCATAGTGGATGCGGACGTCGCCTTTCTCGAAGAATGGCATGGTTGTCTCCTCCTTACATGGCGGACCAAGATGTTACCGGGCGCACGTTCGCAAATCCAGCCGGGAGGCCGTCATTGCGAGTCCCGCTCTCTCTCCCGCCGTCATTGCGAGTCCGCGGAGCCGGCTATCGACCGCTAATTCAGCCCGCCAACCTTGCCCCGGGCTTGACCCGGGGTCCATGCCTGAGCGCTTATTTCAGGCGGACACCTCGACATTCAAAGGCTCTGGCATGGGTCCCGTGTCAAGCACGGGACAAGACGGGCGATGGGCAACGCTCTGGCATCACCAAAACACCCCAACCGCAAAATCGCTTTGGCAGCGGCCCGCCCGCCTGTCACAATCAACGCCTCGCCAAAGGCACCATCAGGGAAGACGCCACCATGAACGACACCTACGACCTCTACGCCATCAAATACGGCTCCGTCGTCAACCGGCCGATGAGCGAGAATTTCATCGGCGGCGACCCGCACGACACCAGCCAGAACCTGGACTATTTCATCTGGGTCGCCACCAACAACGAGCGCACCTTCGTCATCGACACCGGCTTCAACTACGAGGTCGCCAAAATGCGCGGCCGCAAGATCGACCGGCTGCCGCGCGAGGGGCTGGACCTGCTCGGCATCGACGCGGCCAAGGTCAAGGACGTGATCATCACCCACCTGCACTACGACCACGCCGGCACCTTCGGCGACTTCAAGAACGCCCGCCTGCACCTGCAGGAAAGCGAGATGCATATGGCGACCGGCAAGTGCATGTGCCACGCGCCGCTGCGCATGCCCTACCATGTAGAGGACGTGTGCGAGATGGTGCGCAAGGTCTATCAGGAACAGGTGGAGTTCTATGATGGCGACCAGCAGATCGCGCCCGGCATCAGCCTGCATCTCTGCTCCGGCCACGCCAAGGGCATGCAGTCGGTGCGGGTCAAGACCAGGCGCGGCTATGTGATGGTCGCCAGCGACGCGACGCATTTCTATATGAATTTCAAGGACAAGAAGCCCTTCCCGATCCTGGTCGACATGGCCAGCATGATCGAGAGCTGGGGCAAGCTGAAACGCCTCGGCGACAGCATCGACCACATTATTCCCGGCCACGATCCGGCCGTGCTCGACTACTACCCCGCCGCCGATCCGAAGCTGGAAGGCATCGTCTGCCGCCTCGACGCAGAACCGAAAGTCTCCATCGCATGACCAGTTGGACCGACCGGCGCCAGAACTTTCGCGCTGTGATTGAAGGCGACCACTGCGTGCATCCAGGTTCCATCTACGACCCGATGTCGGCGCGGATCGCCCAGCACATCGGCTTCGAGGTCGGCATGCTGGCCGGCTCCACCGGTTCGCTGACCGTCCTCGGTGCGCCCGACCTCATCGTCATGACCCTGACAGAGTTTGCCGCCCAATGCCTGCGCATCAACCGCGCCGCCGAAATCCCGCTGATGGTCGATGCCGACCACGGCTATGGCAACGCGCTGTCCGTCATGCGCACGGTGCAGGAGTTGGAGACCGCCGGCGTTTCCGGCATGTCCATCGAGGATACCGAACTGCCGCAACCCTTCGGCGAGGCGAAGCAGCGGCTGCTCTCCCTCGACGAAGGCATCGGCAAGATGAAGGCGGCCATGGCGGCGAAGGAAGACCCCTCTCTGGTGATCGCCGGCCGCACCAGCGCCGTCGCCATCGCTGGCCTCGACGAGGGCATCCAGCGCGCCAAAGCCTATGAATCCTGCGGCGTCGACGCCCTGTTCATGGTCGGCGTTTCGACCCGGGCGGAGGTGGACGCCATCGCCGAGGCGACCACCCTGCCGCTAATCCTGGGCGGCGGCACGCCGGAGTTGCAGGACCTGGACTACCTCTCCGCCCGCCGCGTCCGCATCGCGCTGCAAGGTCACCAGCCGATCATGGCGGCGCAACAGGCCGTCTACGCGACCTTGAAGGCGCTGCGTGACGGCACAAAGCCATCGGACCTGACCGGCCTGCCATCGAAGGACCTTGTGCGCACCGCCACCCGCTCCGACCGCTACGACGCCTGGAGCAAAGATTTCCTCGGGAGCTGATATTAATGAAGTGAAGTAACATTCTCTCCGTCGTCATTGCGAGACCGCGAAGCGGGCGTGGCAATCCAGAAACGCCGGATTTCCGCTTGCAAAATCCGCAGATCGGCACCACGTTTCCCATCCCGCTTGCCGCCTCAGCCATCCGCCAAGCTATGTTAAAGAATGCGAATGTTTGTTAAGGTTCTGGCACTCACCCTACCATGTTACAGGAAAGCGCCGTGAGCGCATCGGTTCCCATCATCCGCACCCTGGCTGAACTGCAAGCCCAAGTCGCCGCATGGCATGCCGCGGGCGAACGGGTTGGGCTGGTGCCGACCATGGGCGCGCTGCACGCCGGCCACCTCAGCCTGGCGCAGGCCTCGATGGCCCGCTATGCCCGCACCGTCGCCACCCTGTTCGTCAATCCGAAGCAGTTCAACGACCCCGCCGACTACGAGAAATACCCACGGACCGAGGAAAGCGACGCCGTCAAGCTCGGCAGCGTCGGCGCCGACCTGCTGTATTGCCCGAACCCGGAGGAGGTCTATCCCCACGGCTTCTCAACCAATATCAGCGTCGGCGGCGTCAGCGCCGGCCTTTGCGGCGGCTCTCGCCCCGGGCATTTCGATGGCGTCGCCACGGTGTGCTCGAAGCTGTTCCTGCAATCGAGGGCCGACGGCGCGTTTTTCGGTGAGAAGGACTATCAACAGCTCAAGGTGGTGCAACGGGTTGTCGCCGACCTGAACATTCCGATCACCATCCACCCGTGCGAGACAGTTCGCGATGCCGATGGGCTGGCGCTCTCCTCCCGCAACGCCCACCTCGCGCCCGGCGAACGGGAAGCCGCACCGGCGCTCTATCAGGCATTGTGTGACGCGGGCAGCGCGATCGCGCGCGGCGCCAACCGCATCGAGGCACTCACCCGAGCCGCCGACGCCGTGCTCGCCGCCGGCTACGACCGCATCGACTATCTGGAGGCGCGACGCGAGGCCGATCTCTCTCCAGATTTCGCCGCGGGCGAGCCGGCCAGAGTATTCGGCGCGGCCTTCCTCGGCCAAACCCGGCTGATTGACAACGTCAGGATCGGCTGAGCCGATCCGTTCCCTTTCTCTTTCCCCGGGCTTGACCCGGGACAAGGGCGAGCGCGCTATGGTCTTCCGCCGAGCCGCGCCGGCATAAGCTCCTCGGCAAGCACCCCGGCGTCCGCTAAATCCGCTGGCAGTGCGGCTTGCACAGCCGCCGCCGCGGCGGCCCGGCCCAGCGCCTCCGACGTCATGATGCCGAAGCCGCCCAACCCCGCCAGCCAGATGAAGTTGGCGGCCTCCGGGTCCGGCCCCGCCACCGGCATCTTGTCGGCCAAGAACGAGCGCAGGCCGGCCCAGCGGTGGGTGATGTGCCGAACCTCCAGGCTGGTCGCCCGCTGCACCCGGTCGGCGGCGATGGCGACATCCAACTCATCCGCCTGGGCGTCGACCGGCGGCGTGTCGGTTTCGTCCGCCGGCGAGGCCAGCACGCGGCCCGCCTCCGGCTTGAAATAGAAGTCCTCGGCAGCGCCCATCACCATCGGCCAATGCGGCAGCCCCGCCGCGAGGCTCGCCGGCGGGTCGAAGGTGATGCAAGTGCGCCGCTTCGGCTGCAATCCCAGCGGTGCGAGGCCCGCCAGCCGCCCGACCTCATCCGCCCAGGCGCCTGCCGCATTCACGACCACACCCACCGCGAAGCTCCCGGCGGCGGTCTCCACCTGCCAGCCGTCGCCCTGCCGCCGCAGCCCCGTGACCCGCGCGTCGCAGACCAGCCGCCCGCCGGCCCGCGCAAAGCCAGAGAGGAAGCCCCGATGCAGGCCATTCACGTCGATATCCTGCGCCGCCGGCACCAGATAGGCGCCATCGATATAGTCGGGCCGCAGCACCGGGCACAGTCTGCATGCATCCTCGACCGACAGCGGTTCGGCAATGCCCTGGGCAATCTGATCGGCCGTAAACTGCCCCTCCAGCGCGGCCCGCTGGTCCTCACGCCCGACGATCATCAAGCCGCGCGGCGTCAGCAGTGGCGCCGGCGCGAAGCCGTCCGGCGGTGCCGCCAGCAGCGCGCCGCTCGCCTTCGCCAGCCCCCGAATCAGCGGATTTTTATAGCGCTCCGAAAACAGCGCCGCCGAGCGCCCGGTGGTGTGATAGCCCGGCTGGCTCTCCGCCTCCAGCAGCACGACGGAGCCATGGGCGCATAGGCGATAGGCCGCCGAGGCCCCTGCTATGCCGCCGCCGATAACCGCGAAGTCGTAGGTCTCCGCCATCGCTGTGCTACTCCGCCGGCTGGGTGACGCGCGGCTTGCGTGGGCTGGATTTGACCGCCAACGCCTCCTGCTTCGCCGTCCGCCGCCGCTCCAGCGGGCCGACCAGCACGGCCATCAGCGGCGGCACCACCAGCAGGGTCAGCACCGCCGACAGGCTGAGCCCGCCGAGCACGACGCTGCCGAGGCCGCGATACAATTCAGAGCCGGCGCCGGGGAACGCCACCAGCGGCGCCATGCCGAACACGCTGGTCAAGGTGGACATGAAGATCGGCCGGATGCGGTTGCGCGTCGCCTCCAGAATGCCGTCGCGCGGCGACATCCCCTCCTGCCGCACGTGGAACAGCGACTGATGCACCAACAGGATGGCGTTGTTGACGACGATGCCGATCAGGATAATGAAGCCCAACAGCGTCAGCATATCCAGGTTTTGCAACGTGAAGATGTTGAGGATTGCCAGCCCCGCGACGGCTCCCGCGGCGGCGACCGGCACCGACAGCAGGATCACGAGGGGGTAGACGAAGCTCTCGAACAGCACCGCCATTACCAGGAACACGATGACAATCGCCAGGATCAGGTCGACCGACATGTGATCCCAGGTCTTGGCGAGCTCGCTGGCGGAGCCGCGCAACTGGAACTTGATGCCGGGCGGCAGGCCCTCGGCCTCCAGCGGTGCGATCACCTGGTCGCGAATCATCTCCATCGCCTGCGCCAACGGCAGGTCGGCGCGCGGGCTGATTTGCAGGGTAATGGTGCGCAAGCGTTCCTCGTGCCGGATCTGCGTCGGACCGGAGGTGACCTCGATGGTCGCCAACTCGTTCGCCGGCAGGATCATGCCGTCGCCGGTCACCACCGGCAGATAGTTGATGCCCTGGGTGCGCAGGATGTCTTCGGAGGGGCCGCGCAGCACCAGGTCCATGCGCTTGCCGCC
>CAXBDI010000165.1:0-5838 GCA_963974445.1 uncultured Alphaproteobacteria bacterium
CCGTTGGCTTTCGGCAGGCTGATATAGTCCTTGAACCGCCCCAGAACCGCCCGGTATCTGCTGTGGGTGATGCCCAGCGCGCGGTAGCAATCGGCGGTGTCGTCGACGATGATGCGGAAGGCCATAATATCGGTCAGTTGCTCGAACGCGACGTTCTTGCGCCGCATCTTGTCCCAGATCGAATAGGCCAGTTTCTCGCGGCCGGCTATCTCGGCGGCGATCCCTTCCGCCTGCAACAAATCCTCCAACTCTTGGATGATCCGTTCGACCAGGTCGCGGCCACGCTCGCGCAAGTAATTCAGCCGCGTAATAACGGACCGCCGCGCCTCCGCATGCAGTTCGGTGAACGCCATATCGGTCAACGCGTCGTGCCAATCCTGCAAGCCGATGCGTTCGGCCAGCGGTGCGTAGATGTCCATCGTTTCGCTGGCGATACGCATTCGTTTTTCGCCGTCGCGGAAATAGCCGAGGGTGCGCATATTGTGCAGCCGGTCGGCCAGTTTCACCAACAGCACACGGATATCGCGCGACATGGCGACAACCAGCTTGCGGAAATTGACCGCCTGTTTCGACTGATCCGGCTGTAATTCCAGCTTGGAGAGCTTGGTGACGCCGTCGACCAGGTTGGCGACCTCGTCGCCGAACTGCTTGCTCACGTCTTCCAGCGTCGCGGTCGTGTCTTCGACTGTGTCGTGCAGCAGTGCGGTGATGATGGTGTTGGCGTCCAGCCGCTTGCTGGCCAGAATTTCGGCAACTGCCAGCGGGTGCGAAATATACGGCTCGCCCGAGGCGCGTTGCTGGCTGCCGTGCAACTCGGCGGCGAACCGATAGGCGCGCAGAATGCCATCAACGTTGGCGTCAGGATCGTATTCCAGGACGGTCGCGATCAGATCCGAGTGCCGTAACACGCGAGAGGGTTTCCTTACGCTACGATCGACACGCGCCGCATGGCGGGTTAGTCGTCGCGGTTTTGGAAATCGCCAGCCTGCGCCTGCAACTCTCGGGCGAGGGACGCCAGGTCCAACTCTTCGGAAGGTGGCGGATCGTCGTCATCGCCGCCGGGTCCGGCAATGGCTGCCGGGCGGCCGCGTTCGTCATCAGCAGCAAATGCCGGCTCCATCTGACGCTGGTGGTTCTGAATCACACCTTCGCGCAAATCGTCGAGGCTGACGGTCGACTCGGCAATTTCCCTCAACGATACTACTGGGTTCTTGTCGCGATCACGATCGACCGTGAGTTCGCCGCCGGCCGAAATCTCCCGGGCCCGTTGAGCCGCCAGCACGACCAACTCGAACCGGTTCGGGACCAATTCCACACAATCTTCGACTGTAACGCGCGCCATTCAGAAACAACTCCAACGATTCCAAACAGTCAATATAGCGCTGCCGAGAGCCGGTCACAACGATTCGTCTGGCGCCAGCGGCAATCCGCGCGAAAAAGTGGCATGCGAAAAATTTGGGAACTTGCGAACGCCTATCAGCGTATATATCTATACCGTATGGGGCGCGCAGACGCCGAGCTTATAAATATGTTGGCGGTTGCTGCGGACTATGCCGGATGTGCTAAGGTTTAATCAAACTTAATCGGAAATTCCATGGTAAAGGACTACCCCGAAGAACGAACGGCGCTGTTTATTGACGGTGCCAATCTCTACTCTGCCGCGCGCAGTTTAAATTTCGATATCGACTACAAGAAGTTATTGGAATATTTCCGTAAAAACACTTACATGAAGCGGGCGTTTTATTACACCGCTTTGATGGAAGACCAGGAATATTCGCCCATTCGGCCGCTGATCGATTGGCTGGATTACAATGGCTTCACGATGATCACCAAGCCCACCAAAGAGTTTACTGACGCCACCGGGCGGCGGAAGATCAAGGGCAATATGGACATCGAATTGGCGATCGATGCTATGGAGATGGCGGAACACTGCGATCACATCGTTTTGTTCTCTGGCGATGGCGACTTCCGGCGATTGGTCGAGGCACTGCAGCGGCGCGGCGTTCGCGTGACCGTTGTTTCGACTATTCGCACGCAGCCGCCGATGGTTGCTGACGAGTTGCGGCGGCAGGCGGATCACTTTGTCGATCTGACCGCTCTGCAGCCGTTTTTGGAGCGCAGCGGCAGCCGTCCCCAACGTCCCGCCGGCCATTCGGATGAAGAAGAATATTATGACGACGACGAGGATGCCGTCGTTACCTGATCCGCCGCCGGATTGCCCGCTCTGCCCGCGGCTCGTGGCTTTTCGGGCTGAGCAGCAGGCGGCGTTTCCGGATTGGTTTAACGCGCCGGTGCTCTCGTTCGGGCCCGCGGATGCGTCGCTACTGATTGTCGGCCTGGCGCCGGGAATGAGAGGCGCGAACCGCACCGGCCGCCCGTTTACCGGGGATTTCGCGGGCGATTTGCTATATGCGACATTGCTGGAACATGGCTTGGCCAGCGGCACCTACGCCGCCCGGCCTGACGACGGTCTGCAATTGATCGATTGCCGCATTACCAACGCCGTCCGCTGCCTGCCGCCGCAGAACAAGCCGGTGGGGGCAGAAATCGGCGCATGCCGCCCGTTCCTCGCTGCCGAATTGCAGGGCTTGGGCAAGCTCAAAGCGGTGCTGGCGCTCGGGCGCATCGCTCATGAGAGCGTCGTGCGGGCGCTCGGCGAGCGGCCCTCCCGCTTCGCCTTTGGGCATGGCGCGCGGCATCAAATCGACTCCCTGACCCTGGTCGATAGTTATCACTGCTCCCGCTACAACACCCAAACCCGGCGGCTGACGGCGGCGATGTTCTCCCAAGTCTTCACCGATCTGAAGCCGCTGCTGGCGGATGCCTGACCCGGCTCGCACATTGCCAGCGATGCGGCAGTGCTCTAAGCCGGCGGCACGTTAAACCACCACAATAGAATCGGTCCCGATCCGTCATGTCCGAGCATCTCTGGCTTTCCGCGTTGGCCGTCGCCATTCTGATCGGCGTCTCGGCATTTTTTTCCGGGTCGGAGACGGCGTTGACCGCGGCCAGCCGGGCACGCATGCATCACCGCGCCCGCAAGGGCGACCGCCGCGCCGGTATCGTGCGCAGCCTGCGGGAGAAGAACGAGACGCTGCTCGGCGCGCTGCTGCTCGGCAACAATCTGGTCAATATCCTCTCGGCATCGCTTGCCACCAGCGTCTTGGTCGGGCTGTTCGGGCAGGCGGGCGTCGCCATTGCGACACTGGGCATGACGCTGCTGCTGCTGATCTTTGCTGAGGTGCTGCCGAAGACCGTTGCTATTACCCACCCGGACCAGACCGCAATCAGGGTGGCGCCGGTGGTGCGCTGGGTCGTCTGGGTTCTGACTCCGGCTGTGTTGGCGGTACAGTGGATCGTACGTGGTATCCTGCGGCTGATCGGCATCTCCAACGATCCGAATTACAGCGACGAGGAGCAGAACGAGGAGTTGCGCGGCGCCATCGACCTGCACCATCGCTCCGAGAATCCCGACACCCATGTCGAGCGTCACATGCTGCGCAGCGTGCTGGAACTGGGGGAGGTCGAAGTCGATGACGTCATGACCCACCGCTCGCGCATGGTTGCCGTCGATGCCAGCCTGCCGCCCGATGAAATCGTCGAGCACGTGCTGAACAGCCCCTACACCCGCATCCCGCTCTGGCGCGACGAGCCGGACAACATCGTCGGCGTGCTGCACGCCAAGGCGTTGCTGCGGGCGGTGCGGAACAGCGACACGGAGCTGAACCATATCGACTTGCAGGAAATCGCCGCCGAACCCTGGTTCATTCCGGATACGACAACGCTGTGGGATCAGCTGCAGGCGTTCCGCAAGCGCCGCGAGCACTTCGCCCTGGTCATCGACGAGTACGGCGTGCTGATGGGCGTTGTGACCTTGGAGGACATTCTGGAGGAGATCGTCGGCGACATTACCGACGAAACCGATATCTCCGTCCCAGGTGTGCGGCTGCAACCGGATGGCTCGATCACCGCGGCGGGAACGGTCACCATCCGCGATCTGAACCGGCAATTCGACTGGA
Source organism: uncultured Alphaproteobacteria bacterium (assembly GCA_963974445.1). Lineage (GTDB taxonomy): Bacteria > Pseudomonadota > Alphaproteobacteria > Bin95 > Bin95 > JACKII01. The sequence continues at coordinate 4,020 of CAXBDI010000165.1, forward strand.
ACCTGCCGGACGACAAGGCGACGACCATCGCTGGCCTGATCCTCTATGAGGCGCGGCTGATTCCCGACGCCGGGCAGACATTCTCGTTCTTCGGGTTCCGCTTCCGCATCCTGCGCCGGGCCGGGAACCGGATCAGTGCGGTTCGCATTTCACCGCCGCATCACCGGCGCAACTCGTCGATGCCCAACACCAACGCCTCGAACCCGCCGGAGGAGCCTCAGGCCTTGCGGTAGCACCAGACCCAGGCGGGCGGCACATTCATGCCGACAAAGCCGCAACGCTCCGCCTTGACGCCCCATTCCGCCAGCTTGCCCACTGGCACCGGGCTGCGGAAGCCGTAGGTGAACTGCACGAACACCGGGTCCGGGCCGGCATTCAGGGCGCCCATGACGATTTTGCGCTGTATCTCCCGCGACATCGAGAGGATCGGCAAGCCGGAGACGATGGCGTTCACCTTCTCGACGCCCTGACGGGCCAGCAATGCCGGCAATTCTGCGGCGTCACCCATCGCCAGCGGCGCGCTGGGCATCCGTCGTTGCAGGCGGGCGAAGAACACCGGATCGCGCTCCACCACCAGCAGGCGGTCGATGGACGGCGCGCGTTCCATCAGCACCCGTGTGAAGGCGCCCATGCCGGCGCCAAGCTCGATGACATGGCCTGGCTTGGACCAGTCGACCGGCCGCACCATCGCTTTCGACAACGCCCGGCCGCTGGGTGTAATCGCGCCGACACGGGTCGGGTGCATCAACCAGCGTAGCAAGAACACCGGGTCGTCGCTAGAAACAAACCGCGGACGCAGTCGTTGGATCGGATCAAGCACGTTCACGCCTCCTTCCAGCAGACACAAGGCCGAATTTCACCAGAGCAATGACCATTGATCTGCATTATGAAGCCGGAACCCTGAAACAAAGCAGGCATATAACCATTGTTAGCCGTGATGAAAGGCCAACTTTTCGGCAGGATGCCACGGCCCGCCGGTATCGCTGCCCTTGAGGTTGGCGGGAAGGGCTGCCGGCGTCCGCAGAATGCAAGGGCTTCGCCATCCTGCCGGGGTCGCCTGCCAGTGTGTGGCGCTGCGGCAATATTCGTCGATTTCCGTTCCGCTTCGGGTAAGTTATGCAGCGCGCCGGCACGCGATTCGCCCGTTCTCCAGGCGGTCGAGTCGCGCTGCGGTTAGCGCCCGATGCCCCTCTGCCCTTGCAAACCAACAGTCAACGTCGCTATGACAAGCGGCAATTGCTGCATCGCACCATAGACGAGACCGATCCCGATGACCGATCTTCGCACCGATATCAGCCCGCCGACACCGGGCCGTCGGCCTCTGCATACCCGCCGGGTCGAATGCCAGGGATTTATCCGCCCTGACGGCCTGTTCGATATCGAGGGGCGGGTGACCGATACCAAGGCCTACCCATTCGACAATCATTATCGCGGCACGGTCGAGCCGGGCGATCCGATCCACGACATGCTGGTCCGCATCACGGTCGATGACCGCCTGACAATCGTCGAGGCCGAAGCGTTCAGCCGCAAGACGCCCTATGCGATTTGTCCATTGGCGGCTTTGAATTTCAAGCGGCTGGTCGGCATCCGCATCGGCCCCGGCTATATGCGCAAGGTCAAGGACGTCTATGGCCGCGACCAGGGCTGTACCCATATCCTGGAATTGCTCTACCCGCTGGGCACGACCGCATTTCAGACCGTTATTCCGTATCGTGAATACGAGCGGCGCCTGGCCGGCGATAGTGAAGCCGAGGCGCTGAAACACGGGCCGCCGCTGAACTCCTGCTATGCCTACTCCTCGAAGCGCGCGGTCGTGCAA
>CAXBDI010000166.1:0-5688 GCA_963974445.1 uncultured Alphaproteobacteria bacterium
CTTCAAATTCGAATCCATCTCAACCCTCACCGCAACAGCGTCGTGTACTGTGGTCAGCTTCCTGGTTACCATGGCGTTTGGCGCGTGGCTGCTGCGCGAGCAGGTGACGCTCGGCTTGGCCTGGCGTCATGGGCGGCTCCGATAGCGGATGGAACAGCATGGCCGAAGCTCAAGCACACACCGAAGCAGCGGTGGCGGTGTCGCCGCCGGACTTCGACGTCATCATCATCGGCGCCGGCATATCCGGCCTCTACCAATTGCACCGGCTGCGCGAACTCGGCCTGAAGGTTCTGGTGTTGGAGGCGGGCAGCGATGTCGGCGGCACCTGGTACTGGAACCGCTATCCGGGCGCGCGCTTCGACAGTGAAAGCTGGTCCTACGGCTTCGCGTTTTCCGAGGAGTTGCTGCAGGAGTGGAACTGGCGCGAGCACTTCTCGGCCCAGCCGGACACCCTCGCTTACATCGAATACGCCGCCGACAAGTTCGATTTTCGCCGCGACATCCGGTTTAACAGCCAAGTCACCGCCGCCTATTGGCAGGAAGAGGAGCGGCGCTGGCTGCTGACGCTGGAGAGCGGCGAGCAGTACAGCGCCCGAGTCTTCATCCCGGCGTTGGGCCCGCTCTCGGCCTTCACCATGCCCGTGATCGAGGGGGTGAGCTCGTTCGAAGGCCCCGCCTACCACACCGCGCGCTGGCCGAAGCGGCCGGTCGATTTCACCGGCAAGCGCGTTGGCATTATCGGCACCGGTGCGACGGCGATCCAGGCGATCACAGAGATCGCAAAGACCGTGAAACATCTGACCGTGTTCCAACGCAACCCCAACTGGGCCGCACCGCTGCACAATGCTGAGATCACGCCGGAGGAGCAGCAGGCGATCAAGGCGCGCTATCCGGAGATCTATCAGCGCTGCCGCGAGACGCTGACCTGCTTCATCCACAATCCGGACCCGCGCAAAGCGCTGGAGGTCTCCGCCGAAGAGCGCGAGGCGTTTTGGGAGCAACGCTATGCCGAGCCCGGCTTCGGCATCTGGGTCGGCAATTTCGCCGACGTGCTGACCGACAAACGCGCCAACAAGCTGCTCAGCGACTTCATGGAAAAGAAGATTCGCGCGCGGGTGAAGGACCAGCGGATCGCCGATAAGCTGATCCCGAAAAACCACGGCTTCGGCACACGGCGGGTGCCGTTGGAGAGCGGCTATTTCGAGGCCTATAATCAGGACAACGTGCTGCTGGTCGACCTCAACGAAACGCCGATCGAGCGGATCACGCCGAAAGGCATTCGGACGACCGAGAAAGAGCACGAATTCGACCTGATCATCTACGCGACCGGTTTCGACGGCGTCACCGGCCCCTACGACCGCATCGATATCCGTGGGCCCAGCGGGCGCTCGCTGAAAGAGGACTGGGCCGAGGGCCTGCCGCAGACATATCTGGGCGTGCAGGCCGAAGGCTTTCCCAACATGCTGATGGTGCTGGGCCCGCACACGGCGCGCGGCAACATTCCGCGCAACAGCGAGCAGATCATCGACTTTATTACCGGCCTGGTGCAGCACCTGTTCGAGCATGATCTGACCCGCGTCGAGCCGCGCCCCGAGGCCGTCGCCGAGTGGGGCCGGCATGTGGAGGCGGCAGCCGCGCCGCTGCTCGCCAGCCAGGTGAAATCCTGGCAGACCGGCGTCAACCGCAACGTCGCCGGCCGCGACGTGCTGCGGGTGCTCGGCTACAACGGCAGCGCCGTCAAATACCGCCGCATCACCGAAGACGTCGCCGCTGGCGGCTACCGGGAATTTCTGTTGGACTGACGCCGCACGAGGCCTGTCGTCACCCTTCGATACGGGCCTCGCGCCGCTACTCAGGATGAGATGCCGCGCGGTAACGATGACGCTCGCGGTTGGGCATTCGGGTTGCTAGGCTGGCGGTTTCCCGGACCCGTAAAGTCAGAGTCACACCCATGCAGCGCCTGTTGATCGCCAATCGCGGCGAAATCGCCATTCGTATCGCTCAGACCGCCGCCGATATGGGGCTGGAAACGGTGGGCGTCTACAGCGAGGACGACGCCGACAGCCTGCACACGCGCGCCGTCGACCGCGCCGTGCCGCTGGAGGGCAACGGCCCATCCGCCTATTTGGATATCGCCCAGGTCGTTGCAGCAGCGCTTGAGGCCGGGGCCGACGCGGTGCATCCCGGCTATGGCTTTCTGGCGGAGAACGGCGATTTCGCCCGGGCTTGCGAGGCGGCTGGCTTGACCTTCGTCGGCCCATCGTCGGAAACGCTCGACCTGTTCGGCGACAAGGTGGCGGCGCGCGAGTTGGCGGCGGAGCATGGCGTACCGCTGCTGCCCGGCACCGACGGGCCGACCTTGCTGGACGTGGCCCAAGCGTTCTTCACCGATCTGGAGGCCGGCACATCGGCGATGCTGAAGGCGGTGGCCGGTGGTGGCGGCCGCGGCATGCGGTTGGTGCACAACGAAGAAGACCTGGCCGAAGCCTTCGAACGCAGCCAGTCGGAGGCGCGGGCCGCCTTTGGCCGCTCCGACGTCTTTATCGAGCAATACCTGCCGCACGCCCGGCATATCGAGGTGCAGGTGGCCGGCGATGGCACCGGTGCGGCTATCGCGTTGGGCGAGCGCGATTGCTCCCTGCAACGCCAGCACCAGAAAATCATCGAAATCACGCCGGCGCCAAATCTGGCGGATGACATCCGCAGCCGCTTGCACAACGCCGCGTGCGAACTGGCGGCAGCCTCAGCCTATAAGGGGCTCGGCACGTTCGAGTTTCTGGTCGATACCAACGGCGCGCCGGACGACCCGGACGAGCCCGTCATCGCCTTCCTGGAGTGCAACGCCCGCCTGCAAGTGGAGCATACGGTGACCGAGTGCGTCACCGGCCTAGACCTGGTGCAGATTCAGTTGCTGGTCGCTCAGGGCAAGACGCTGGCGTCGCTCGGCCTGAACCCGACTGCACCGCCGCAGCCGCAGGGCTATGCGATCCAGGCCCGGGTCTACATGGAAACGATGCAGCCGGATGCGACGGCAAGGCCGGCGGGCGGCACGCTAACCGCTTTCGATCCACCGGCTGGGCCTGGCGTGCGCGTCGATCATTACGGCTATACCGGCTATCGCACCAACCCGCGCTTCGACTCGCTGCTGGCCAAGGTGATCGTGCACGCGCCCACCGGCGGTTTCGCCGAAGCCGTGCGGCGCACGCAGCGGGCCTTGCGCCGCTTCCGCATCGCCGGTGTCGCGACAAACCTGGGCTTCCTGCAGAGCGTGTTGGCGCAGGAGGCCGTCCAGGCCGGCGCCACCTACACCCGTTACATCGAGGAGAATATCGAAACCCTGCTGGCGGAACCCGCAGCCTCACCGCTCTATGTGGTATCGCCGGCGCAGCGGGGCGAAACGCGGCGGGCCGGCGCCAGAATCGATGCGAACGACCCGCTTGCCGTTCTGGTGCATGGCCGCGAAGCGCTGGCGGCGGCGCGCGACCATGGCGCGGCTCGGCCGGCCTCAAACGTCGCCGGCCCGGAGGGCGCGGAGGCGGTACGCGCGCCGATGCAAGGCACGGTGGTCTCGCTCGCCAAGGCGGAGGGCGATACCGTGATCGCCGGTCAGCAACTGCTGATCATGGCGGCGATGAAGATGGAGCATGTGATCGCCGCGCCAATCAGCGGCATCTTGCGGCAGATCTCGGTCGAGCCGGGGGAGACTGTGTTCGAAGACGATGTGCTCGCCTTTATCGAACCGGCGGACGTCGCCGCCGATGCGGCGGCAGATGAAGCGGAGATCGATCTCGACCACATCCGGCCGGACCTGGCCGAGGTCGAGGCGCGCCGGGCCAAAACCCTGGACGAAATGCGGCCCGATGCCGTCGCCCGCCGCCTGAAGACCGGCCAGCGCACGGCGCGGGAGAACATCGCCGATTTGGTGGACGAGGGCTCCTTCCACGAATACGGCGCGTTTCAGGTGGCGGCGCGGCAGGCGCGCGCTTCTCTGGAGGAGCTGATTGACCGCACCCCCGCCGACGGCCTGATCGCCGGCCTCGCCCGCATCAACGGCGACCGCTTCGACGACGAACACGCCCGCGCCCTGGTGATGAGCTACGACTACACCGTTTTGGCCGGAACCCAAGGGTTCAACAACCACCATAAAAAAGACCGCATGTTCGCGCTGGCTGCCGAGATGCGCCTGCCGTTGGTGCTGTTCGCCGAGGGCGGCGGCGGCCGGCCCGGCGACACGGACAAGGTTTTTTCCGCCGATCTGCACATCCCGGCCTTCAACCTGTTCGCAAAGCTTTCCGGCCTGGTGCCGCTGGTCGGCATCACGTCAGGCCGCTGCTTTGCCGGCAATGCGGTGCTGCTCGGCTGCTGCGACGTGGTGATCGCCACCAAGGGCTCGAACATCGGCATGGGCGGGCCGGCGATGATCGAGGGTGGCGGCCTCGGCGTCTATACGCCGGACGAGGTTGGGCCGCTCGATGTGCAGACCGCCAACGGCGTCGTCGATATCGCCGTCGAGGATGAGGCGGAGGCGGTGGCCGTCGCCAAGCAATACCTCTCATACTTCCAAGGGCCTTTGGCCGAATGGGAGGTTGCCGATCAGCGCCCGTTGCGCCGCGTCGTGCCGGAAAACCGCCTGCGCGTCTATGAGATGCGCGACGTGATTGAGACGCTGGCCGACACGGACTCGATGTTGGAACTGCGCAAGGGTTTCGGCCTCGGCATGATTACCAGCTTCGCCCGGATCGAGGGCCGGCCCATCGGCATCGTCGCCAACAATCCGAAGCATTTGGGCGGCGCCATCGATTCGCCGGCCGCGGACAAGGCGGCGCGCTTCCTACAACTCTGCGACGCCTTCGATATCCCGGTGCTGTTCTTGGTCGATACCCCCGGCAACATGGTCGGGCCGGAGCACGAGAAGACCGCGCTGGTGCGCCATTGCTGCCGCGTCTTCGTCATCGGCGCCAACATGAGCGTACCCTTCTTCACGGTCTCACTGCGCAAGAGCTACGGCCTCGGCGCGCAAGGCATGGCCGGCGGCAGCTTCCACGCGCCCTGGTTCTCGGTCGCCTGGCCGACCGCGGAATTCGGTGGCATGGGGTTGGAGGGCGCGGTCAAGCTCGGCTACCGCAACGAACTGGCCGCGATCGACGACCCGGAGGAGCGGCGGCGGGTCTATGAGGATAAGGTCGCGGCCATGTACGAGCAGGGCAAGGCGCTTTCGGCCGCCACCAATTTCGAGATCGACAACGTCATCGACCCGGCGGACACGCGCGACTGGGTACTGGCCGGACTGCGCTCCTCACCAAAACCGAAACCGCGGGATGGCAAGAAGCATGCGTGGGTGGATACATGGTAGAGCCTTGGGGCGAACACCAATTCATGGAGCTGGATATGGTAAAATCATCAAAGAATGTTGGGAATAACGACGATGAAAAAGGTGATTCCGGCTCTTATGAAATTAAGGTGTCAAAAGAATTTGTCGCGTACTCGGAAATTTGGAGGGCCTCCGAAGTTATCCATGATCTCGCTAAGTCAGAAGTCGATGGTTATGGCTATCTGAATCTGACTTGCGCGACGATGACCGCATTCGCCTACGAAGCCTTCTTAAATCATGTAGGGCAAAGCATATTTCCAAATCGTAACTGCTCAGCCCCCTGTCAAATCGTCTGCAGCATGGGCTTGCCTTTGAGG
>CAXBDI010000167.1:0-5573 GCA_963974445.1 uncultured Alphaproteobacteria bacterium
CGGCGGTCTGGGATTTCGACGCCCTCTACGGCAACGACGAGATCAAGCTCGTCTGGCGCAGCCAGGGGGAGTATGCGTTGGAGGAAGACGCCTTCGAAACGCTGGAGAACCAAATCCGGCTGCAAGTGCCGATCTCCACTTTCTTCTACGCCGTGGCTGGCGTACGGGCCGCTACGCCAGTGGGGCCGGACCGCTTTTCCGGTGTCATTGCATTGCGCGGTCTGGCGCCGCAGTGGTTTGAGATCGACCTTGAATTATTTGTCTCCGACAAACCGCAGGTCCGCTTCGAAGCAGAGTATCAGGTGCTGTTTACCAACCGCATCTTCCTGGTGCCCAGCATCGAAGTTAACCTGCCGATGGTCGATGACGAGGCGGTCGGCTTGAGCGGGTTCGGCCCCACCATGGAGGTCGGCGCCCGGCTCCACTACGATGTAGTCGATCGGCTGTTCTCGCCCTATGTCGGCGTCAACTACGAACGCAGCTTTGGCGGAACCGCTAACCTGGCCCGTGCCGAAGGAAGGGAGGCTGGAACCGTCTCCATCGTGGTCGGCGCCCGTATTCTGTACTAAACCGGCTGCCGAGCAACTTGCTTCACCTGTCCCGGGCTTGACCTGGGATCCATGCCTGAGAGTCTCTCCCGCGTGACAGCCTCTCAGGCATGGCAATGCGGCTCTCATCCCGAGTGTCGCGCTGTACCGCTTTGTAACGAAGCCGGCCATTGCGCTTGCCATGATCGGGCGAGCGCTTGCCGCCGATATGCCGTTCTCCTGGCGATTATGAGGATGCGTTCGCTGGCGTCTGGACACGCGGCGCGCCGATCCACCGAAACGGAATTGCGACCGATAATACACCGCTAGGAAACTTCCTCTTTAACACTCCCTACCCCACTACAAGCCGCATATCCGGCGCATCCAGCGGCCAGCGGGGGCGCACCGGGGCATCAAGGCCGTCCTGCTGGCCGAGCCTGAAGCGCTCCAGCCCGGCCCAGGCAACCATGGCGGCGTTGTCGGTACAGAGTGCCGCCGGCGGAGCGACTAGCTCTGCCCCCTGAGCCTGCGCCACCTCGGTCAAGCGGGTCCGCAGCGCCTGGTTGGCGGCGACTCCGCCTGCAACCACCAAATGCCGGCACGCGCCGAACTCATCGGCGAAGCGCTCCATGGCCCGGCGGCAGCGGTCGGCCAGGACGTCGGCGCAGGCGGCCTGAAAACTGGCGCAGAGATCGGCGGCGGCCCGGTCGGCGGCATCGCCCGGCGGCATCGCCTGCACGGCCTGGCGCACCGCCGTCTTCAGCCCGGCGAACGAAAAATCGCACCCGGACCGTCCCAACAGTGGCCGCGGCAGGGGGTAGCGGCGCGGATCGCCGCCCTTCGCCAAACGCTCGACCGCGGGGCCGCCCGGCTGCCCGAGCCCCAGCAGGCGCGCGGTCTTGTCGAAGGCCTCGCCGAGGGCGTCGTCGATGGTCGTGCCGTAGACTGCGTAGTTGCCAACGCCTGCGACGGCGACCAGTTGGCAATGGCCGCCGGACACCAACAGCAGCAGGTAGGGAAAGGCCACCCCGTCCGATAGCCGCGCAGACAGCGCGTGCGCCTCCAGGTGGTTGACCGCGATGAATGGTTTGTCCCATGCCAGCGCCAGAGCCTTGGCCATTGTCGCCCCGACGATCACGCCGCCGATCAGGCCCGGCCCCGTGGTTGCCGCAACCGCAGATAGGCCCTCAGTGGAAATTTGCGGATTGGTTAAAATTTCCTCTACCAATGGTCGCAATTTATGCAAGTGTGCCCTGGCTGCTATTTCCGGAACAACGCCGCCAAACGGGGCGTGTTCGACCAATTGGCTATGGATCGCTTCACCGATGATTGTCCCATCGCCGCGCACGCAAGCGACCGCGGTTTCATCGCAGCTTGTTTCGATGCCCAACACGCACTGTTCGGCCGCTAAATTCTGCATAGGTCCTCGCTCTGGCGGGAAGAGATGCTTGCGCCGGCAAGACTCTTGTATACAGGTAATCTTATGACGTCCGAACGGCCACCTCTTCGCATCGGGACAAGGGGCAGTCCCTTGGCACTGATCCAGGCGCGCAGTGTTGCGGCCTTACTCACGCGCACGGACCCGCGGCTGGTCGAAGGCGACGCGCCGCAACTCGCGATTATCCGCACTTCCGGCGACAAGATTCAGGACCGCCGGTTGGCCGATATCGGTGGCAAGGCCCTATTCACCAAAGAGATCGAACGCGCGCTGGTCGATGGCGAGATCGATATGGCGGTGCACAGCGCCAAGGATCTGGAGACGGAACTGGCGCCGGGGACGGTCATCGGCGCGATTCTGCCGCGCGAAGACGTGCGTGATGCGCTGATCGCGCCAGGGTGTGGCTCGCTTGGCGACCTGCCGCAAGGCGCCATTGTCGGCACCGCCTCCCTGCGGCGGCAGTCGCAACTGCTGCGGGTGCGGCCCGATGTCCGGGTGCAGTTGATGCGCGGCAATGTCGAGACCCGGCTGGCCAAACTGGCGGCGGGCGAGGTGCAGGCGACGTTCCTCGCCGCAGCCGGGCTCAATCGCCTCGGCAAGGCCGAATACATCGACGCCCTGCTCGACCCGGCGGAGATGCTGCCGGCGGCGGGTCAGGGCGCCATCGCGGTGCAGTGCCGCGCCGACGACATGATTGCGCTGGCGCTGCTCTGCATGATGAACGATCCCGCCGCTGCGGCAGAGGTTCGCGCCGAAAGGGCCGTGCTGGCCGAATTGGGCGGATCGTGCCATACCCCGATTGCGGTACTGGCCGAGGCAGAGATCCGTGGCCGCCTGCAAATCCGCGCTCGCGTGTTGCGCCCCGACGGCTCTGCGGTATGGCAGGTGGAGGGGTCGGGCACATGGGCGGAGGGAACTGGACTTGGACGAAACCTAGGGGCCGACCTCAGCCGCCAATGCGATCCCGACCTGCTTATAGGACCGTCCGGCAAATAGACCGGAGGCGACCGCTCCGCGCCAAACCTGTTAGGGAAACGCGAGCCATCGGTGCGCGCCGCTCCGTGCTGATCACCAGACCGATCGATCCCCACTCACCGCTGCAACAAGCGCTTCGGGCGCGTCGCATACCGATGTTAAAACTGTCATTGCTGAGGGTAGAGCCGACCATCATTACAGACGCGCAGCACTGGGATGGCGTGCAGGCGTTGCTGGCCACCAGCGCGAACGCATTTACCGGCCTCGATAGAACGGCGATTCTGGAGGGCTTACCGGTTTTCGCCGTAGGCTCTGCGGCGGCAAGCGCCGCGGTCGCCGCCGGCTTCACCGATGTCAGAACCGCCCGCAACGCACAGGACATGGCAGCCGCGGTGCGGCAGTCCTGTGCACCGGACTGCGGGCTGCTAGTCTACCGCGCCGGCCGCGATACCGCCCGCGACCTGGCGCGGATGCTCTCGGGCTTTGACCTTCGCATCGCCGAAGCCTACATTGCTCATCCGATTGACCGGCTGCCACCCGCCATCCGCCGCGCAATCGCACGGGGCGAAGTCGGCACTATGATTGTCTATTCTGCCCGTGCGGCAGCAGCGTTTGTTGCGGCGTGCCGACACGCTGGTATCCTGTACCAGGCCCGGCGGATCGAAACGCTGTGTCTGAGCCAACGCATCGCGGCCCGGCTCCGCGCTTCCGGCTGGCGGCTTGCCTGGGGCGCACCGGCACCGCAGGCGGACCGTCTGGCCTATCGATTGATCGGCCGCCGGATCGCTTCGCGGCCGCTATCGACCGAGACCGCCATTGCATCGGCCGCCGCCGGTGTCCCGCAGCCTACCTGAGAAGAGGCAATGACCAGTTCTTCCCCCTCATCGACTGACGAAACCGACAAACCATCGGCAGAGCCTGCGGCTGAACCAGCGCCAGAGCAAGAGCCGGTGCCAGAACCAACGTCCGAGCAAGAAGAGCCGACGCCAAAGCCAGCGCAGTCGCAGACACGTATTTGGTTGGCCATCATCGCTGTGGTCGTGGTATTCGGCGTCGGTTTCCTCTGGCTGTATCAGCAAGTGCGCGACTGGGACCCCGGCGCCACCGACCGCGTGGCGCAAAGCGCTCGCCTGACTCAACTGTCGGCGGAGGTCGGCGGCCTCGCTAAGACCCCTGCCTTTGCGGACCCGGCCATCGTCGACCAATTGCAGGCGAACGTCGCGGACCTGACGAAGCGCGCCTCCGAACTGGCCACGAGCGTCACCGCGCTGGGCGAGCAGGTGGCCCAACGCGTTACGACCGTCGACGCGCGCCTTAGTGCGCAGGCTGAGCGGCTTGATTCGGAACGTAACGCCGCCACCGAGGCGGTCGAGGCACTCACGCAGCGCATTGCAGACCTCGAAGCCTCCGCGGGCCAGCGACTGGACCGGCAGGCCGCCGCATTGCAGGCGGTCGCCGATCAGGCGGCGGCGGCACGCTCCAGCCTCGATGCCCTGACCTCTCAGCGGGCCGAAGAGGGGCGAACGCTGGCGGCAAACATCGAAACGCTGAAAACGACAACTGCCGCCATGACCGAGCGGCTGTCTGCCATCGAGGCTTGGATGAAAGAGGCCCAGCCGGCGCGCGTCGCAGAACAGTTGGTTGGTTTGGCGGAATTGCGGCGGCTCGTGGATGCCGGCGCTCCCTTCGCCGCCCCGCTGGCCCGCGTACAGCAAAGCCTGCCGGCAGCAGCGCCTTCGCAGAGCGACGCCCAGTGGACCGACTATGCCGATACGGGCATCCCGACCATCGCCGAACTGGGCCAACGCCTGCAGCGCATCGCGGCCACTCGCCCGAACGCCAGCCCGGTCGAAAGCGGCAGCGAATGGGTCGATAGCGCCGTCGGATCGCTGCTGCGCGGCGTACGGGTCGGCGACGGTCCGCCGCTTGGCGCCGATCCCGTCGCCACCGCCTTGTACCAGGCACAGCAAGCATTGGCCAAAGGCGACCTGGACGCAGCAGATGCTGCGGTTGCCGCCATTGCCGAACAGGTGCCTGCTATAGTGGAATGGCGAAAGGCGTTGACCGCGCGCCGCAATGCCGCCGCCGCTATCGCGGCGTGGGATAAATCCGTGCTTGCCGCCATCAGCGAGGCCCCGCAATGATCCGCGCAATTTTCCTTTTCGTTGTTTTCGGCGCGATCATCTTCGTGGCGAACTGGCTGCTGGAGCATCCGGGAACCATCGCCATTCAGTGGCAAGGACTGCAAATCAACGAGTCTGTCGCCTGGGCCATCGGCATGCTGGCGCTGCTGGTGCTGGCAATTGTCCTGGTTGTCTGGCTGCTGAGCTGGCTGGTACGCGCGCCCTGGATGGCCGCCAGCCGATATAGCCGAGCCAGGCGGGAGAAGGGCCAGCAGGCCATCTCGCTCGGCATGGTCGCCATCGCCGCGGGCGACCGGGAGGAGGCGCGGAAACAATCGAAGCGCGCCTCGCAACTGGTGCCGCACCAACCGCTCGCCACGCTGCTGGCCGCGCAGACGGCGCAGTTGGAGGGCGACGACCAGGCCGCCCATCGCTACTTCACCAAATTGGCGGAAACGCCGGACACCGCGTTCCTCGGCCTGCGGGGCCTGTGGATGCAGGCGATGAAGG
>CAXBDI010000168.1:0-5506 GCA_963974445.1 uncultured Alphaproteobacteria bacterium
GAACGTCAGCTTCCCAAGCTGAATGTCGTCGGTTCGATCCCGATCACCCGCTCCAATTTTTTCAATTGTGCCGGAAGTCATTGAGAAGCCGAATTTGATGGCTTGACGGTTTCCTTCCAGCAGAATTCCGGGAGCCAAACAGGTGCTCCCAGCCATCCAGCTCTGTCGCGCGTGCGGGGGTACCGGTTCGAGTCCGGTCGCGGCTGCCACTCGCCTAATCTCAGCGGGCCTGCAGGTTGTCGTTCAACTCATCCGGCTGAAGCTGCAGGCTGACATAGACGCGGAAGTCGGCGGCCGTTTGGCCCTCTTTCAGCGGGAAGTTCAAGTTCAGCACCTCCTCGAACCCAGCCCGGCGCGCATTGCCGGGGAAGGTCGCCGCAAGGCGGTAGACCTGGCGGGACAGAAAGCGCTGGTCTGGCGTTGTCACGGCGACGATATAGGCGAATTGCTGCTCGCCCGCGGGTGCTGCGGCACCTCGTTCGGCGATGATGCGCAGACCCAGCGCCATATCGACCTGACGTGGCTCCGGCACGAACACGCAATTCGCGCTGACATCGACGATGTTTGCCGATAGCTGGACATTGGTCAGATCGTGCACACTGTTCGGCTTGTAGCGGGTCAGGCTGGCGCCCTCGCGTAGCATGCCGGTGGTGGGGCAAGACACCGGTTGCGGTTCCGGCCCCCGGATCAGGCTGCAACCACTCAGCAGCAGGACGGCGGCCATCCCGAGGCAGGCGCGGCTTACATACCGTCGGCGAGCGTGCGTATCTGCGGCACGGCGGGGTGCGGTGGATTTGGGCATTGGCCTCTCAATGGGTGGGCATGCTAGAGGGAGGTGCAGCATAGGCGTCGCGGCAGCGTCGGCAAGTGCTGGCCCCACCCTGCGTCCAAACGAGGTGTTCGGCGATGACCAAACCCGCCCTGTCTCTTCTGCTGGCGGCGCCCCGCGGCTTCTGCGCCGGGGTGGAGCGCGCCATTCTGATCGTCGAGCGGGCCCTGGAGAAATGGGGGCCGCCGGTTTATGTGCGCCACGAGATCGTCCACAACCGCTATGTGGTCGAATCGCTGCGGGCGAAGGGCGCGGTGTTCGTCGATGAGTTGGATCAGGTGCCCGACGACGCGCCGGTGATTTTCTCCGCCCACGGCGTGCCGAAATCGGTGCCGGCGGAGGCGGAGCGGCGCAAGCTGGTCTATGTCGACGCCACCTGCCCGCTGGTCAGCAAGGTGCACCGCGAGGCAGAGCGGCACTTCCACCGCGAGGACCGCCACCTGCTGCTGATCGGCCACGCCGGCCATCCGGAGGTCGAGGGCACCATGGGCCAGGTGCCGGCCGGTGCGGTGACGCTGATCGAAACCGTCGCCGATGCGGAAACCGTGACGCCGCCCGCCGCCGACGGCTTGGCCTATGTGACGCAGACGACGCTGTCGGTCGACGACACCGCCCAGATCATCGCAGTCCTCAAGCGGCGTTTCCCCGACATCCACGGGCCGAAACAGGAGGATATCTGCTACGCCACCACCAACCGCCAGCAGGCCGTCAAAGCGGCGGCGGCGAAGGCCGACGCGCTGCTGGTGATCGGCTCGCCCAACTCCTCCAACTCCAACCGCTTGGTCGAAGTCGCGCGCCAGGCCGGCTGCCAAAAGGCTCTGCTGGTAGACCGCGCCGCTGACATCGACTGGGGCTGGCTGGAGGGCGTACAGGTGCTGGCGCTGTCCGCCGGCGCCTCCGCCCCGGAAAACCTGGTGCGCGAGATGACCGATGCGCTCGCCGCCCGCTTTACCCTGACCATCGAGCCGGTCGAGACCGCCATCGAAAATGTCGAGTTCAAGTTGCCTCGTCTGCTGGTGGCTTAAGGCTGCCGGTCCGGTATGGGCAGCGGCGACACGCCCGGCTTGACTCTTCCGCGCGCCTCGGGCGAGTAGCTGCGATTACCCGCTCAATTATTGATCAACGGTGCCCCCGTGGCGGTCTACACGCCTGTCGAACAAGACGATCTGCTGGAGTTCCTAGACGCCTACGACCTGGGAGAGGTCATTGCGTTCAAGGGCATCGCCGAGGGCGTGGAGAACTCGAACTTTTTCCTGGAAACAGAGCATGGCCGCTACATCCTGACCCTCTATGAAAAGCGGGTCGATCCGGCGGACCTGCCGTTTTTTATCGGGCTGATGGACCATCTGGCCGCCGTTGGCCTGCCTTGCCCGATCCCGGTGCGCGGCAGGGACGGCGAGCCGCTTCGCCGCCTGAACGACCGGCCGGCGGCGATCATCTCGTTCCTGAAAGGCATGTCGCCGCAACGCCCGCACGTCACCCATTGCGCAGAGTTGGGCCGGGCGCTGGCGCGGTTTCACAAGGCCGGGGCAGATTTCGCGATCAAACGGCCGAACAGCCTGTCGGTCCAGGGTTGGCGCCGGCTGCTGGATGCCACCACCGGCCGCGCCGACGAGGTCAAACCGGGGTTGGGCGAGGATCTGGAAGCGGAGTACGCCGATCTCGCCGCCCACTGGCCCCATGACCTGCCGCAGGGCGTGATCCATGCGGACTTGTTCCCGGACAATGTGTTCTTTATCGGCGACAAGCTTTCCGGCCTGATCGACTTCTACTTCGCCTGCAACGACGCCTTCGTCTACGACATCGCCATCTGCCTGAACGCCTGGTGTTTCGAGCGCGACAACAGCCTGAACGTGACGAAGGCGCGGGCGCTGCTGTCGGCCTATGAAAGCGTCCGGCCATTGTCGCTGGCCGAGCGCGATACGCTGCCGCTGCTGGCGCGCGGCGCCTGTCTGCGGTTTCTACTGACCCGGCTGTACGACTGGCTGAACCACCCGGAGGGCGCGATGGTCACGCCGAAAGACCCGCTGGAATACTGGCAACGTCTGCGGTTTCATCGTGGGATAGCGGGGGCCAGCGCCTATGGCCTCGACTGAGGGCGGCGGCGAGACGGTGGAGGCACCGGTCGTCGAACTGTTCACCGACGGCGCGTGCTCCGGCAATCCCGGACCCGGCGGCTGGGCAGCGCTGCTGCGCTATCGCGGCCGCGAGAAGGAGTTGGCGGGCGGCGAGCCGGACACCACCAACAACCGCATGGAACTGATGGGCGTCATCGCCGGGCTGGAGGCCCTGAAACGACCCAGCCATGTGCGGCTTGTCACCGACAGCACCTACGTGAAGAACGGCGTCAATCAGTGGATGCCCCGCTGGAAGGCCAATGGTTGGCGCACTGCCGGCAAGAAACCGGTGAAGAACCAGGACTTGTGGGAACGCCTCGACCGGGCGCTCGGCGAGCATCGGATCGAATGGCACTGGGTCAAAGGCCACGCCGGCCACGACGAAAACGAGCGGGTAGACGCGCTTGCCCGCAGCCAGGTGCGGAAGGGATAGGCCGCACAGGAATTCGTGGGCCGCCATTCCCCCTACTTCCCTCTCCCCGGGCTTGACCGGGGTCCATGCCTGAGCGTCGAATCCAGCGGCCGCTTACCGCGATAGAGTCTCCGGCATGGGTCCCGGGGCAAGCCCGGGACAAGGGGGAGGGTGAAGGGGAGTCACCCCTCGCCCTGCCGCGCCTTGATCTCGGCGACGCGGGCGTCGATTTCTTCGGCGCTCAGGTAGCCGAGGTTGATCAGGTTGGTGCGCATCGCCTCCAACCAGCGGTCGTAATAATGCAGCGTGTCGTAAAGCGCCTCGTCCAACTCCTCCTGCGCACGGCGGGAGGTGTCGGAGGTCAGGCGGTCGTCGACCTGGCGCAGCAGCATGCTCATGGCATCGATGCGTTTGTCCTTGATGCTAGCGTCGTATTCTTCGCGGACGACGGGGCCGGCATCGGCGAGGCCGCCCAAATCGGCGACCGTCCGCGGCGTCGGGCGGGAACGGTCTGGGGCGAGGGGCTGGCGCGGGGTATTGTCTGTGCTCATGGCCGCGAGTTTAACCCGAGGCAGACGCGGGATGGAAGCGCCGATTGCACCCTTCGGAACCGCAACGCAACGTCCTTGTCGAGCGGCCCTCTCTTCCCAACCCGCGAGATCGGGCGTTGACGTTTGGTGCGCAAGCGGCTGGAGTCTGGGGCAACGCCGCCTGCGCCTCGCTTTATAAGGATTTGTCCATGACCGCCAACGACCTCGTCAAGCTCTCCGCCGTCGAACTGCGTCGTCGCATCGGTGCGAAACAGATATCTCCGGTGGAGTTGCTCGACGCCTGCATCGCCCAGATCGAGGCGGTCAACCCGGCGGTCAACGCCATCTGCGCCACCGATTTCGACCGCGCCCGCGATCAGGCGAAGCGGGACGAGCAGGCGGTGATGGATGGCGAGGAGCTCGGCCTGCTGCACGGCCTGCCCTGCGGTGTGAAGGATCTGGACGCGACTGGCGGCCTGCGCACCACCCTCGGCTCGCCGCTGCACAAGGACGACGTGCCGACGGAGGATAGCTTCATGGTCAGTCAGGTCCGCGGCGCCGGCGCGAACCTGTTCTGCAAGACCAATACGCCGGAATTCGGTGCCGGCTCCAACACCCGTAACCCGGTCTGGGGCGCGACCGGCAACCCGTTCGATGCGACCAAGACCGCGGGCGGCTCCAGCGGCGGCTCGGCGGCGGCGCTGGCCTGCGATATGATGCCGATTGCAACAGGCTCGGACACGGGAGGCTCGCTGCGCAATCCGGCGGCGTGGTGCGGCGTCGTCGGCTATCGGGCGACGCCGGGCGTGGTGCCGAACGACAAGCCGGCCTTTGGCTGGTCGCCGCTGTCGGTGGTTGGCGCGATGGGCCGCACGGTCGAGGATATGTGCCTGCTGCTGTCCTCCCAAGTCGGTGCGGCCAGTGCCGACCCGCTGTCGCGCGGGCTGTTTCCGGAGGATGTGCTGAACCTCGCCCAGGTCGATCTCGGCTCGCTGCGCGTCGCGTTCAGCGCCGACCAGGGTTTCGCCCCGGTGGAGGATTCCTACCGGCCGGTGTTCGAGCGCAAGATCGCGGCGATCCGTGGCTTCTTCCGCTCCTGCGACGAGGCGACGCCGGAGCCGGGCGGGCTTGACCGCGCCTTCGACGTGATCCGGGGCCTCGGCTACGCCCAGCGCTACAAGGCGCAGTACGAGGCCGACAAGATGAAGCTCGGCCCGAACGTCCGCGCCAATTATGAGCTTGCCGCCTCCATGAGCCTCGCCGATGTCGCCTGGGCGCATGGCGAGCATACGGCGCACTACCGCCGCTATGCCAAGTTCCTGGAGGAATTCGACCTGTTCATCACCCTGATTACGCCGATGTCGCCCTTCCCCTGGGAGACCTTGGCGCCGATGGAGATGAACGGCCAGAAGTTCGACAAATACTACACCTGGATGGGCACCGCTTACGGCGTCACCATGAGCGCGCATCCGGCCATAGCGCTGCCCTGCGGCGTCGACCAGAACGGCATGCCGTTCGGCTTCCAGATGGTCGGGCGCTATGGCATGGACGAGGAATTGCTAGCCGCGGCACACGCGCTGGAGCAGGCGATGGCCGCCAACCCCGAAACTGCCCGGGC
>CAXBDI010000169.1:0-5345 GCA_963974445.1 uncultured Alphaproteobacteria bacterium
GAGCAACGCCTGCTGGCCGCCCAGCTGGGGCTCGTGCGGGCTGTAGGCTTCGGCAGCGCATCGAGGGTCGAGCGCGCGGAACAGCGCATCCTTGCCCGCACGCTTGCGTTCGGGCGGATGAATCTGCGACTGGGCGACCGCGCCGAGGACACCGACAAGAACGTCATCGACGTCCTGATTTTCGGCCTTGTCTACCGAACCGTCGCCGCTGGCCGCCGCCTGCGACTGCTGCAAAGCGGGCTGATCCACCGCGAACTCGCCCTGACCGTCATGGGGATCGCCCTCATTGTCGTGCTGCTGCTTGCGGCACCGCTATACTCCTGAAGAAAGACGAGCCCGCCATGCCCCTCCTCTCCCTCTCCGTTTTCCTGCCCCTGCTTGGCGGTCTGCTGCTGATGGCACTGCCGGGAAAGTCAGCCCGGACCGCACATGGCATTTCCATCGCCACGACGGGGCTGACCTTTCTGGTAACGCTGGCGATCTGGACGCGAGGCACGCTGCCCGGCGGCTTCGCGCAGATCGAGGAAATCGCCTGGATCCCGGCGATCGGCGCCGCCTACCGGCTGGGCATCGACGGGCTGAGCCTGCCGCTCATCCTGATGACATCACTGCTGTTCTTCCTGTCGTCGATCTATGCGGCCCGGATTACCGACCGTCCGGCGGTCTTCGTGGTGCTAATGCTGATGCTGGAAACCGCGTCAATCGGCACCTTCGCGGCACTCGATGCGCTGCTCTTCTACGTCTTTTTCGAAGTCTCGCTGGTGGGCATGTATTTCATGATCGTCGGCTGGGGCTACGAGGAGCGCCAGCGCGCGGGCCTGATGTTCTTCATCTACACGCTGCTGGGATCGCTGCCGCTGTTGCTGGCGATCATCGGGCTATACTTGGCCACCGGCAGTTTCGACATGCGGCTCTGGATCGACACGCCGCCGCTAACCGGCCTCACGGCAATGCTGGCGCTGATCGCGATGCTGTTCACCTTCGCGGTCAAGATCCCGGCGTTTCCGGTGCACACCTGGCTTCCCGCCGCCCACGTGCAGGCCCCGACCGTGGGCAGCGTGATCCTGGCCGGGGTGATGCTGAAATTCGGCACCTACGGGCTGATCCGCTTTGCCCTGCAAATGACGCCCGAGGCCTTTGTGCAGGCCGGTCAGGTGGTGCTGGCCTTCGGGGTGTTCAGCGCGATCTACGGCGCCTTCGCGGCGCTGGCGCAATCCGACCTGAAAAAGATGATCGCCTACACGTCGGTCAATCACATGGGCTATGTGGTGATGGCCGTCGCGGTGGCCGCGCTGACCATCGACGCCGATCTGCGCGCGGTGGCGCTGAACGGCGCGACGCTCCAGATGGTGAGCCACGGGATCGTCACCGGGGCGCTGTTCTTTCTCGTCGGCATGTTGCAAAGCCGCGCCCACAGTCGCAAAATGGCCGGCTTCGGCGGTTTGCTGGGTCAGGTGCCCTGGCTGGGCTGGGCGTTCATCCTGTCGGCCTTCGCCTCGCTCGGACTGCCGGGTCTGGCGCATTTCCCAGCCGAGTTCCAGATATTCCTGGCCACATTGAACGCCCAGCCCTGGGCCATCGTGGCGATCGTCGCCATCGTGATCACCGCGGGTCTCTACCTGCGGGCCATCGCAGCGGTCTTTCTCGGAGAGTCGAACGGGAAATGGGCCGACATGCCCGATCTGGACCGCAGTGAAAAGCTGGCCATCGTGCCGCTGCTGGTCCTGATCGTACTGATCGGCGTCGCTCCGTCCTGGCTGCTGGGCATGATGGATACAACGATGCGGGCGCTGCAATTCTGATGGCGCGCGATCTTTCCCTGCTGATTCCGGAAATGCTGCTGGCGATGACGGTCGTGCTCATGCTGGTGTCCGAGATGCTGCGCGCGCCGCGGCTTGCCCTCGGCATCGGGGTGATCGGGCTGGGACTGGCGACCGCGCTGACCTTGCCGCTGCTGGAGACCGATACCAGCGTGTTCGGCGGCACCTACCGGATCGACCTGCTGTCGGCCTGGGCCAAGCTGATCCTGTTGCCCGGCACCGCGCTGGCCCTGATGATGGCGCGGGCCGAGATCGCCGGAAAGGACCGCGAGGGCAGCGTCTATGCGCTGCTGTGCCTGGTGACGCTGGGAGCGCTCATGCTGTCGGGTGGCGGCGACATGATGATGCTGGTGCTGGGCGTAGTGCTGACCGGGCTGGGCTCCTTCGCGCTGGTCGCCTGGCCGCGCGACGATCCGGCGACCGAGGCCGCGATGAAATATCTGGTCTTCGGGTCCGTCACCGGATCGGTGATGATCTACGGGCTGAGCTTTTGGTTCGGCGGCACCGGCTCGACGCTCTTTTCCGAGCTGGGCCTGCTGGAGGGCAGCACGCTGATCGCGCTGGCCGGACTGATCGCAGTGCTGATCGGGCTGGGCTACAAGGCGGCGCTGGTGCCGTTCCAGTTCTGGGCGCCCGACGCCTATGACGGCGCGCCGGTGTCGGTTGCCGCCTATCTGTCGGTGATCACGAAGGTTGCGGCGATCTTCGCCTTCGCGCAGATATTGCGCGATTTGCCGGTCGGCACTGGCTGGCCGATGGTGGTGGCGCTGATCGCCGCCGTGACGATGACGTTCGGCTATCTTGCGGCGCTGGTGCAGAGCAACGTGGTGCGCCTGCTGGCCTATTCGTCGGTGGCGCAGGCGGGTTATTTCATGATGGGGATCGTGGATCTGGGGCCGGGCTCGCTGGCGCTGCCCTCGGTGATCGTGTTCGGCGCGGCCTATGTGGCTATGAATCTCGGCGCCTTCGCGGTGATTATGGTCGCCGGGCGCAGCCTCGGCGACTTCCGGGGCTTTGGCCGCGCGCGGCCGGTGATCGGCGTGGCGATGGTGGTGTTCCTGCTGTCCCTGACGGGCATCCCGCCGCTCTTCGGCTTTGTCGGCAAGGTGCTGCTCTTCGGTGCGGCGATCAAGGCGGGCTATCTGTGGCTGGCGGTGATCGGCATTCTCAACAGCGTACTGGCGCTGGCGGTCTATCTGCGCATCGTGGTGCCGATGTATCAGCCACGCGAGGCCGGTCAGGACAGCGCCGCCCTGGCGCCGCCGCTGATGATCGTGCTGGGCGCGACCGCGCTGGTCACGCTGTTCATGGGATTGTTTGCGGGAGTGTTTCCAGGGTGAACCGCAATGGGTTCGACGGTTGGCACTCCGCGTGACGTATCAGCAGCAGTGTTAAACTATTCAGTGCTGATTTCTTCCACCTTGAACCGACCCTCGAGCGTCTCCCCCGCAAAATCCGAGATCAGGACGTCGACCTCGAAATGCCACGCTCCCGGAAGTGCAAGCACGAGATCAGGAACCCTCCAACGGCCGGTCTGCAACCGCTGGGCAGGGCGCTGCAGTGGAGCGACGCTAAGCTCAGGATTCGAAACCCAAAGCGTGACCTCGACGACTTCCCTAGGCCGACCGTCGGAATCTTCGGCAACCACGGCGCGGCTATGTTCGGACACATCATCGGCTTTTAGGCGAAGATAACTCCGGCATTGTTCGACACGAAGAAGAGAACATTTTCTCAATCGGGATCGGGCCATCGATTAAATCCGATTGTAATTCGTCTTCTTGGGGCCGCTTCACCCAGATGGTTGCGCTAGCGCGCAGCGTTCTTGAGGCTGCAAAAGGTGCCCAAGTGCGGTTTTTGGCCAAGGCTGCTTGAGAACGTAATCGGACACCAACCCATCTGTCTCCAGTCAACCCGCGCGATAGTATGCTTTACTATCCTGTCGTGTGGTCTTTGCATTGCGGGCCCAACTTCGAAACTCCCAGCACGATTAGTATTGCCCCGGCAACACCCATAGGTGTGCTCAATACCATGCCCATTGTCAGCCAGTTTCCGGCAAGAAACCCCAGTTGCGTATCCGGCTCTCGAAACCACTCGACGGATATGCGGGCCATCGCATAGCCGAGAAGCATGGTTCCCGCCACAATTCCGGGGTAGCGCAACGCTTTCGCGCGATGTGTGAGAAACCGCAGGACGATGAAAAGAACCACCCCTTCCAGTGCCGCCTCATAGAGTTGGCTTGGGTGACGAGGCAGTTGGCTCGGATCGTGCGGGAAGACAAAGGCCCATGGCACATCTGCCACGCGGCCGTAAAGTTCCCCATTCACGAAGTTGGCGAGCCGTCCCAAAAACAGGCCAATCGGTACCACAGCCGCAATCATGTCAGAAAGCGAAAGGAGCGGAATGCTGTTCTTCCAACTGAAGACGACAAGTGCGACCACGACCCCAAGCATTCCGCCGTGGAAAGACATGCCGCCCTCCCATATCTTAACGGCGTCCAGCGGATTGGCAAAATAATACTCGGCATTATAGAAGAGAACAAAGCCGGTGCGCCCGCCGACGATAACGCCGACAATGATCCAAGTGAGCAGGTCGCTCACTTGATCTCGGGTGGCGGGAGGGCCAGCCGGACTCCATAGAGCACCGTTCTTGAGAAGGCGAAGGCAATACCACCATCCAACAAGTAAACCTGCAATATATGCGAGACTATACCAGCGAATGGCGAGAGGACCGAACTCGATCAGAACCGGATCGATGTTTGGAAATGGAATGGTGAGGGGGGTCATTAGCACATATGTCCTGGAAACCTGCCTTGGGTCGGTCGGCAGGTAATCGTTGAAAAGTATTGCCGCAGCAAAGATGGGAGGTAGGAGCCTGCGTCGCAAAATCCTCATCGGTCAGAAGAGACCGGCCGAAAAGCCCGGTGTCATACTGCGCCAGGGGACTCAAGCATCAGTACATAAACGGAAATTTCGCGGAAGCGCCGCAGGCCTAGATGTGGGCGATGTGTTTAGGAGGCTTTGGATCCGGCCGTGTCGCCGTGCCGTGCAAAAGAATTTCTGTCAACGGCCCTACGGTGTCATTGGGTGAGCCCTTCGGTGGATCAAATGCGATTGCCAAAGTTTGAACCAGACAATTGCTGCCGGAGAGACAGGCTGCATTCTGATTGAAGACGCCTTCCGGTGCAGTGCAAGGTTGAAAGCTCACTAAACCGGCGTCCGCGGCTTCAGTAGCTGCGGAAAAGGACCCTGTTTGGCCGCTAGAAACCATCGGCCCCGCAATGACCAGCATAGCGAGCAG
Organism: uncultured Alphaproteobacteria bacterium; assembly: GCA_963974445.1. Classification (GTDB taxonomy): domain Bacteria; phylum Pseudomonadota; class Alphaproteobacteria; order Bin95; family Bin95; genus JACKII01. The sequence goes on from CAXBDI010000169.1 coordinate 5,118, forward strand.
CAAGGGCCGCAGTAGGCAAAAAAGATGACGGCGAAAAAGCTCCATTGTGCCGCAACATAGGTCGCGTGTCTGCGCGGCACAAGTCGCGCTCGGCGAACGCGGTCGCCAATCGGGCATAAGGACGCCTTTCCGGTTCGGATGAACTTGTAGAAAAGCGCAAACTGGCAGATTTTTGCCGATCCAGCTCTGATATCTTATGTTTAGCCTGGGACGTCTTGGCTTGGCATC
>CAXBDI010000170.1:0-5296 GCA_963974445.1 uncultured Alphaproteobacteria bacterium
CCCGCCTCGACTCCGCAGCCCGCAGCACGGCCCGATACCGCCGCCAAATCCGTCGGGCTCGCCCGTACCGCCGACGAGAAGACGGCGGCTCCGCCGGAGACAGCGGCGATAGCGCCGCCCGACCCAGCCGCCAACGCTCCGCTAGCGCCCCCCAAACCCAGCGACCCGGCTCGCGATGCGACAGCCGCCTTTGCGCCGCGCCCCGCCACTATACCGCTGGCCCAACAAGCCGTGACGGCGCCGGCGACAGAGGCCAAGCCGGCCAGCGTCGAGTCCAGGGAGGCGCGAACGGCGCCCAACCAGCCGGCGCCACGGGACCGGGCCGCCCAACCCTATGCGCTCGCCGAACCGACAACGGCGCCGGCTCCCCCCGCCCCGGCCTCGGCCGACGCTCCGGCAGCCGATGATAAACCTGCAACCAGTGACGGCGGTTCCAAGAAGACCAACGCTCTCTCGGCATTCGGCAAGCTTGGGAACTACAATCAGGATGGCTCGCGAACGGGTCAGGCCGGCGGCTCGTCGCAAGGTGTCACCGGCGGCAGTCTGGACGGCAGCCCGGGGGCAAAAGGCTCGTTCGAAGCCCGCGGCTCCGCCCTGGCGCAAGCGTGTCTGGACCGCGCCGGCGTGTTTTTGCCCACCGATAATTTCGCCGGCACGTTCCGGATGCGCGCCGACCGGCCGACCAGCACGATGACGATTATCGGCACGCCGGCGCTCAGTAGCGGCAGCGTCGCCAACGCCACGGTTCGCCGAATCGAATTGGCGCTCAACCGCTGCCGCGACTTTTCGGAATTTGTCTACTCGGAACCCAGCGTGCGCAAATTCAATTTGCAAATTACGGCGTCCAGCCTCACCTCAAGGCGATAGGAGAGACGATCATGCGTTATCTAACGAGCGGGACCGCACCGGTTCGCCTGGCCCTGTGCGCCGCACTCGTTTGGCTGGGGCTCGGCGGCGCCGCGGTTGCGCAGGTGACCTTTAATGTCGAAGGCCGCGGCCAGGGCAGCGTGCGCATCAATCTGAACCTCGACGACAGCAATGGCGGCAATCGCGGCGAACTGATCTCGCTCGCCCGCTTCGTTCAACGCGACCTGCATTCCAGCGGCTTCTTCTCGATTGCCGTGTTGCCGCCGGGGACGCGGTCCACCCAGAGCAACTGGCAATCGACTGAGGTCGCGGCCTATACCACGCGCCTCTCCAGCACTACCTCCGGCCCCTCCGGCCGGATCGTCAGCGTCGAGTTGAACGACGCCGGCACGCCGAAGACACTGCTGCGGCGGCAGTTTCAGGTGTCGGAGAACGACGCCCCACTGATCGGCCATACGATCAGCGACATCCTCTATCAATACTTCGTTGGCCGTGAGGGCTATTTCGCAACGAAAATCGCCTATGTCCGCCAAGTGCGCAACGGCAACCGCCGGCAATTTGAGATTGTCTCGTCCTATGTCGACGGCAGCGATTTGCAGGTTCTCACTACCAGTAGTGCCGAATTGGCGTCGCCGCGCCTGTCGGCCGATGGCAACACCTTGGTCTATGTCAGGATCAGCAACGAGCGTCCGCAACTGTTCTTCTCCGACTTCAACAGCGGACGCAACGGTGCGGTGTTCCGTGATCGCGAGTTGCGGTTCGGGCCGGACATCGGGCCGGACGGCACGATTTTCTACACCAAGGTCATCAACGGCAATGCGGACATCTACCGCGCCCGCATCGGCTCTGGCGCTGAAACACGGCTGACCTTCGCTCCATCGATCGAGACCGCCTCCAGCGTCAGCCCGGACGGCAGCCGCATGGCCTACATCACCGACGGAACCGGCGCGCTACGGATCGTCGTGCAAGACTTGGCGGGCGGCTCGTCCCGCACCATTGGCGCCAGCGGCTACTACGGCTCGCCGTCGTGGTCACCGGACGGCACTATGTTGGCCTTCACCAAGCAGGGCGGCGGCACCTTCAGCATCGGCGTCGTATCGTTGGATACGCTGGAGGAGCGCCTGCTCTCCACCAGCTATTTCGAGGAGCATCCGGTATGGGCCAAAAATGGCCGGGTGCTATTGTTCGAGCGGAGCGGCCGCTCCGGCGAGAGCGGCGGCGGCAGCAGCCTCTGGCAGGTTGACCTGGATAGCGCCGGCCTCTACCGCCTGCCGCTGGAAACCCCGGCCTCAGACCCAGTGTGGTTCGCGAAATAGGCGGGCGGCCAAACTTATCGACAAAGGCGCGAGTTCATGCGGATCGTCACTCTCCTGCCGAGCGCGACCGATATCGTTGCAGCGCTCGGCGCCGGCGGCGACCTGGTCGGCGTCAGCCATAGCTGCGGCGAGGCATGGGCGCATCTGCCCGCCCTCACCAGCACGATCATCGACACCGACGCGCCGGCAGCGGAGATAGATGCCCAGGTCAAGACGGCAGCGGCGCCGCTCTATCACTTGGATATCGATCTGTTGGAGCGGCTGGCGCCGGACGTGATCGTCAGCCAGTCGCTGTGCGATGTCTGCGCCGTTGCCTCCGGCGATGTCGAGGCGGCGGTGGCCGGCATTGCCTCCAGACCGGCGGTGGTGAACCTGGCACCCTTCCGACTAGCCGATATTCCGCAAGGGTTCCGCGACGTCGGCGATGCCATCGGACGCCAGCGCGAGGCCGAAGCGCTGACCGAGCGCTGGCACGATACCGTTGCGCGCTTTCAGGCTATCGGCGAGCGTCGGGCGGGGCGCCCGAAAGTGGCCTTTCTCGACTGGCTCGATCCGCCGTTCGCGGCCGGCCATTGGATACCCGATATGCTACAGGTCCTTGGCTGCGACAGCGCTCTCGCCGCCTCCGGCGAGCCATCGCACGAGGTCAGTTGGGACGCGGTCAAGGCAGCAAATGCGGATATCGTGCTGGCGGCGTGCTGCGGACAGACAGCGGCGCGGGCAGAGGTCACTGCCGTGCCGCCACACGTCTCCGTCACCTTGCTGAATGGCTATGAGCATTTCAGCCGGCCCAGCCCGGCGTTGCTGGAGAGTCTCGCCATCCTGGACGACGCCCTGGCGGCGCGGGGCTTTTAGACCCGCACGCCGTCTATGCCTGCGGCTTTGGGTGTCTGGAACTCAGCCCACGTGCTTGGCGAAGAAGTCCAGCGTGCGCTTGCGGGCTTCCGCCGCGCATTCGGCATTGTAGTCGGCGCGATGGTCGCAGTTGAAGCCGTGCCCAGCCGGGTAGACGAATACCTGAGCGTCCGGATGCGCCTTGCGGATCGCCTCGACATCGCTCATCGGGATGCCGTGGTCCTGTTCGCCGAAGTGCATCATCACCGGGTTCTTCGGCTTCTCGTCCTTGAACATGGCGATCTGTCCGCCGTAGTAGCAGACACTCGCGGCCACGCCGATGCGGGTGGCGACCAGCCACGAGCACGAGCCGCCATAGCAATAGCCGACGGAACCCACCTTGCCGAATGGCTTCAGCGCATCGGCGGTGGCTTGCATGTCCAAAACCGAATCGTCCCACTTCACCGCGGCGCGCACATCGCGACCTTTGGCGATATCGTCCGGCGTATAGCCCACGTCGAAATTGCGTTCCGCCCGGTCGAACAGCGCCGGCGCCATCACCGCATAGCCCTCTGCCGCAAAACCGTCGGCGACTTCGCGCATATGGCTGTTCACACCGAAAATCTCTTGAATAACCAGGATCGCGCCTTTCGGTGCGCCGGACGGCATCGCCTTGTAGACGTCGAATTTGTGGCCGTCGGAGGCGGTAAGTTGAATGGTTTCGCCCATGGAAGTCGTCCCTCTCGAATGCGGATTTGCGGGCAGTTCTGCCGGCATGCGGTTCGGGACGCAGTCTAACGGCGATGTGCCGGCGTGCAAGCGCGGACGCGCTAGGGTTTGGCGGCGACGATCAGGCAGTCGGTGCGGCGATCCTTCAACCACCGGCAGGTGCGCGCTGCGGCGTCGCGTGTGCCAAACCCGACCAGCCGGGCACGGAAATAGGTGCCGCGCTTCGCGTGATTGAACTTGGCCACTTGCGGATCCGGCTCGCCCAGCCGGTTGGGCAAACGCCTGATCACCGAGGCCAAATGCCGTTCGGCCTCGCCAAAACTGCGGTAGGCGCCGATCTGCACGCCATAGCGCCCGACTTTAGGGCCAGCGTTCACGCGCTTGACCGCCGTCGACCGCTCAAGCGCCCGCACAGCCGCGAGGGTGGCTTGCTTAGGCTGCGGCGGCACCTCGAATGTAACGGCGGAGACCGAAGCGGGGGACGGGGCAGGCAGTGGGCGACCGGTCGTCGAACCGCCACGCGGCCGCGGCAACGGCGGCCGGTCGCCTGACGCGAGCACCGAGGGGACCGGCGGCGCGGGCGGCTGATATGCCACCAACAATGCCGGCGGCGTCGAATGCGGCCTTGGACGCGGTAACGGCGGCGGCGAAATCAATCGCACCGGCAGTTTGCGGGTGATGTACTTGCGGCGCGGATCGGCTAACCGGTCAAAGGCTTGATCCAGCACGCTAGCCATAATGCGCGAGCGCTGGGCGCTGGAGTTCGCGCCCAGCACGACGGCGACAATCCGCTTGTCCCGGCGGCCGACGGAGGCGGCCAGGTTGAACCCAGATTTGAAGATATAGCCGGTCTTCAGGCCGTCCATGCCGGAATAGCTCTTCAACATCCGGTTGTGGGTGCCGAACACCCGCCGCCCATACCGGAAGACCTTACGCCCGAAATACTCGTAGTACTGCGGGAAATCCCGCCGCATCGCCACTGCGAGGATGGCCATGTCTCGCGCCGTCGTCACCTGGCTGGGATGATGCAGGCCAGAGGCGTTGCGGAACGTGGTTTTGCTCATGCCCAGCCGGCGCGCCGTGGCGGTCATCCGCCGGGCGAACTTCGTTTCGGAGCCTGCCAGATGCTCCCCAACTGCGACCGCGATATCATTGGCGGACTTTACCGCCAACGCCGGGATCGCGTCGGACACGCTGATGGTACGCCCCATGCCGATGCCAAGCTTCGAGGGGGGCTGCCGGGAAGCGCGGCGCGACAATTTGATGCGGGTGCGCATGGTGACCTTGCCGCGCTCCAACGCATCGAACAACTGGTACAGCGTCATGATTTTCGTCAGCGAGGCAGGGTTCCAAAGGGTTTGGCTGCCGCGCGCGACCAGAACCTCGCCGGTATAGGCGTCCACGGCAATTCTGGCGTTACCTTTTGGAATTGCCAATGCATCGGCGCTAACCAGCAGTAATCCCACTAAAATGGCGACCAGCGGCAGCGCATCCGAAAAATCGGACCACCGCTGCAACCGCTGCGTGTTCGGATCGTTCACATGCATACC
>CAXBDI010000171.1:0-5241 GCA_963974445.1 uncultured Alphaproteobacteria bacterium
TGCCTCAAAGGCAAGCCCATGCTGCAGACGATTTGACAGGGGGCTGAGCAGTTACCAAATTTTCGCTTTCACCCACCCGTATTCGCCGCTGGTGCGGCTTTTGGAAACCGGATATTCTGCCCGGCATTGCAGGAAAAGAGACGATCGAGGAATAATTTCATGAGCGAGGCCCGCCTGCCGCTATCTGGCATCAAAGTCGTCGAGATCGGCCAAGCGCTGGCCGGGCCGTTGTCCGGCATGATCCTGGCCGACCTTGGCGCCGACGTGATCAAGATCGAAAAGCCGGAGGGCGGCGACGACGCCCGGCTCTGGGGCGCAATGGCGACGGAGGACGCCTCGCTGATGTTCAACGCCACCAACCGGTCGAAGAAGTCGGTGGTGCTCAACCTGAAATCGCCGGACGATCTGGCCAAGCTGAACGCGCTGATCGCCGACGCCGACATCTGCATCCAGAACCTGCGCCCCGGCGTGGCGGCGGCGGGGGGCTTCGGTCCAAAGGATCTGATGGCCGTCAACCCACGGCTGATCTATTGCGTCATCAGCGCGTTCGGCGAGGAAGGGCCGCTGAAATATCACCCTGGCATGGACCCGCTGGCGCAAGCCTATGGCGGCGTCATGACCCTGACCGGCCGGGCCGACGACCCGCCAACCTTCTGCGCCCCCGCCATCAACGACACCGCGACCGGCATGTGGGCCGTCATCGGCGCTTTGGCGGCGTTGGAAGAACGGCGGCACACCGGCAAGGGCAAGGTGATCGGCACCTCGCTGTTCGAAAGCGCCGTGCATTGGGTGAGCGGCCCGCTCAACACCTATAATCATCAAGGCATAGAGCCGGTGCGTACCGGCGCGGCGTCGCCCAATCTCGTCCCTTACCAAGTATTCGAAACCGCTGACCGGCCGATCTGCCTAGCCGCCGGCAACAACCGCCTGTTCCTGAAGTTCGCCGGTGCAGTCGGCAAGCCGGAATGGTGCGAGGATGCGCGCTTCAACACCGGCGCCGCGCGCTCCGAAAACAGGGACGCTCTGATCCCGCTGATCGCCGAAGTCCTGGCGACCGACACCTGCGACAACTGGATTGCCAAGATCGAGGCGGTGGGCGTGCCTTGCTCGCCAGTCAATGACATTCCGGCGCTGTCGAAAACAGAGCAACTCAAGGCGACGCAGATGGTGCAGCGCATCCCGGAGCACGGCTTCCAAGTGACCAGCCTGCCAATCACCCTGGATGGCGAGCGCCCGAAAGTCCGCTTCGCCTCGCCGAAGCTGGGCGAGCATACGGACGAGATATTGAACAGCGTCGCCAGCGCGGCGAAGGCGGCGGAGTAGTCGGGCCTTCTGCACACATGCCGGTCTAGAGCAGGGGAAGCCGCTCTAAGATTCATAGAGTTATCAATAGCTTGGCGCTTTGGGTTTGGCGGTTTCTGCGAGGCGCATTTGACAATGCGGGCATCGCTGGAGGCGCAGGCGCTCGCGAACCTTTATCGGCCGATGCGCCTGTTTGCGAGCTTCTTCCAGCCGTCCCTGCGGCTCGCCGAGAAGCAGCGTGACGGCGCGCCGGTCCGGAAACGGTATCATGCGCCCCTAAGTAGCCTGTCCGTCAGATCAAGCGCCAAGTTTTACACACCGGTGGATTTCAGGGTGAGGTGCAACACCGTCGACGGATAAATCTCAATCGCGAAATAACGCGCCATATGCCAAGGCGGTTGGTTTGTGCTCGGCCATATTTGGCTATTAATTAAGCATTATAGGGTCAAAAAAGAGCATTTAGCCTCTATTTTATGCAAAGTTAACTGATTGCGCGAATTGAAGGCATAAGACTCTTGAACCGATGAAAAAATATACGCATTGGTCACGCGTTGCTGTGAATTTAAGCATGGAGAGAGACCGTAATGTTCCCCCTCGCCCGACTGGTAGCCGCAATGTTGCCGGCTATGATCCTGCCACTGCCGGCTATGGCCGCCGGTGCGCTGAATTCCGGGGATACCGCCTGGATCATCGCCGCGACCGCGCTGGTGTTGTTCATGACTCTGCCGGGTCTGGCGCTGTTCTATGCCGGGTTGGTGCGCAGCGAAGCCGTGCTTTCGGTCATCATGCAATGCTTCGCGATTGCCTGCCTGGCCAGCGTGCTGTGGCTGGCGATCGGCTACAGCCTGGCGTTCGGCGATAGCGTCGCCGGCTGGATCGGCGGGTTGAACAAGGCGTTTTTCGCCGGCGTCACCTCCGACGTGGTGAGCGGCACGATCCCAGAGATTGTGTTCGCGATGTTCCAGATGACGTTCGCCATCATCACGCCGGCGTTGATCGTCGGTGCGTATCCGGAGCGGATGAAATTTTCGGCAGTGCTGTGGATGAGCGGGCTTTGGCTGCTGCTGGTCTATGCGCCCGTCTGCCACTGGATCTGGGGCGGCGGCTGGCTGGCCGAGATGGGTGTCATGGATTTCGCCGGCGGCGTGGTCGTGCACACGACGGCCGGGTCCTCCGCAGTCGTGATCGCAGTGATGCTGGGCGCACGCCGAGGGTTTCCCAGCCAATTGCGGCCACCGCACAATCCCGGCATGACGGCGACCGGCGCTGCGATGCTGTGGGTCGGCTGGTATGGCTTTAACGGCGGTTCGCAGTTGGCGGCGGACGGCGGCGCCGGCATGGCGATTGCCGCGACGCACATCGCAGCCGCGACCGCAGCGCTCACCTGGATGGCGATTGAATGGATCAAGTTCGGCAAGCCCTCGATGATCGGCGCGGTAACCGGCGTTATCGCCGGCCTGGCGACGGTGACGCCGGCCAGCGGGTTCGTCGGCCCGATGGGCGGGCTGATCCTGGGGTTTTTCGCCGGGATCTTCTGCTTCTGGGGCGTGCAGATCGTCAAGAACGCCTTGCACATCGACGACTCGCTGGACGTGTTCGCGGTGCACGGCATAGGCGGCATTCTGGGATCGCTGCTGGTCTCCGTGTTGGCGCTCGACGCATTCGGTGGCGGCGGCTTGGCTGAGGGACAGACCGCCGTCGGCCAGTTGGGCGTACAGGCGCTGGCTGTCGGCGTGACCCTGGTCTGGTCTGTGGGCTTCACCTTCCTTATCTTAAAGGTCACAGGCGTTCTGACCGGCGGCCTGCGGGTAAGCGAGGATCAGGAGATCGAGGGCCTCGACCTCGCATCCCATGGCGAGCGCAGCTACGACATTGGCCGATAGGAGACAGTGATGAAACTGGTAATGGCAATCATCAAACCGCATAAGCTCGACGCTGTGCGGGAGGCGTTGACCGATATCGGCGTGACGGGTCTGACCGCCAGCGAAGTCAAAGGCTTCGGTCGGCAGAAAGGCCATACCGAAATCTACCGCGGCGCCGAATACAACATCTCGTTCGTGCCGAAAGTGAAGCTGGAGATCGTCATCGCAGACGCCCTGGTCGAGCTAACGCTGGAGGCAATCCGCTCGGCGGCGGAGACCGGACAAATCGGCGACGGCAAGATCTTCGTCTACGACATCGAACGCGCCATGCGCATTCGCACCGGCGAATCCGGGGAGGAGGCGCTTTAGAGGCGGATAGCGCTGCGGAGCGAGGACAACCCTTATTCGCTCCAAATAGCAGTAGCACCGCCGCCTTCCCTCTTTCATCCCAGGTAACGGCGGAACCGCGTATCGAAGGGTGAACTTCGCTCCCGCGCGGTTCCCTTTTCGCCTACACTCGGTGAGGTCAGTTACTGTACACCGGGGTCAGTTTACCAATCCGGAGCCGCTGCCGATGACCGCCACGCACGCCTACCAGGACGACCCACGCAACGCCGGCATCCTGATCTGCGTCAACGGTGAGCACAAGAAGCGGGCGGAGGCGGTGGTCTCTGTTTTCGACTCTGGCTTCATCCTGGGCGATGGCGTGTGGGAGGGCATTCGTCTGCACGATGGCCATCTGGCCTTTCTAGGCCAACACCTGGAGCGGCTCTATGAGGGCGCCAAGGCGCTAGACATGGATATCGGCCTGACGCCCGCAGACCTGACGGCCCGGATCGAGGCTATTTGCAATGCCAACGGCATGCAGGGCGAAAGCGGCGTGCACATCCGCCTGATGGTGACACGCGGCATCAAGGCGACGCCGTATCAGGACCCGCGGGTGACTATCGGCCCGGCGACCATCGTCATCATCCCGGAATACAAGACGCCAACACCGGAAACCGCGTCCAAGCCGATCTCTCTGTTCACTGTGCATGTGCGGCGCGGGCCGGCCGATGTGCAGGACCCGAAGCTGAACAGCCATTCCAAGCTGAACTGCATCCTGGCCTGCATTCAGGCGGCGAAGGCGGGGGCTGACGAGGCCTTGATGCTGGACCCGCACGGTTTTGTCGCCACCTGCAACTCCGTGCATTTCTTCATCGTCAAGAAGGGCGCGGTGTGGACATCCTCCGGCGACTATTGCCTTGGCGGTATCACCCGCGGCAACGTGCTGGAGCTCTGCCGCCGCGAGGGCATCCCGGCATACGAGCGCAATTTCAGCCTGACCGACGTCTATTCGGCGCAAGAGGCGTTTGTCACCGGCACCTTCGCCGGCGTGGCGCCGGTGGGCATGATCGACGGGCGGCAGATCGGCTGCGGCACGCGCGGCCCCATGGTCGAGCGGTTACAGGCTCTCTATAAGGGCTTGCTCGACGAGGATCGCCGCGGCTAGAAGGCTGAAACCATGACTATCGATTTCGACGACTTTCTCAAAGTGGACATCCGCGTCGGCACCGTCGTCAACGCCGAGCCTTATCCCGAGGCGCGCAAGCCGGCCATCAAGATGGAGATCGACTTCGGGCCAGACATCGGCGTGAAGAAATCCTCGGCACAGCTAACGGTTCACTACACACCGGAGAGCCTGATCGGCAAACAGGTCATCGCCGTCGTCAACTTTCCGCCGCGCCAGATCGGCAAGTTCCTGTCGGAAGTGCTGGTGCTCGGCCTGCCGGATGCCGACGGCGCGGTCGTGCTGTTGGGGCCGGACCGCGCGGTGCCTGAAGGGGGACGGATGCACTAGGAAACGGGCGACGGGTTAGTGGAACCATCTGTTGCAAGCGGAACGTGAACTCGTTGAGATAGGCTGGCCGATCCTGATCGGAGCGCTCCATACCCGCGCGGAACTTGTGCAGGATGCCGAAGGCGGTATTGCAGCCGTAGCGGGCCTGTTTGTGCGTCACCCGTCGCGTTCGCCATCGAACCGCCCACAGTACACGACGCTGTTGCGGTGAGGGTTGAGATGGATTCGAATTTGAAG
>CAXBDI010000172.1:0-5043 GCA_963974445.1 uncultured Alphaproteobacteria bacterium
TGGAGCGGGTGATCGGGATCGAACCGACGACATTCAGCTTGGGAAGCTGACGTTCTACCACTGAACTACACCCGCGTCCTTGGCCGAGCACGATAGGCGCACCCGTCGCGCTCGGCAATGAAAACTAGACGGTGAACACTGTGGAGCCGGTGGTTTTGCGGCTTTCGAGGTCGCGGTGTGCCTGGGCCGCTTCGCTTAGCGGGTAGGTCTGATTCACCTTGATCTCCACCTTGCCGCTGGCGACCACATCAAACAGACGTTTGGCCGACAATTCCAGGTCCGCGCGGGTTGCGGTGTAGGTCATCAGCGTCGGACGGGTGACGTAGAGCGAGCCCTTCGGTCCGAACACGCCCATGTTGACGCCATCGACTGGCCCGGAGGCGTTGCCGAAGGTCACCATCAGGCCACGCGGCGACAGGCTGTCGAGCGAGCCTTCCCAGGTCGACTTACCCACCGAGTCATAGACGACCGGCACGCCCTTACCGTCGGTCAACTCCCGCACGCGCTTGGCCACGTCTTCCTTGGTGTAGTCGATCACGTGCGCATAGCCATTGGCTTTGGCGAGCGCGCACTTCTCCGCACCGCCGGCGGTGCCGATGGCGGTAGCACCTATCGCCTTCAACCACTGGCCGGCGATCAGGCCGACGCCGCCGGCGGCCGCCTGGAACAGCACGGTCTGGCCGGACTTCACCTCGAACGTGCGATGGATCAAATATTCGACCGTCATGCCCTTCAGCATCATCGCGGCGCCGCTCACGAAGGGGATCGCGTCCGGCAGCTTCAGCAGCGATGCAGCCGCCATGACCCGCGCCTCAGAATAGGCGCCGAGCGGGCCCGTGCCATAGGAGACCCGGTCGCCCGCCTTGACGTGGGTCACACCCTCGCCCACGGCTTCGACAACGCCAGCACCTTCCAGACCGATGCCGGACGGCAGTTCCAGCGGGTACAGGCCGGAACGGTGGTAGGTGTCGATATAGTTCAGACCGACGGCCTGGTTGCGCACCAGCGCCTCACCCTTGCCGGGCTGGCCGAGTTCAACCTGCTGCCACTCCAAAACTTCGGGACCGCCGGTTTTGGCGAATCGGAACGCGTGGACATTCATTGCTAGAAGCCTCTGCTGCTATGGAAACGAGTCGCGAGCCTATAACTGCACGGCACCGACCGCAATGCCTCACAGGCGGAAGAGACCTTCGCACGAGAGCACCTTATACCACCAACCACTACTGTCCGGGGAAAATGAGTGTGGGTTGGTTTTTTTGGGTTAAGGAGCGGTGATCTGGTGGGGGCGTGAGGAGTTGTGCGATCCCTTTTTGGTTGAAGAGATAGGTTCATGCCAGTGCTGCGACGCGCTCGAGAGGTGCCGTGCCGTGCTGGCCTTGGTGCAGGATTTTTAGCAGAACGTCGGCAATCAGGGCGCAGACTGTGTAGAAGCCCGACGTGGACTTCCCAGTGACAAAGAGCAGTATGCTGACACCGGCGGCAGGATCAAAGAACATGTGATCGTCCAGAACTGGCCGGACGTCCTGCGCGCGGCCGCGACGATGGCTTCCGGCGCAATCCAGCCCAGCCAGCTTCTGCGGAAATTGGCGTCATTTCCCCGCCCCCACGGCTCTGGCCGCTGTCTCGAACCGGCCAAAACAGCGGCTTTACCTCCGCGGCAGGGTGACGGTGGCGCGAAGGCCACCTTCGGCGCGATTGGTCAGTGTCACGTCGCCACCATGGCCACGAACGATCGAGCGGACAATGGCAAGACCGAGGCCAGTGCCGCCAGTTCCCGGGCTGCGCGAGGCCTCGACCCGGTAGAAAGGCTCGAATACGCGCGCAATCACATTGTCCGGGATGCCGGGTCCATCGTCCTCGACCGTGACGACGAAACGCTCGGGCGCCGCTTCGAGGGTGACCCGAGCCTGCCCGCCGTACTTGACGGCGTTGTCGATAAGATTGGCGAAGGTTCGTTTCAGCGCCAATGGCCGGCCGCTGTAAGAAGCCCGCGGCGGACCCGCGTAGACCACGTCTTGCCCGACATCGGCCGCGTCGTCGCAAACGCTTTGCACAAGAGCGGCCAGATCGAGGGCTTTACGCGGCTCGTTCGTGCTGTCTTCCCGGACAAAGGCCAACGTTGCCGCGATCATCGCCTCCATCTGCTCGAGATCGTCGAGCATCTTGCCGCGCTGCTCGGCATCGTCGACGAACTCGGCGCGCAGGCGCAGGCGCGTCATGGGCGTACGCAAATCGTGAGATATGGCGGCCAGCATTTTAGTACGATCGCCAATCAGACCGCGCAAACGCCGCTGCATTTCGTTGAAGGCCCGCGCCGCCCGGTGCACCTCGCTTGGACCGTCCTCGGACAGGTCGGGGGCGTTGACGTCCCGGCCCAATCGTTCCGCGGCCCATGCGAACAGTGCCAGGGGTGCTGTCGACCGCCGTACCGCCCATACCGAAAGCACGGTGACGATCACAGCCATGACAAAAAACGCGAGAAAGAACCGTGAGCGCCAGATTGAGTCAATTTGAGGGGCTAGCGTCATGAAGTTGAGCCAACGGCCGTCATCAAGGCGGTAAGAGACCCTGAGAACCTCGCCGCTACGCCATGCCTGCATCATGCGCCCCATATGCGGCGTCATCGTCATATCCCTACCCATCATCCCCGACATCATCGAACCCATGCAACGTACCATGACATTGATAAAGGCTTCCCGAGACGATGCATCGCCGCCGCGCTCATCGTTGGCGACGCGCAAACGTTCCGGCGCCGGACCGTCCAGCAAGTTGCGGATGCCGGACCGCAACGGGCGCGACCACCAGCCGCTTTCGTCCGGATCGACGGCTGCTTCAGGCGTCAGGGTCACGGCAAATCCCGGCCCCAATTGTGAGCACACCGCACCGGCACGCGCCGCCGGGGGCGTTTGCTCCATAGTCCGCGCCACGGCGGCAATGCGTTCCGCGGTCGCCGCGCCCATGGCGCTGGTCAGCGCTGTATCGCGCTCGCTCGCGTAGATCAGCAGACCGACCAGATTGGACACGATAAGACCGGTCAACAGCACCAGTATGGTGCGCCCGGCTAGCGTGCGCGGCACGATCTTCATGATCCCTTCTCGACCGCCGGTGTGAACATGTAGCCGCCGCTGCGCACGGTCTTGATGAACACGGGATTGCCGGGGTCGGCCTCGATCTTTCGCCGCAGACGGCTGACCTGCACATCGATGGCGCGGTCGAAGGGCTGGGCCTCGCGGCCGCGGGCCAAATCGAGAAGCTGATCACGGCTGAGGACCCGCTGGGGTCGGGTGGCGAAAGCGGCAAGCAGGTCGTATTCCCCGGCGCTCAAGGACACCAGCAGGTCTTGCGGCGAAACAAGTTCGCGCTTGTCGAGATCGAGGCGCCAACCCGCGAAGACAAGCACGCCCAGCCGGTCGGCATCGTCCGGCCTTCTCGCCTGCCCCCCTTCGGCGCGGCGCAGCACCGCCTTGATGCGGGCCAGGAGTTCGCGCGGGTTGAACGGCTTCGCCACATAATCGTCGGCGCCCATCTCAAGGCCCACGATACGGTCGGTCTCCTCGCCCATGGCCGTCAACATGATGACTGGAATTTTCGAGTCCGCCCGCAGCCTGCGGCAGAGCGAGAGCCCATCCTCTCCCGGCAACATGAGATCGAGGACGATCAGGTCGATGGACCAATCGTCGAGCGCCTGGCGCATGCCGCGCCCATCGGCGACGGCGCGGACGCGCAGCCCGTGCTTGCTCAGGTATCGAGCCACGAGATCGCGAATTTCGCGGTCGTCATCGACGACAAGGATGTGCGGTTGCTCCGTCATGGCCGGAACTATATGTGGCGCATTGGCGGCGAGACCAGTCTTTTGGTTACAGAGTGTTACTGGGAGGGGCGTTGAAACACTTCGTTACAAAAATGGCTTTTGCGGACATCACGGGGCAACCGATATGCGGTCTAGTGATGTTGTTCGGACTGCCAATGGTGGCGGCCCGCGGTCACAAAGGAGACACTGACATGCGCACCTCGTTGAAAACACTCATTGCCGCTTCCACGCTGGTTGCCGGGATCGCCACTGCCCCCGCGCTCTATGCCCAAAGCACCCAGGACGCGCCAGGCACGCAAGCTCCGCCGATGAGCCAGGGTAACACGCCGGGTCACGGTAACATGCAGGGCCAGGACAACACGACGGGCCAGGGCAACATGATGGGCCAGGGCAACATGTCGGGCCAGGGCAACATGATGGGCATGAAGAACATGAAGAACATGATGGAGATGCACAACAAGATGATGGAGATGCACAACAAGATGATGCAATCCATGGCGGATTCTCACAAAGCCGCGCAGCCGGATAAAAAGTAACGCAGGGCCGGGGAAGACGGTGGCGGTCTAGCGCGGGCTAGACCGCCACCGTCTTCGGCGCCGCGCGATGGATGAGGAAGGAGACATATTATGGGCTATGGAATGGTGGATGGCTGGGGATACATGGGAGGTTGGGGTGGAATGGTCTTTGGCGGCTTGATGATGCTTTTTTGGTTCGCCCTGCTTATCGGGTTGATCGTCCTTATCGTCAGGTGGCTTGGCGGGACGCCCAGGCGAACTGCCAGCCGGGATGCGTTGGATTCTCTTAGACAGCGATTCGCCCGCGGTGAGATCGACACGGCTGAATTCGAGGAACGCTCACAGCAGTTGCGGGCAAGCGAATGATTTCGCGCAGAACCGCACTGGCGGGATTGCTGGTGGGCGGCGCCGGTCTGGCCACCGCCGGGGTGTTGGCTAACCGGAATGCGCGGCGTTGGCTCTTTGGGCCAACAGCTTTCGCCGCTGAGCCTAAGCCTCTCGCGATCCCGGAGACCATGAGCGGCGAGGTACGCAATGGCGTACGCACCTATGATCTTGGCCTGCAGAAGGGCGTTTCCCAATTCTTCGATGGGGTCGAGACCCGAACGCTGGGCATCAACGGCGCCTATCTGGGGCCGACCTTGAAAATGCGCGCGGGCGAGCTTGTGCGCATGAACGTCACAAACCGGATCGGCGAGCCGAGTACGCTGCATTGGC
>CAXBDI010000173.1:0-5022 GCA_963974445.1 uncultured Alphaproteobacteria bacterium
ACTGCGCCCGGCCTTCACCAAAGACGGCACTGTGACCGCCGGCAACGCCTCCGGCATCAACGACGGCGCCGCAGCGCTGGTGATGATGACTCGCGCAGAGGCGGAAAAGCGCGGCATTCAGGGCCTTGGCCGCATCGTGTCCTTCGCGCAGGCCGGCGTCGATCCGGCTTTGATGGGTACCGGCCCGATTCCCGCCTCTCGCCGTGCGCTGGCGCTGGCCGGTTGGGACGTCGAGGAGCTCGACCTGATCGAAGCCAACGAGGCATTCGCGGCGCAGGCGCTGGCGGTCGGCAAGGACCTGGGCTTCGATCCGGAGAAGTTGAACGTCAACGGCGGCGCCATCGCCCTCGGCCACCCCATCGGCGCATCCGGCGCGCGCGTGCTAACGACCCTGCTGTACGAAATGCAGAAGCGCGACGCCAAGAAAGGCCTCGCCACCCTGTGCATCGGCGGCGGCATGGGCGTCGCCATGTGTGTCGCGCGTGACTAACCGCTAGCGGCTCGCGTATAGGGTAGGCATGAGTGATCGCACCTACCCTACCCGCCCGTGGTCAGGCGTTGGCGTGGTCGTCTGGAAGGGCGACCACGTTTTGCTGATACAGCGCGCCAAGGAGCCGATGCGCGGCTCGTGGAGCATCCCGGGCGGCTCGCACGATATCGGCGAGACGGTGCGGGAGGCCGCGGTGCGGGAGGTAATGGAGGAGACCGGCGTCACCATCGAACTCGGCCCGATCATCGACGTGATTGACACCATCCGCCGCGACGGTGATGGCGTGATCGCCACCCACTATACCCTGATCGACTTCGCCGCCACCTGGATAAGCGGCGAGGCTGTCGCCGGCGACGACGCTATGGACGCGGAGTTCGTGCCATACCAGTCCGCCTTGGACCGCCTGACCTGGAGCGAAACTGCCAGGGTCATCCGCGAATCACGCCGACTGCTGGGGCTGACATAAAGAGGTTGCCGCGATGCTGATGGGCATGTTCGACATCTGGAGGCGCGACCTGGATAGCCCGCCGGTGGTGATGCATCCGCCGGTGATCTTCGGATTGAGCTTTCTGATCGGCTATGCACTGGATGTCTGGTGGGGCTGGAGTTTCGGGGTCGGGCCGGCCATCGTGCTCGGCTGGATCTTATTGGCCGGCGGCTTCGCTATGGCGGTCTGGTGCTTCTGGCATCTGCGCCGGGCTGGCACCAACGTTCCGACCAACAAGCCGGCCCTGGTGTTGGTGACCGACGGCCCCTACCGCACCAGCCGCAACCCCATCTATGTGGCGCTGACCGCTGTCTATATCGGCCTCGCCAGCCTGCTGGATGCACCGGCCGCCCTACTGATGCTGCTGGTGGCGTTGCCGATGCTGCATTTCGGCGTGGTGCTGCGCGAAGAGCAATATTTGGCGGCGAAGTTCGGCGAGCCCTACCGCGACCACTTCGCCAGAACCAAGCGGTACATTTAACCGCCCTTAGCCCTTGCCGGCGACCGCGACGATCAAATCGGCCACACCCACAAAATCATCGGCAGCGCGACGCCGAGCGCGATACAGGTCAGCGGCAACCCCATGCGCCAGTAATCGCCGAAGCGGTACCCGCCCGGCCCCATCACCAGCGCATTGTTCTGGTGGCCGATAGGCGTGAGGAATGCGCAACTGGCGCTGACGGCCACACCCATCAGGAACGGATCGGGGCTGATCTCCAGCGCCATGGCCAATTGCACTGCCAATGGCGCCATTACGACGGCTGTCGCGGCGTTGTTCAGGATGTTCGTCAGTACTGTCGTCACCAGCATGACCAGGACCAAAACCGCCCAAGGCGCCATGCCGAAGGTGGCGGACAGCAACAAGTCCGAAATGATCACCGTCGCACCGCTTGTCTGTAGCGCCTCTCCGATGGGGATCAGCGCGCCCAACAGAACGATTATCGACCAGTCGATAGCTTCGTAGGCCTGGCGCATGTGCATGACGCGCAAGGTCAGCATGCCGAGCACTCCCGCCATTAACGCGACGGCAATCGGGAACATCCCGGTGGTAGCCAGCAGGATCGCGCCGATGAAGCAGGCGACGGCTTGCCAACTGCGATCTCGCCCGATTGGCGGCGGCCGCAATCCCCTTTCCGCCAATGGCAAGCAGCCGAGGGATGCTACGACATCGCGCAATCGGTCGGCCTCTCCCTGCAACAGCAGGACGTCGCCGGATTGGAAGCGAAAGGCACGTAAGCGGCCGCGGTATGGCTTGCCCTGCCGCGAAACGGCTAACAAGTTGACGCCGTATTGACGTTGCAGGCGGGCGGAGAGTGCGGTGCGGCTTTCCAACTTGGAGCCGGGTGTGACAATTGCCTCGACCATTCCGACATCCTCGGAAGACAGCAGCGGCGCCATCGGCGCTCCGGGATCGACGACGGTCAGGTTGAGGTTTGTCAGAAACGGCTGGAGATCGCGCGGCGGCGCCTCCACCATCAGAATATCGTTGGCGTGAATCATCACAAACCGCGGCACGGCGGGAACGCGGCGTCCCCGCCGGATCAATCCTACGATCTTTACGTCGAGGTCGGCGATGAGCGGGTCGAGCTGCGCGATGGTCTTGCCGATCAACGGGTTGCCTTCCGGCACCCGCGCTTCCGCCAGGTAGTCCTCCATCTCGAACGCATCGATCTCGCCACCGTCCTTATTGCGGTTTGGGGCTAGGCGCCAGCCGATCGAGGCGATGAACAGCACCCCGGCGACGGCAACGACAATGCCGACCGGTGCGAACGAGAACATGCTGAACGGCTCGCCAACGACATCGCCGCGCACCGCGGCGATGATGAGGTTGGGGGGCGTGCCGATCACGGTGATCAGACCGCCCAGAATCGTTGCGAACGCCAAAGGCATCAGGATCGCGCCGGCCGGCATGGATCCGGCGGATGCCATCGGCAGCATCAATGCCAGCGCGCCGACATTGTTCATGACGCTGGACAGGGTCGCGCCGATCCCGCAAAGGCCCGCCACCTGGATGCTGCCGGTGCGCCTCGGCAGCAGATTGCGGGCGATACGATCGGTTGCGCCCGACAAGGCCAGACCCCGGCTCAACACCAGCACGGCAGCCACTGTGACAACCGCGGGATGACTGAAGCCGGAGAACGCCGCTTCCTCCGGCACCAAACCCAACACGACGGCAAATCCGAGACCGACCATCGCGACGAGGTCATAGCGCCAGCGGCCGACGGAAAAGCCGATCAGCAGCAACGCCAGCAGCACTAAGGTGGCAGTCGATGCGAACACGCGCGGCCTCGCAAGAATCGCGTCCGGGAGCTACAATTGCCATCATGCCACGAAACGCGCGCTAGGCCATCATGCAGCATCCGCCCAAGCGACCAAGCGCCGCCCAACCGGGCTCCACCATACCGCCGGCTGCTCTGTGTGCGATGCAATCGGCGTTGGCCGCGCACAAAGCCGGCCAACACACCGATGCGATCCGCGGCTATCGGCAAGCCCTGAAGCACGCGCCTGGATTGCCTGAGGCCCATTATAATCTGGGCATCCTGTTGAAAGCCGCGGGCCAAAGCCGTGCGGCTGAGCGGGCGCTCGGCGATGCGGTCCGGCTTCGGCCAAGCTATCAGCGGGCGCATGTGGCGCTGGCCGACCTGTTCGACCGGTCGGGGAATGCGGCGAAAGCGTTGCGGCACCGGCTCGATGCCTACCGATTGACGCCAGACGATCCGGGTGTGCTGTCGGGTCTGGTGGCGCGGCTCGGGTCCA
Organism: uncultured Alphaproteobacteria bacterium; assembly: GCA_963974445.1. Lineage (GTDB taxonomy): Bacteria > Pseudomonadota > Alphaproteobacteria > Bin95 > Bin95 > JACKII01. Next base: position 3,735 of record CAXBDI010000173.1, read on the forward strand.
TGCGGTTCTCGCAAGCGGACCCACGTCTGGCGGAGATCGTCGCAGAACTGCTGCGGCGGGACGATGTCGAAGGCCAACGGCTGGCGCCAGCCGCGCTCAGCCTCCTGGCCCTGGACGAGCACATCGCCATGGCGTTGCGGACCAGCGACCCTGGAGCACTGTCGCAAACCGATCCGCCGCCCCTCCTCCTCGCTCTCCTGGAGCGGGCGATCATTGCAGAGCCGGCGTGGGAGCGTCTACTGACTAGATTACGGGCGGAGTTGCTGCGGGATTTTGCGGGTCTCGACGACCGGCGGGCGCGGCTCGCGCAGGCGTTGGCGGCACAGATGCTGGCAACCGACTACGCCTACGCCGTCTCGCCGGCGGAAGCGATAGCGGTGGCGGAGTTGCAAACGGTTGGGCCGGTATTGACGCCCGACCATCTGCGGCATGCGCTATACGAGCCGTTGGCTTCAAGCGAGCCGCCGACCGACCTGCCGGCCGCATGGATCGATTTCGTCGAGACGCACATAGCCCGCCCGCGGGCTGAGCAGGCTGCTGCGGCGGCTATCGAGACCCTGACGCCGATTGAGGACCAAACCTCGCAGGCGGTACGCGATCAGTACACCGCCCTGCCCTACCCCCGCTGGCTCGCGACCCGAGCCATTGCCGCACAGCCGCGGCGGACGATTCTGCAAGGCATGCTGTCCGCCAACCCACCCCTCTCGCGCCCACCGGACCCGCGCCCTCTGCAGGTGTTGGTCGCTGGGTGCGGCACCGGCAAGCACGCGGTGGATGTCGCCACCCGATTTGCCGATGCGAAGGTGTTGGCCGTGGACCTGTCACGGCGGTCGCTCGGCTACGCTCAGAGGCAGGCCGAGCGGTTGCGTGACCCGCGATTGGCGAAAGACCGGCTGCGGTTTGCCGAGGCGGATATCCTGGCGCTCGGCTCGCTCCAGGACCGATTCGATCACATTGAGGCGATGGGCGTGCTGCATCATTTGGCAGACCCTCTCGACGGCTGGCAGGTGCTGTGCCACTTGCTGAAACCGGACGGCACCATGCGCATCGGCCTTTACAGCCGGCGTGGCCGGGCGGCGATTCAGGCGGCGCAGCGGATTGCGAACGACTTTGCGCGCGATGCCCAGGGCCTGCGGTCGCTGCGGCAGGCGATCCTGGCCCTACCGTCAGACCATCCCGCCGCCCCGGTTCGCAAGGGGTTGGATTTTTATACGCTGAACGGTGCGCGCGATACCCTGGCACACGCGCAGGAGCACGATTTCACGCTGCCGGAGATCGGCGCTCTGCT
>CAXBDI010000174.1:0-5004 GCA_963974445.1 uncultured Alphaproteobacteria bacterium
GCAGCGAGATTATCCCGCCGCTACCGTGGCCGACTTTTCCACCGCCGCTTACACTCCGATAAGGGTTCGCAATATACGTCTCTGGCTTTTGGCAACCGATGCAAGGAAGCTGGCGTTCGTCCTTCAACCGGATCGGTCGGCGATGCCTATGACAATGCCATGTGCGAGAGCTTCTTCGCGACCTTGGAGTGTGAGTTGCTGGATCGCCGCGATCATGTCCCTGGAAGTGGTGTAACTGACGGCATTGGTTGCCGTGCATTCCGGCCTGGGCCGGGTTGATCAGCGTGCCACGGCTGGCAGGCTGATTAGGGGATCATCGCTCATCTGGCTGATGGTTTCCAGTGTCATGTATCTTGCCCTCTGCACGGCCCATTCGTCGTTCTGTTCCATCAGCAGCGCGCCGACGAGACGGACGATGGCTTCGTCGTTGGGAAAGATGCCGACGACGTCGGTGCGCCGCTTGATCTCGCCGTTGAGACGCTCGATTGGGTTGGTGCTGTGCAATTTGGCGCGATGCTCCTTGGGGAAAGTCATATAGGCCAGCACATCGTTTTCGGCGTCATCCATGATGCTCGCCAGCTTTGGCACCTTCGTCCGGATCTGGTCGGCGACGGCGCGCCATTGCGTGCTTGCGGCCTCTGGTGTGCCTTGAGCGAATGCGGTAGCGATGAAGGCGGAGACGACACGACGGCCGCTCTTGCCCGCATGGGCCAGCACATTGCGCATGAAGTGGACCCGGCAGCGCTGCCAGGTGGCGCACAGCACCTTGGAGACGGCCGCCTTGATGCCCGCATGGGCGTCGGAGACGACCAGCTTGACGCCGCACAGGCCGCGCCGGGTGAGCTTGCGCAGGAACTCGGTCCAGATCGGCTCGGCTTCCGACGTGCCGATCTGCATGCCCAGAACCTGGCGCCGGCCGTCTGAGTTGACGCCGACGGCGATAATCACCGCCACCGAGACGATGCGGCCGCCGCGGCGCACCTTCAGATAGGTGGCGTCGATCCACACATACGGCCAGTCGCCCTCGATCGGCCGTTCCAGGAAGACCTTCACCCTGGCGTCGATCTCTTCGCACAGCCGGCTCACCTGGCTCTTGGAGATGCCGTTCATGCCCATGGCCTTGACCAGTTCGTCGACCGAGCGTGTCGAGATGCCCTGGATGGAGGCCTCCTGGATGACGGCAGTCAGCGCCTTTTCGGCCATCCGACGCGGCTCCAGGAAGCCCGGGAAGTAGGTGCCCTTTCTGAGCTTGGGGATGCGCAGCTCCACCGTGCCGGCCCGGGTGTGCCAGTCCCTGTCCCGGTAGCCGTTGCGCTGGGCCAGCCGCAGCGGGTCCTTCTCGCCGTAGGCTGCGCCGGTCGCCGCGCCCACCTCCAACTCCATCAGCCGTTCGGCGGCAAAGCCGATCATGTCACGCAAAAGATCGGCGTCGGGGGCCTTTTCTACGAGCGCACGCAGGTTCATCATGTCCTCGGTCATCGGTCGTCCTTTCAGTCAAGGTTGGTGTTGACAACCAAACCCTACCGGAAAGCACCGGTGACCACCGAACCGCAAAGCTACACCACCAATCGGGACACGACCTGGATTGGCTCCGCGAGCAAGCAGGCGACCTGCCTATTGCGGGGTTTCGAGCAAAACACGTCGAGGCGTTAATGGCTCGAAAAGACGGACCGGCTGCTGCCAATTCGGTGCGCAAGCACCTCTCGATGTTGTTTACTTATGCCATAAAACTCGAAGTTCCGGGTGTCATTGCCAATCCTGCGCGCGCTGCCGACAGAATGCAGGAGGGCGAAGAAGGTTTTCACACGTGGACGGCCGCAGAAATGGCGCAGTTTCTGGCGCATCATGGCTCCGGCAGCAAGGCGCGGCTTGTGTTTATGTTGGCGGCGAATTCGGGCGCTGCGCGTGGCGATTTGTGCCGGTTGACTTGGGGCAATATACGCGATGGCCGGATAAGCTACCGGCGCGGCAAAACTAAGGTTAGCGGCAGTTATCTGATCTCGCCGGAACTGGCTCAGGAATTAGCGCTACTGCCGCGCGATATCATGGTCCTGATCCATCACGGCAGAGGGCTGCTCTACAAGCCCGAGACGCTGGGAAACTGGTTCCGGGATCAGTGCAATGCGGCCGGGCTACCGCATTGTTCTCTGCACGGCATCCGCAAAGGGCAGGCGACGGCGATAGCGAACGGTGGCGGGACTGAATTTGAGGTGATGGCCTTTTTGGCACACGCCACGCCGCAAGAGGCGGCGACGTATACAAAGAAAGCAGATCGCGGCCGGCTCGCCGATAGCGGGTTATCTCGCCTCACTGGCGCGAAGCAGGAACAAACTTTGCCCAACCTTTCCGATGGGTTGGGCAAAGCAACTTCTAATCATATGAAAGGAAAAGGAAAAAATGCGTAGATGGTGACCCCAAGGGGAGCCGGTTGCGCCTTTCATGTACGCTCTTGCAATATGGAAAAGCCCATATTTCCTAGATATTTGCCATTTCCCCTTGTGCATCGCCTTTCATCATCTTACGTTGCAGAACAGCGTTAAGGGCAGATTGAAGGGCAGAATGGAACTTGCGGTTCCCGGTTTTGATCGATTGCCACGGTCGCGAGCCGAGAGCCGCCCAAGAGCCCGCCCGCCGATCCGCCCTTAGCTGCCGTTTTCGTAGGCGTTCGATTCCCGGAGGGCCATTTTATGCCCAAACGAGCCAAAGAATTGACCCCGGCGCAGATTAAGGCGCTAAAGCATCCAGGCGGCGATAGACCGGTCAAGATAGCAGTCGGCGGCGTTTCTGGTCTGCACATCCAGATATGGCCGAGCGGGGCGAAGTCCTGGCTGTTGCGCACGCGTTACGGCGAATGGGCCGAACGGCAAACCAAGGACGGCACCCTTCAGCGCGGACGCAAGAAACGCGAAATCGGGCTTGGTGCATATCCTGACGTTCTGCCCGGTGCAGCCCGCGACAAGGCGCGGGAGGCAAAGGCCAAGCTGGAAGCCGGCATTGACCCCATAGCCGAGCGGAAGGCAGCACAAGCCGCGCTAATGGCTGCCAGCAGGCGCGGCATGACCTTTGCCGACGCCCTGGATCGGTACGCCGCAGAGAAAACCAAGGAATTCTCAACAGAGCGCTACCGCATCCAATGGAAAGCCAGCGTCGAACGGTACGCGGTGCCGGAAATCGGCGGCATGCTGGTGCAGGACATTACCATGCAGGACGTGCTGCGCGTGTTGCAGCCGATTTGGTCCGAAAAGACCGAAACGGCCAGCAAGTTGCGCCAGCGGATCGAGGCCGTTCTGAGTTGGGCGACCGTGGCAGGACACCGCACGGGCGATAACCCTGCACGTTGGGGCGGCAATCTCAAGCTGATGTTGCCCGCACCGTCCAAAGTGGCGAATGCGCAAAACTATGCCGCCTTGCAGCTAGGGGACGCGGCACGCTGGCGAGCGTTGCGGGCACGCGAGGGCATGGGCGCGATGGCGTTGCAATTCCAGGCCATGACCGCAACCCGTTCCGGCGCGATCCGGCTGGCAACCTGGGGAGAAATCGACCTGAAAGAGAAGGTTTGGACCATCCAGCCGGGGCGGAAGGCGTCCAAAATTCCGACCGGCGACAAGGCGAAGCGCATTCCGCTGACGGATGCCATGATAACGCTATTGGAGAGCATGCCGCGATTAAAGGATAACAACCTTCTGTTTTGGGCACCGCGCGGCGGGCCGCTTTCGGATATGACGCTAGGTAAGGTCATGCGGAGCATTCACGAGGCCGATGTACGCGACGGCGGCAACGGCTACCTGGACGCGCAGACGTGCGAACCGGCGGTGCCGCATGGGCTTCGCAGCACGTTTCGGACCTGGGCGGCAGAGCGGACCAATTACGATGGCGACTTGGCGGAGGTCGCGCTGTTCCACAAGGTTGGGGATCGCGTCCGGCAAGCCTATGATCGATCCGAACAAGTCGAGAAACGCCGCCGCATGATGGCGGATTGGGGCGAATTCCTGGCCGGCAATGAGCCTGCGAAGGTGGTGCAGCTAGCGGAGGCGCGGGCATGAACGAGCCGCCGGTTATCGTCCAGGCGCATGTGCCGTATCTGCCCGAAACGCCGATAATCTCCGCATGGGCCTATTTGGCTTGGGTGGCGTATCCCGATAGCCGCGATAAGGACGAAGCCGCCGAACGCCAGGGGTTTGTTGAGGCATGCGCCGCAGGTGTCCTGAAAGGGCAAGGAAAGCATGTGCCGCAAAGCCTGCGACATATCAAGCGAGAGCGGGTTATTCCGAAAATCAACAAAGGTATTAAAATGGATATTTTACAAACATATCGGCCTAGACCCGCGTTACGCTGACGGAGTATCAGTCAATAAAGCCTGCCAGTTGCTTGTCGAGCGCGAAGGCCGGATAGAAGGTTACGACCCCATAAAAGCGGGTAGTGACGTTCCGCCTATTTGGAATGGCGACCAAGCCAACGCGCGCCGTTTGTTTTACGAAAGCCTGCCCGCAATGCCGATGATGTTGGCGCTTCCGGTTATGACCTTGCCACCCGCATCAAGCCGCCGGTTGACCGATCTGGTCAAAGCCCACGATTGGGTGCTGCAAGCCTGCGACGATGCAAACGCAATCGCGGAAACCCTTGCAGGAACCGCCTTGTTCGCCGGAAAGCGCTTGAACGTTCCGCGGCATGAAATCGAAAAGTCGCCCGCTTTGTGAAGCAACTAAGGGCCGATATTACGTGTAGTTACAGGGTCGAACTCAAGCAAACGAGGTTTGACCATGACAAATCAAAAAACCGAAAACCAAGAATTCCTGACCGGACCGCAAGTCCAGCAGCGCTACCAACGTAGTCACGTCACAGTTTGGCGCTGGCTGCAAGATCCCGCTTTGTCCTTTCCGCAGCCGGTCAAAATCCAGCGTCTGAATTATTGGCGCTTGTCCGACTTGGAAGCGTGGGAACGCGCTCAGGCCGAGAAAACCGCTCGCTATCAAGCCGCATAAAAATCAGCCCGCACCGAGGCAA
>CAXBDI010000175.1:0-4981 GCA_963974445.1 uncultured Alphaproteobacteria bacterium
AATCGATTTGCCCTCTATGCGCCAGTAGAAAATCTCAAATGCGATTCCCCTGGGGCGATATTCACGCCGCCGTCGACAACGCCGATCAGTGACTAAAAATAGCAGATAAAATACCAAACTCTTCGACCTCATTGCGAGGAGCTACGGCCAAGGTGTGGCGCGACGAAGCAATCCAGCGATATCAATAGTTGAAATTACGGGTTGCTTCGCCCTTAGCTCGCAATGGCCATATCTGGACGCTCAGATTAAAAGCTTGCACTCGCTCGGATCTGGCCGGCTTTCCGGCGTTTCCGGACGAACAGAAGCCCGCCGCCCAGGTCGTCCGACTTGTTGTCATCGCCCGGAAGACTGGCGTTATCCAGCAGACCCCGACCGCTCGGCAAAACGGCAACGGAACCGCAGCGCAGCGAAGGCCTGACTTGCGTTCGCAACCGTGACCGCTCTACATCACTTGCAGCAAACAGCCGAAATCGTAACGAGGAAACCATCCATGGCCTTCAAACCCTTCAACTTAACCGGAAAAACGGTCCTTATCACTGGCGGCAATGGCGGTATTGGCCTCGGCATGGCCGAAGGCGTCGCGCAGGCAGGCGCCGACGTCGTCATTTGGGGCACGAACGAGGAGAAAAACGCCGCCGCTCTCAAAGAGTTGGAGCAGTACGGCACCAAAGTCGCCGCGATGAAGTGCAATGTCGGCAACGAGGCCGAGGTCGAAACCCGATTCGCCGAGACTCTGGATTTCCTTGGCGGCGAACTCGACGCCTGCTTCGCCAACGCCGGCGTTTCCAGCGACCGGCGCAAGCTGAAGGACGGCTTTGGCTCCATGGATTATGAGGAATGGCGCCGGGTGCTGGACATAAACCTGGATGGCGTCTTCTTCACGCTGCGCGCCGCCGGGCGGCACATGAAGGCGCGGGGCAAGGGTGGCTCGCTCTCGGCCACGTCGTCCACCGCCTCGATCATGGGCCAGGCGCGCGGTGAGCATTACGGTGCGTCCAAGGGCGCGATCAACGCAATGATCAAGGGCCTAGCGGTCGAGTATGGCCGCCACGGCATTCGCGCCAACGCTATCCTGCCCGGCTGGATCGAGACGCCGATGACCGAGGGCGCCTTCGCCTGGGACAAGTTCCGCGACAACGTCCTGCCGCGCATTCCAGCCGGTGATTGGGGTAAGAAGGAGGACTTCGCCGGCATCGCGGTCTATCTGGTCAGCGACGCCAGCCGCTATCACACCGGTGACGTCATCGTCATCGACGGCGCCTACACGTTGTTTTAGAGGGTGAGTTTCCATGTCCGAACCCGTCATTCTTGTCGAACGCAAGCCATATGGCAACCGCGGCCATGTCGCCTGGATTACCGTCAATAAGGTCCGGCGCGCCAACTGCCTGGACCACGAAACCCTCCTCGCTTTCGCCGATGCTGTGAACGAGGAGAGCAAGTCGCCGGACCTGCGCGCCATGGTCATCACCGGCGCGGGCGAACGCGCCTTCATGGCCGGCGCCGACCTGAACGTCATCGCCGGGCAGGACGCTGACGGGGCCAAGCTGTTCCTCACCCGCGTGCACCGCATGTGCCAGTCGGTGCGCGAGTGTCCGGTGCCGGTAATCGCGCGCATTAACGGTGCCTGCTTCGGGGCGGCGCTGGAGTTGGTTGCGGCCTGCGATCTGCACATCGCCAGCAACAACGCGGTCTTTGGCATGCCAGAGGTCAATGTCGGCCTGCCGAGCGTCGTCGAGGCGGCGCTGCTGCCGCAGCTCATCGGCTGGGGCAAGACCAAGCATCTGATCTATACCGGCGAAGCCATCGACGCGGCCAAGGCGCTGCAATGGGGTTTGCTGGAGGCGGTGACCGACAGCCATGCGGCCCTCGATGCGGAGGTAGAGCGAGTGGTCGGCATGATCGTCCACGCCGCCCCGAACGCCATGCGCCTGCAGAAGGACCTGGTCCGCGCCTGGGAGGGTATGGGCGTCGATGCCGCCATCCTGGAGGGCATCCGGGTCGCCGAACGCACCTACCGCCTGTCCAACGAACCGAACGCGTACGCGGCTAAAGTGCTCGCCAGCCTGAAGAAGTAAGGACTAGCCATGACCGTCCGCCAAATCGTCCGCTACCCGGTGAAAGGCTTACCGGCTATCAGCCTTGACGAGGTCTCACTCAGCGCTGGCGAGCAATTGCCGGGCGACCGTCGATTCGCATTCTGGCGGGGCGAAGATCCGCCTGTGGGGGGCCGATCACCACACCAGCGCCGCTTCAACTTCCGCCAGGTCGCCGACGACAATGCACTGGCCGCCCTGCGCGCGACCAGCTCGGCGCCGGCCCAAATGACGATCATTTCGCCCGATGGCTCCACCATTTCGGTCGACCTGGAAACCGAGACAGGCCGCGCCGCGCTCAGCCAGTGGGTCGGCCAGTATCTGGGCCTTGGCCCGCTGCCGTTTCTGGAATCGGTCGGTGGTCAGGGCTTTACCGACATCGGCGACAAGACGCTCTCTCTGATCAACCTCAACTCCGTCCGCGATCTGTCGGCAAAAGCCGGCCAGGAGATCGAACCAAGCCGGATGCGCGGCAACCTCTACGTCGAAATGCCGGCGTGGAGCGAGTTGGAGATGGTCGGCCAGGACTTGCGGATCGGCGACGTGGTGTTTGAGATCGACAGCCGCATCAAACGCTGCGTCGCGACGGAGGTCAACTACACCACCGGCCAACGCGACCACCCGACGCCGCAAACTCTGATGAAGAATTTCGGCCATGCCGATTGCGGCATCTACGTGCGTGTGAAGACAAGCGGGACACTCAAGGTCGGCGACGCTGTTGCTTAAGGCTGACACACGTTCCTAGCCCGCCACTCCACCACTCCATCTTCACCCTGAGCCTGTCGAAGGGTGGGAAGCAACGCTGCGACGGTAACCCTTCGACAGGCTCAGGGTGAAGGCTAGTGATTTCTTTGCTGCTCTATCAAACCGCGACATGTTGTGGCTCTGCCGTTGTCACGCGCTCTTGGTTGTGTCATAGAGGCGTCTTAGTTCCTCAATTCAAGGATCTTCGACGCCATGGCCGAGACTGCCTTGCGCACCGCCGGTTTCTTTTCCGCCTCCGTGGCCGACGCCGACCCGGAACTGAACGCGTCCCTGACCGGCGAGCTTGCCCGTCAGCAAAACCAGATTGAGCTGATCGCGTCCGAGAACATCGTCAGCAGGGCGGTGTTGGAGGCGCAAGGCAGCGTGCTGACCAACAAATACGCCGAAGGGTATCCCGGCCGCCGCTATTATGGCGGCTGCGAGCATGTGGACGTCGCCGAGCGCATCGCCATCGAGCGGGCAAAGCAGCTATTCGGCTGTTCTTTCGTCAATGTGCAACCGCACTGCGGCGCTTCTGCCAACCAGGGCACATTTCTGGCGCTTGTGAAGCCGGGCGACACCATCCTGGGCATGTCACTGGCGGCGGGTGGGCATCTGACCCACGGCGCCAAGCCGAATCTCTCCGGCAAATGGTTCAATGCCGTACAGTATGGCGTGCGCGAAGACGACGGCCGCATCGATTATGACGAGGTCGAACGCCTCGCCAAAGAGCACCGGCCGAAGCTGATCATCGCCGGCGGCAGCGCCTATCCGCGCGAGATCGACTTCCCCCGCTTCCGCGCCATCGCCGACCGGGTCGGCGCCCTGTTCATGGTGGACATGGCGCACTTCGCCGGCCTTGTCGCCGCGGCGGTGCTGCCGAGCCCGCTGCCGCACGCTCATGTGGTCACCACGACCACGCACAAGACGTTGCGCGGGCCGCGCGGTGGCATGATCCTCTCCAACGACGATGACATCGGCAAGAAGATCAACTCCGCCATGTTCCCCGGCCTGCAAGGCGGGCCGCTGATGCACGTGATTGCCGCCAAGGCTGTGGCCTTCGGCGAGGCGCTGCAACCCAGCTTCCGCACCTATTCCGAAGCCGTGGTCGCCAATGCGCAGGCACTGGCGGCGCGGCTGGTGCAGCGCGGCCTCGCCATCGTCTCCGGCGGCACCGACAACCACCTGATGCTGGTCGACCTCCGCCCGATGGGGCTGACCGGCAAGGATGCGGAGGCCGCATTGGAGCGCACCGGCATCACCTGCAACAAGAACGCCATCCCCTTCGACCCACAGAAACCGGCGATCACCTCCGGCCTGCGCCTCGGCTCACCCGCGGCGACCACCCGCGGCTTCGGTGTGGCGGAGTTCGAGCAGGTCGGCGACCTGATCGGTGACGTGCTGGCGGAGCTGGCCAAAAACCCGGAGGGCAACCGCGCCGCCGAGGCCGCGACTGCCGCCAAGGTCAAGACGCTCTGCGACCGCTTCCCGATTTACAACGGGTAGAAGGCAAGTCCGCGGATGCGCTGTCCCCATTGCAATCACAACGACAGCCAGGTCAAAGACTCGCGCCCGACGGACGATAACACCGCCATCCGCCGCCGCCGGCAATGCCCGGAATGCGGCGCGCGCTTCACCACCTTCGAGCGAGTGTATTTGCGCGAAATCACCGTGGTGAAGTCGAACGGGCGGCGCGAACTGTTCGACCGGGACAAGATCGAACGCTCCATGTCCATCGCGCTGCGCAAGCGTCCGGTGGAGGAGCGCAAGGTGGAGGCCGCAGTCAACGGCATCGTCCGCCGCATCGAACAGTCGGGCGAGGCCGAGGTCTCATCGGAACTGGTGGGCAGCTATGTGATGGAGGCGCTGGAGGCGCTGGACAAAGTCGCCTACGTGCGCTTCGCCAGCGTCTACCGCAATTTCCGCGAGGCCAAGGACTTCGAAGATTTCATCGGCTCCCTCGCCGACGGCAAGAGCCGCGGCTGAGCCGTGATGAGTTGGGTCTGCACAAAGTCTTTCTCCCGCCTTCCCGGGCTTGACCCGGGATCCATGCCTGAGAGTCAATGGCACCATCGGCCTTGCCATTCAGCGCTCCGGCATGGACCCCGGGTCAAGCCCGGGGCGGAGTAAGGGAAAGTGGCGGG
>CAXBDI010000176.1:0-4722 GCA_963974445.1 uncultured Alphaproteobacteria bacterium
ACTGGCCGGGGTCTGGGCGGTGGAAACCCCCGCATCCCGCGGGCGCGATCACCAAGGAGGCGAGCATGACCGCCAAAACCAAACCCCACCCCACCAAGTCCGAGTCCATCTTGAAGCTTGTTTCCCGGCCTGCAGGCGCCAGCCTGGGAGCTCTGGAGAAGGCGACGGGCTGGCAGCCTCACAGCGTCCGTGCTGCCCTCACCGGCCTGCGCAAGGCCGGGCACGCCGTCGAGCGCGGCAAGGACCTGAAGGGCGTCACCGTCTATCGCATCGCCAAGGCTGAAGCAGCGGCGGACGCATGCTGATGCTCGACGACCTGGGCGGCATGACGACGGCGGAACTGCGGGCGGCTTGGGAAGAAGACCTGGGCCGCTCGCCGCCCGCCCGAGCGAGCGCTGGTTGGATGCGGTCAGTGCTCGCCTATCGCATCCAGGAGCGAAAGGGTCCAGGTCTGTCTAACGCCACAAAACAGGAACTGGAACGCATCGCCCGGGCGCTCGAGAAGGACCGGGGCCATCAGCCGAAACCGACCCGCCAGTTGAAGCCGGGCACGAAGCTGCTCCGGGAATGGAACGGCGTCGTCCATGAGGTCCTGATGCTCGACGATGGTGCTGAATATAGAGGAGCCCGCTTCCCCAGTCTCACGGCCGTCGCCAAGGAGATCACGGGAGCCCACTGGTCGGGTCCTCGCTTCTTCGGCCTGAAAATCAGGGGCAAAGCAGATGGCGGGTGAGCGGAAGCTGAACTGCGCCGTTTACACGCGCAAGTCGTCGGAGGAGGGGTTGGAGCAGGAGTTTAATTCCCTCGACGCCCAGCGGGAGGCTTGTGAAGCCTACATCGCCAGCCAGAAACATGAAGGCTGGCGCCTGCTGAAAGACCGCTACGACGACGGCGGCATCTCCGGCGGGACCATGGAGCGTCCGGGCCTAAAACGCCTGCTGGACGATGTGGAGGCCGGGAAGGTCCAGATCGTCATAGTCTACAAGGTGGATCGGTTGACTCGCTCGCTCACCGACTTCGCCAAGATCGTCGAAATTTTTGATGTACGCGGTGCGTCCTTTGTCTCCGTTACCCAGCAGTTCAATACAACGAGCTCCATGGGGAGACTCACGCTCAACGTGCTGCTCTCTTTCGCCCAGTTTGAGCGCGAGGTCACGGGTGAGCGCATCCGTGACAAGATCGCGGCGTCCAAACGCAAGGGCATGTGGATGGGCGGCAACCCGCCCCTCGGCTACGACTGCAGGGACCGGAAACTGGTGGTGGTCGGGGCGGAGGCGGAAACCGTCCGCTACATCTTTCGGCGCTATGTAGCTCTCGGCAATGTGCGGGCGTTGCAGTCCGACCTGGACGCTGCCGGCATCGTCAGCAAGCTCTGGACCTCGGCCAGCGGCCGCCAGGTCGGCGGCAGGCCTTTTGCCCGCGGCGCCCTCTACCACCTGCTGCAGAACCGTCTCTACCTGGGCGAGATCGTCCACAAAGGCAAAACATACCCGGGCCAGCATGCCGCCATCGTCGACCAGACGCTCTGGGACGAGGTGCAGGTGATGCTGGCCGCCAACCGGATCGATCGCAAACGCGGCACCAACGCCAGGGATCCGAGCCTGCTCGCCGGCATCCTGTTCGACAAGCACGGCCGCCGCCTGACACCCAGCCACGCCAATAAGGGCGCGCGGCGCTATCGGTACTATGTCACTGACCCGCGAGAAGAAGGTGGCCAGCCGGCAATTCGCCTGCCCGCCAGGGAGATCGAGAACGCCGTCCTGACGGGGCTGCGACGGCATTTGTTAAAGGAAGGCGCGAGCCCGGATGACGCAGAATGCCTCGAACTCCTCAGGTCGAACGTGAACCGGGTGACTCTCGGTAAGGAGCACATCGGAATTGATTTGGGGGAAGGGACGATTTTGAACGTGCCAATCGCGCTCCGGAGGCGAGGAGTCGAGTCCAAGATAGTCCTGGATCCCGATACCTATTTGCGACCACCGTCACCGGACCCCGCGCTGATCAAGGTCGTAGCGCGATCATTTCGATGGAACCGATGGCTGATTGAGGGAGAGGTCTTATCCATCGACGAAATAGCATCCAAAGAACAGGTTTCCCGCCCTTATGTGGTCCGTATTCTGAAGCTGGCTGGATTAGCGCCGGACATCGTTCATGCAATTGTAAGCGGTACCCATCCGGTCAACCTGACCGCTGAGAAACTTACGCGGGCAAAGAGTTGGCCGCGATGTTGGCAAGAACAACGCGGTGTGATTGATCGGTTTTAGGTATCCAATCTGGCATTCTTTGCTCAGGTCAGAATCACCTTTTTTGACCCACGGGAGAACAATTGAGCAATTATACTCCTGCAGCTCCGGGCGCTCGGAGCCAAATCGGTCTCGCGCTAGGATGGCGCTCCACCAAACGGAAGCAAATGCGACGAATCAAGCAGCGATACGGCGACGACTGCGGCATTGCCTGCGTCGCGATGGTGGCTGGTGTGCCTTACGCTCAAGCAGCGGAGAAATTCTCGCTGAAACCGAACGGATCGAGGCTTACGAATACCAAAGATCTGATCACGGCTCTCAGACTACTTGGGGTTAGCGTCGAGGGAGACCACCTCGAACCGCTGCCGAAGCAGAGCTACCGCTGGAGAGCCGCGCTTCGTGAGGACGAATGCGTCGCCATCTTGAAATCACCAACGCGAAAGAACGGGAAATGGCATTGGCGTGTTTACGATCCGGTGCGGGATCGCGTTGTCGACCCAAAGGATCGCCCATACCAACGCTTGCGTGCGACCTCGCGCTTACGCATCAGATCAGCCTAGCGGGCCGACTATGAACACTCGAACATTCCGGCATCCAATGTTAGTTCTTCCCCCACCCGCAGTTGTTCTAAAGCATCTGTTTGGCGTCAGCCCCACTTCAATCGTGTTCGGGACCGTTGAGGGAAAGTTCGACCGCAAGACGATAACAGCGATAGGAAGCGGCAAGGCGAAGGACGCGACGTACGAAAGATTTCGGGATACTCTGCCCCCAGAGATCGCGACCTATTTTCGCGCCGAGACTGACGCGATTAAGGCGGCAGGTGAAGAAGCGGAATTCGGCCCGATAGGCGCCCTCGCAGAAGCGACTTCCTGGCGGGTTTTCTTCGGAGCGGGTCGCCGCACCATAGGCCCAGGCTCGGTCGATGGCTGGCCAGAGCCCATTTCACGGCGTCTGTTTGCTTTGGATGACGCGTCCGTCAGAGTGGCAAAGGCTGCGGAGCAAGACGAGTTCTCGGAGGCCGCGGCAATCATCCGCACATCGGCTATCGGGCCTTACGTCGATGGCCCTGTGCTCAATCAATTGCGTGCGGGAAACAGTAGGGAGGCGGTCGGGAGCGCGATCGCGACCGTGCAAATGGCTGGAACCCTATTTCTCTTCGCCTGTTTCGACAAGGCGTTCGGAAGGCCCGATACCACAAATCCGACGAGGTCCATGGCGGCCCGGTTCATGCCTGAAAATCCGAACGATCCCACCGACCAACCCATGCCCAGGTTCTTGCGGTATCTATTCGAACACTACCGGATTACCGGAAAGGCCGATGCGGTGCGCAAAGGCCTAGGAGGGTCGGGCTCCATAGTGGACCGGTCTGAATATAGGAAGATCGAGCGCTGGGTATCAGGGGAAGCCTTCCCGGAAGAAGGTGCGTTTGTTGACTTGCTAATCACGGTTAATCGCACGCAGGAAGTGACGGCGGCGGCCGATCCCGACCATGCGTTTAAGAAATGCCTGTACTACGGCCTGCGGTTCCTTTCACGCCTGTCTGTTGAGGTGGCGGAAACGCCGCATGCTGTGCCGGGAGGATCGTTCGCAGGTTACTTCGCTCTCTACGATGCGATTTATCAGTCCCTCGAGAACCCGGCCACGGGAACCGCGGCCAGGTAACGTCGAAGGGTATCAGGATTGCTTGGAGTTATGGGCGGCCGCGCTTTGAGCACGGGTGGAGAAGCTACCTTTCGGCGTCGTCCCTCCGGTCGCTTTTGAGGTAGCAGTTTGAATGCGGCTCGCGGCCTTCGCCGTCATTGGGGCGCTTCGTCCGCCCTTGCTGCCTTTTGCCATGATCTTTCTCCTTGGCTGGTTGAGGTCGTGCCATAGTCGGCACGTATGGATCATGGCTCAAATCAGCCGATGCCCATTACGACACCAGATGGGAAAATTCAGAATGTGCGGTCAAGGTGGCTCAGGTATTCGTCCGGAAGTGGATGGGGCGATGGAGACGTGGAGTCCACTCTCGACCAATCTCGGAAGCTGGCCGGTCTGTCCTTTTTGGCAGCTTTTGGGACATCGTGGACAATGGTCGCACCATCCCGAACGTAACCGAAAAACTGCCTACGAGAGACACTCGGCCTAAATCTCGGAAAATTCAGCAGAATTGGGTCTCTCAGGCAGCGAGTTCGGTGCTCGCTGACCTCTATCTCTTTGAATTTATGATATTTCTCGGAGGGCGTTCCATGACCGCCGTTTGACGGCGGACTGAATGGCGGAGAGGGTGGGATTCGAACCCACGGTAGGCTTGCGCCCACAACGGTTTTCGAGACCGCCCCGTTCGACCACTCCGGCACCTCTCCTAAAGCCCTGAAAAATTTCGTCTTTTCAGAAGCCCGGCGGCGTCCGCCAAGACGCCGCCCGATATGTCGAAACCAAATATGGTCCGGGAACGCCCCTTTATAGCCGCGAATTTTTCCCTGTCCACTGGTTCGTC
>CAXBDI010000177.1:0-4580 GCA_963974445.1 uncultured Alphaproteobacteria bacterium
GCAGCGGACAATTAATGTGCTATCAAAACCGGTCAACTCGGTTTGCTATCGACATCCAAATGGCTGAGCTGTGTCGACAGCGCCGAATTTCAGAAGAATAAACACCGTTTTCAGACGCCATTTTTTACGGGCCGCCGCTGATCCGGCGCTACAAGGCAACCGGACGCGCTCATCGGTCACCGGCGCTCTCTGTCGCTGAAAGAGGGCGAGGCCGGGCAAAGCCGTCGCTACATCAATCGCTCGATACCTGCCGGCGCCTGGCCCTGCTCGACCAGTTGCACCGCCTCGACCAGTTTGATGCTGGCGGGCGTCGGGATGCCGATTTCCTTGCCCTTGTCGGCGACCAGGCCGTTGATGAACTCGATCTCGGTGCGGCGGCCCTTCAGCATGTCCTGACCCATGGAGGGGCGGGCGCCCTCCTTGGCCTTGGCGGCGTTAGCCAGCAGCTTTTCCTCGACTGCCTGAAAGTTCGGAGCGTCGTTCGCGCCGCTCTCCAACTCGTCCGCAGCCTTGACCCAGACGTCCGGAGCAAACCCGTTGATGTCCTCCAGCGCATAGCCCAGCGCCTGGCCGACTTTCACCGACTCGCCGGCGACGCGGATGGAGAGGTGGCGGGCCGGCTCCTGCACCATGTATTCCTTTATGCTCATGCCGGTGGAGGCGGCGACGCCGTTGCCCATGGCGTTCGCAACCAGCTTCGACCAGCGCTCGCCCCACAGGTTGGTGGTGGCCTTGGCTGAGTCGATCTTGGAGAGCCAGCCGACCAGCATTTCCAGACGAGGCGTGATCACGCAGGTCGCCTCGCCGGCACGGAAGACGGTGTGCTCCGCCCCGCCCTTGGCGATGCGGCGGATAACGTGGCCGGGCCCGACCAATTCGACCACGATCTTGGCGGCGATGCAGCCGAGGGTTTTGCCCCAGCCGACGATGCCCGCGATCGTTTCCTCGTTCATGCAGTTCTGCAGCGAGACGACGCAGCCGGTCGGCGCCAGATAGTCCTTCACCAGTATGGTCGCCCAGGCGGTGTCGTAGGATTTGACGCAGATGAAGGCGATGTCGATGGGCTTTTCGCGCTTCAGGCCTTGCAACTCGGTCAGGTTGTAGGCTTTGACCGGCACCGTGAAGCATTCCTCCGGCGTCGTGCCTTCCAGTGTGATGCCGTCGGTGCGCATCTTCTCCACGTGCTCCGGCCAGGCATCGAAGAACGACACGTCGAGGCCTTGCCTGGCCAGATTGCCGCCGACATAGGCGCCAACCGCGCCGGCGCCGACGACGAGAATGCGGGGGTTGGTCATGTTGGTCATGGCGAGCGTTTCCTGATTTTTCGATTGTTATGCGGCAGCTTCCAGAGTGACCCGCCACATGACGCGGCGATGCCCGTGATAGTCATTGATTGGGTAGTGCTGGCTGGATCGGTTGTCCCAGACGGCCAGCGAACCAGGCTGCCAGCGGAAGCGCGCCGTGAACTCCGGCCGTTTCAGGTGCTGGAACAGATAGTTCAGCACCGGCGCGCTTTCCGCCTCGGTCCAGCCTTTGAACTTCAGCGTGTGGATGTAGTTGACGTAGAGCGCTTGTCTGCCGGTTTCCTCGTGCACGCGGACGGCGGGCTGCTCCGCCTCCATGCTGAGCTTGTCGAGGTTTTGCAGTTGGATGCTTTTGGAGTCGGCGTTCATCAGCTTCTTGCGGTCGCCGACCCGGCCAGCGCCGGCGCTGGAAATGCCGACCAGCGGATCGATCAGCCGCTTCATCCCATCTGATAGCGTGTCGTAGGCCAAGTACATGTTGGCGAACAGCGTGTCGCCGCCCGCCGGTGGAATCTCCAGGCCATAGAGCATGGTGGCGACCGGCGGATGCGGCAGGTAGGTGGTGTCGGCGTGAAAAGCGCCGCCGCCGAAATTCGCCTTGTCCTCCGCGTTCTTGACCAGCGGCGTGATCTTCGGATGCCCCTCCAGCCCCTTGGCGAAGGGATATTCGTTCGGTTCCCCAAACATCGCCGCTACCCGCACCAGGTTCTCCGCATCCAGTTTCTGGTCGCGGAAGAAAATCACCAGATGATCCAGATAGGCCTGATGAATGTCGGCTTCCTGCGCATCGGAGAGCGGTTTCGAGAGATCGACGCCAAACACCTCCGCGCCCAGCGCGCCGGCAATCGGCTTTACGTCTATGGTGCTGTTGGACATGGGCAGAGCAGCCTTAAGGTCGAAAAATCCGATTTTCCATTTCTCAGACTACCGCCGCCGCCGCCGCCGCGCCAGAGCAGATCGCTACTCCCGCCGCCCGCGCAAATCCTCCAGCACTGGCAGGATGTACTCCCGGAAGCGGGCCGGGTCCTCGCTCATCGGGAAATGGCCGAGGCCCTTCATCTCGATCACGTCCGGGCCGCCTTCGATCTTGGCCGCCGTGCTGTGGGTGTCATCCGGCGTGCGGGAGAAGTCGTACTCGCCGGTCAGCAGGTAGAACGGGCAGGCGTTCGGGTCGATCTTGTGCGTGTCGTCGCGGAAATCGCCATCGATGCGGTAGAAATGCAGGTCGCCCTTAAAGATGCCGGGGCCGCCCTGCATATAGCCCCACAGCGTCTCCCACCGGTATTCGTCCGGCGCGGTCGGCGCGACCAGGCCGCTGACCACCGCCGCGGCGACATTGCCGCCGTCCAGGTCCGGCCGGTTGAGCCAGTCGAGGTCGTACCAGCTTTCCGGCTGGAAGTCGGCTGCCTCCAGCCCGATCAAACCGCCGAACTCCTCGGCATGGTGAATGGCCAGATAGACCACCACCCGCCCGCCGATGGAGCAGCCCATGACCACCGGCTTCTGCAACTCCAGCCCGGCGCAGAAGGTGCGGATCAACTCTGCATAGCTGGCTGCGGTCAGTTGGTAGTCCGCGTCGCGCCATCCCACCGGCGGCAGCGACTTACCATGCCAGGGCATGTCGAAGGCGAGCACGCGGTAGTGCTGGGTGACCTCCGCATCGGTTAACAAATGTCGCCATTGCTTAGCGTCTGCGCCGGCGGTGTGCAGGCAGACCAGCGGGATGCCGTCGGCAGGCCCGGCCTCCTCGAAATACACCCGGTGCGGCAGGCCTGCGAGCTCCAGGTGGATGTAGCGGCCAGTGATCGGCTCGATGTGGGGGGGCATGGTGTGGGTCAGAACCTCATCGCTTTAGTTATCTTCCGGCATTGATCCCGTTCGTAGAAAATATTCAAACTCGATCTGTTTCATGGAAACTGTTTCACCTGATTGAACTTCGCCGTGAAGATATTTTCGAATGATGCATGTAACCGAACCATCAACTCTCCCAGCTCCCTGAGGCCGTTCTTGATCCGGGAAGGCATAAAGAATTTGGACAGAGCGCCTTAAAACCTTTAGCGCATCGTTCCAATTCATTAGCCGGGCATCAGGTGGGTCATAAAAAATCGACCCTTCCGAGAAAGATAAGACCGGGGGTACCCCTCTCGCCCATACCTTACGATGCACCGTCTTCTGTTTTGTGCTTTTGGCCCTGTCAACACGCGTTACATAAAGAATGTCGAGTGCTTCGCGGTGAGCTTCTTCCACGTTAAAGCACCAGCCTGCGGCCAGCCCTTCACGGAACTTAATACCGAAAGTCTCTGTACGCTTGCGGCGACCAGTTTTCAGGTTCTCAGTATCATCCAAATCTGTGGATTGTTTCATGCGCGCATTGCTTCTGCTAAGTCGCGTTTTGCCTCATCCAACTGCCTCTTAATCTCGGCATGAGCCTCCTCAAGCTGTAAGGCTTTCTGGTACGCGATCTCTACGTCGGTCCCAGAGATGATGTCCTTAATTTCTGAGGCCTCATCCTCATTGTCACTGATTAAGTCGTCAATAACACCGTCCATCAGTGCAAACCGATGCTTGCAGTATAAGCCATTTTGACCGGCTTTACATGAGCAGAAAATGTTTAAATTTGTCCCGTTACGTTCGAAAACCACATGGTATTCGTCCCCTTTGCTGCCTTCGACCAGAAAATCTAGTCTCTTCATCCCCAAACTCCATCAACTAATTAGCGGCACACTATCAAACCGGCCCGTTGAACTCGACCAGGTTCATCGCCGGGTCGAAGCAGAAGACCTGACGAAAGCCCTTCATCGCGATGGAACCGGCGTCGCTGTAAGGCACGCCCATATCATCGAGCCGCCCCATCAGAGCGTCGAGGTCCGGTACGGTGATGGCGAAGTGGCCGCCAATGCTGGGATTGTGGGCGAGGCCGTTGTCCCTGGCCCAGCTTGCCACCGGGCGGATCAGGTGCAGGCCGCGGTTGTCGGAGCCGAAGACGGCCAGCGCCTCCGGGTCGACCGGGAAGTTGCCGGCGGTCTCCGGCTGAACCAGCGACTTTTCCTTCAGGCCTAAAATTGTGGTGTAGAACTCCACCGCTTTGCGTATGCCGACGACGGCGATGTTGACATGGTGCAGGTACCAGCCGCCCGGCTGATCGACGCGGCCGTGCTCCTCGTCCAGCGCGGGCGC
Source organism: uncultured Alphaproteobacteria bacterium (assembly GCA_963974445.1). Taxonomy (GTDB): domain Bacteria; phylum Pseudomonadota; class Alphaproteobacteria; order Bin95; family Bin95; genus JACKII01. The sequence goes on from CAXBDI010000177.1 coordinate 4,482, forward strand.
AGGGCCGGCGCGCTCGCCGACATTCTGGTTGATCTCGACCAGATTGAACGAGGGATCGAAGCAATAGACCTGATGCATGTCGGCCATGGCGTAGACGCC
>CAXBDI010000178.1:0-4559 GCA_963974445.1 uncultured Alphaproteobacteria bacterium
TGCCCGCGAAGACCCATAACGCTGATCCAATCAGCATGAGTCGTGTACCGTGGCGCATGCCCAAGACTCGCATACCCACAAACTGAAAGGAATCCCAATTCGGACTCTTCTGTCAGGCTGAAACCACTAAGAGCCGGTCAACTGCCGAGCGATTGCTCGACCCATCCGGATCGGAACGCCGTAGTCTGTCGTTGGCAGGCCAAAGATCATGCACTGGCCACCGCCCGTTGAGGCTGTGAAGCTAAGACGGTCGTGTGGTCGGGATGGCGGCCAGCGTCGCTAAGACTTGGGTGCGTGCTGCATATACCAGTTTTGGTCCGAACCGGCGCCGACATTGGTGATCTTCACGTCCAGCAGGAACGGCTCGCCGACGGCTTGCGCGTCGGCGCCGCGCTTCAGGGCTGCCTCCAGATCGCCTGGTTCATCCACCCGCATGCCGTCGATGCCTTGCGCTTTCGCCAGCATGACGAAGTCGATCTCCGGATCGCCGAGGAAGGTCTCCGGATACTTGTTCTGATCCTTCATGTTGCCGCCCCAGGCGGCGAAGTTGGTGCGCACGGTCTGGTACTGCATGTTGTTCCAGACCACCGTCAGAATCGGCAGGCTGTAACGCGCCATTGTCCAGAAACCGGACGAGCTGTACATGACAGAGCCATCGCCGATGCTGAGCGTCACCGGACGATCCGGCGTCGCCAATTGCGCGCCGATGGCGCTGCCAGGGCCATAGCCGAGACTACCGCCATAGGTGCGGACATAGCTCCATTCGTTGTCGTCATAGCCGAAGGGCATCAGGTGGTCGGCGGCGCGGAAGTTTTCCGAAACCAGCATCGTGTTTTCGGCCAAAGTGCGGCCCATCATCGTGCCGAGATAATCCGGATGGATCGGTTTGCTACCGGACAGAGACGATGCGCGGTCGTCTTCTTTCACCGCGCGCGCCTTGGCTTGTGTCACCAGCGCCTGCTTGCGCTTCTGGATATGCGAGAGATTGGCGTGATCGGGCTTCCAAAGGCCGTTGATCGCCGACAGCGAGTGGCGGACGTTGCCCCAGACATCCAGATCGACCGCGAAGGTCGAGCCCATCATCGCCGGGTCGTGCCCGAGCGCAATAATCGTGTCCGCATCCGCCCAACGGTCGTCGGACGGGCCGGAGCGGGTGTTCTGGCGATAGCCGACACAGATCACCACGTCGTAGCCATCCTGCGGAATGGTGTCGATCATGCCGATAAAGTTCGGATGCTTCTGTGGGAACGAGCCGTAGTCGAAGAAGCCCACCGCAGTCGGCAGCGAATAATGCTCCGACAATTCGAGGATTTCGCGCTGGGCGCCAGCCGCCTTCACATCCGGCCCGACCATCAGCAGTGGCTTCTCGGCGTTGAGAAGTGCGTCGTGGATCTTGGAGACGGTCGATTCGACCGGAATTTGCGCCATTTCCAGCGGCCGCGCTGCCACGATGGTGCCTTCGACGCCTTTGGCATCCAACGCCGGGCTGCCGAACGCCAGGTAGACCGGCCCGGACGGCATCGACATCGCTTCCTTGAAGGCGCGCCGCGTCGCCATCGGGATACCGCGGGCGTCGTTGACCTCCCACCGTGCCTTGGTGACGTCCTGAACCGTGTTCATCTGCGCATAGCCGCTAGCGGCCCCCAGCGTGTTGTGATCGCCGAAGGAGCCGTTGTCGCGCATCGCGGCGGTCACCACCATCGGCGTGCCGTCGAAATACGAGTTGAACAATTGACCGGAGCCTTGACGGGTGCCGGCCGCAAGGTGGACGTTGACGAAAGACGGCTTACCCGCCGCCTTCGCGTAGCCATCCGCCGCCGACAGCACCAGCGCCTCGTTCAGCAGCAGGATCGGCTGCACGCCCGGCACCGTCAGGAAGGCATCGAAAAACCCAGCTTCCGCGCTGCCGGTGTTGGTGAAGGCGTATTCGACGCCCTGGGCAACAAGCTGATGCATCAGCAATTCACCGCCCGTCCCAACGACCGTCTTTTTCTTACCCATGCTGCAAATTCCTTACCTGACAGACAGTTCCCGCAACGAGCGGGAACCCACATTGGGCGACAGGCTTTCAGGTCTTTCCGCGCTTGGCAAGGTACATTGCGCAACCGCCGCGCCGGCGCCGCGCCTGCCTCAATCCGCCATCCGAGCGAACTCTGTGCCGATCAGTGCGGACGGGCAGTTTCGTTGGCGACTTCGATCAGGTTCTCGTCCGGGTCATAGAAATAGACGCTGGTCAGGTCGGCCCGCGCGCCGGCGCGTTGACCGGGGCCGGTGATGATCGCCACCCGCTCTGCCTGCAAATGTTTCACGACAGCCTCAATTGGCGTTGTCGTGATGAAGCACAAATCCGCGGAGCCCGGCGTCGCGTGCCGGACGTTCGGGTCGGGAACGTTATCAGCCGGATGCAGATTGATTTTCTGATTGCCGAAATGCAGCGCGGTGCGTCCCTCACCAAACAGCGCACGCTTCATGCCCAGCACCCGCTCGTAGAAATCGCAGGTCGCGTCAATATCCGCGACGGTCAGCACAAAATGGTCGAGGTGTATGACATTCATAGCCATCGGTACGTCTCGTTTGATTCCGGAAGGGACGGTCTCGCATAAGGGCTGGCAGCGCCGAGCGTAACGGTCCAAAATAGCTTGACGCTATGCATGCTGCCTGTGTAGCAGGCGCGACCCCTCCTCGTCCAATGACAGAAAACGAAATCGCCCATGTCTTCGCCGCCGCTTGCCCCTCGCATGAGCCGCTTCCAACCGTCCCCCAGTCAGATTGCGACGGCCCGCGTACGCGACTTGCAGGCCAAAGGCCATGACATCGTCAAACTGACCGCCGGCGAGCCGGACTTCCCCACCCCGCGCCATGTGAAGCAGGCGGTGCTGGATGCGATGGAGATGGACAACACGCGCTACACGCCGATCAACGGCACGCTGGCGCTGCGTGAGGCGGCTCGGGCGAAATTCCTGCGCGACAACGATCTGGATTTCCCGCTCGACCAGATCACCGCAGGCTCCGGCACCAAACAGATTCTGTTCAACTGCCTGATGGCAAGTGTCGGCGCTGGCGACGAGGTGATCGTGCCAGCACCTTACTGGACCAGCTATCCGGACATGGTGAAGCTGGCGGGCGGCACGCCTGTCGCGGTCCATGCTGGCCAAAACCAGGCGTTCAAGATGCGGCCGGAGCAGTTGGCCGAGGCGATTACGCCCGCCACCAAGTGGCTGGTGCTGTGCTCGCCGAACAACCCGACCGGGGCGACCTATACCGCAGACGAGCTTCGGGCCTTCGCGGCAGTGCTGGCCGATCATCCGCAAGTTTGGGTGCTGACCGACGACGTTTACGAGCATCTGCTGTTCGACGGCCGCAAATTCGCGACCATGGCCCAGGCCGCGCCAGAAATGGCCGGGCGCACCATCACCTGCAACGGCGTCTCGAAAGCCTATTCGATGACCGGCTGGCGGGTCGGCTTCGCCGGCGGCCCCACCGGCATGATCCAGGCGATGTCGAAAATGCAATCGCAGAGCACCGCCGGCGTCTCCGCCATCGGCCAGGCGGCGGCGATTGCCGCATTGAACGGTCCTCAAGCGCTGGTGGCCGAGCGCACGGCGGACCTGCAACGGCGGCGCGACATTCTGCTGGACTATCTGAATGCCGCCAAGGGCCTGTCCTGCGACCGGCCCGAAGGCGCGATGTACATTTTCTGCTCCTGCGCCGGCGCCATCGGCAAGCGCGCACCGAACGGCAAGACCATCGAGACCGACGGCGATTTCACCATGTATCTGCTCGACCAAGTCGGCGTCGCGGTAGTGCAGGGTGAGGCCTATGGGCTCTCCCCCTATTTCCGCGCCAGCTTCGTCGCGCCGGAGAGCGATCTGCACAAAGGCGGCCGCTTGATCCAAGAGGCATGCGCCGCGTTGCAATAGCATCGGCGGCCTGCTACACGGTTCAGCCTTCTACCGATACGCGCCCGTAGCTCAGTGGATAGAGCGCTCGCCTCCGGAGCGAGAGGTCGCAGGTTCGAATCCTGCCGGGCGCACCATCTCACATTTTCCACTACAGAACTCACCTAAAGCCTTGAATGGAAAGACTAAATTAGGTGTTCGAAGTCCCTCATTCCGGCAGTACGGCAAGGGCTCCGAAAAAGCTAATCTGAGCACTGTTTTCTTAAGTGCCAAATCAGCATTAGTCCATATTTTCCAAGGGTTTGATAGAAAGTTGAGGGCGTGTTTGAACGACTCCTCCAGGGTCATGCGCGGCTTACCCGCCGTGACCGACTTTTCTTCCATCAGAACCTTTTCGCGCTCCAGCTTTCCGATCCGCTTCTCATAAGCAGAGATCACTGAATCATTGCTGGCATCGACGATACGATCGAGAAGTTGCTCTATCTGAGCCTCGATACGCTTGATTCCCGAGGTCAGCTCAGTTGCCGTATGAGCGGCCTTTGCAAGTCGCATGTCCCACGCATCGCAGAACATGGCCTTCACGAGCTTAAACAGCCCCTGTGAGGGAGAGGTGGTCCTGGTCGTTTGGACAGGTTGGCAGCTTTTCTAAGGTGTATTCCG
>CAXBDI010000179.1:0-4524 GCA_963974445.1 uncultured Alphaproteobacteria bacterium
AACCGGACAACTCATGTGCTACTGAAACCGGACATACCGTCTGTCGTCGACACACAGAGCGCCCACCATTTGACCTCCCCCCATTCCCGGGCCATACTCTCCCTCTACCGCGATGCGGTCCCGGTCACGCTGCCGGGGCGGGTGGTCTCGCCGAGACCCGGATACCCGCCAAGCACAGTGCGAGCGCGAGGCGCTCTGTAGCCGTTCTGGTGCCACTACCATGCACGCCGATCTGATCGCCGCGGCCCGCTCGGGCGCGCGTCTTGAGCACAGTCAAGCCCTCGCCCTCGCCGATTGCGACGACCTCGCCCTGCTGACTGAGGCCGCCGGCCACCTGCGCGACCAGGGCTTTGGCCCGCTCGTCACCTACAGCCGCAAGATCTTCCTGCCGCTCACCCATCTCTGCCGCGATGTCTGTCACTACTGCACCTTTGCCCAGGCGCCGCGCAATCTCACCCAGGCTTACATGACCATCGGGCAGGTGCTCGACGTTGCCCGCGAGGGCGCGAAACTCGGGTGCAAGGAGGCGCTGTTTACCCTCGGCGATCAGCCCGAAGCCCGCTATCGCCTGGCCCGCGAGGAGTTGGAGCGCATGGGCTTTGCCTCCACCCTCGACTATCTGCGCGCCTGTGCCGAGGCGGTGTTCGAAGAGACCGGCATCATCCCGCACCTGAACCCCGGTGTGATGACGCGCGAGCAAATCCAGACGCTCCGCCCCGTCGCGGCCTCCATGGGCATCATGGTTGAGAGCCTGTCGGAGCGCCTGACCGAAAAGGGCATGCCGCACTACGGCTCGCCCGACAAACTGCCCGCCGCGCGCATCGCCACCCTGCGCGCCGCCGGCGAGGCCAAAGTGCCCTTCACCACCGGCATTCTCATCGGCATCGGCGAGACACGTTTGGAGCGCGTCGAATCCCTCCTCGCCATCCGCGATATTCACGAGGAATTCGGCCATATCCAGGAGATTATCGTCCAGAATTTCCGGGCCAAGCCCGATACCAAGATGCACGCAGCACCAGAGCCCTCGCTGGACGACCTGCTGTGGACCATCGCCGTCGCGCGCCTGATCTTCGGGCCGGAGATGAGCGTGCAGGCGCCGCCGAACCTCTCGCCGGACGGGCTGCAGCCCATCGTCGATGCCGGCATCAACGACTGGGGAGGGGTCTCGCCGCTCACCCCGGATTTCGTCAATCCAGAGGCGCCATGGCCGCATCTGGACAAGCTGTCCGCCGACACCGCCGCCGCCGGCAAGCATCTGGTCGAGCGCCTGACGGTCTATCCGAAATACGCCCAGCGCGCCGCCGAGTGGGTCGACAAGCGCCTGGTCACCGCCATCCTGCACGCGACCGACGCCGACGGCTTCCCCCGCACCGACACCTGGTCCACCGGCACGCCCGGGGAGCCCCCGGCGGCGGATATGCAATGGCTGGAGGCGCCGCAGCAGGCCTCACCACAGATCGCCGCCATCCTGGAAAAGCCATTCGCCGGCGAGTTGCTCGCCGAGGCTGACATCGTCACGCTGTTCCAGGCACGCGGGCCGGATATGGGCGCGGTCGCCCAAGCCGCCGACCGCCTGCGCCGGCAGACCAAGGGCGACGCGGTCACCTATGTGGTCAACCGCAACATCAACTACACCAACGTCTGCTACTTCAAATGCCAGTTCTGCGCCTTTTCCAAGGGCAAGCTGGCGGAGAACCTGCGCGGCGATCCCTATGTCGTGCCGCTCGACGAGATCCAGCGCCGCGTCGTCGAGGCGTGGGAGCGGGGCGCGACCGAGGTCTGCATGCAGGGCGGCATCCACCCCGCCTATACCGGCCAGACCTATCTGGACATCTGCCGCGCCGTCAAAGCCGCGCAGCCGCACATGCACGTGCACGCCTTCTCACCGCTGGAGGTGTTTCAGGGGGCGGAGACGCTGGGCCGGCCTCTGAAAGAATACCTGGCCGACCTGAAGCACGCTGGCCTCGACACCCTGCCGGGCACCGCGGCGGAGGTGCTGGACGACGAGGTCCGCACCATCCTCTGCCCGGATAAGCTGACGACCCAGCTTTGGCTCGATGGCATGCGGGCAGCGCATGAGGTTGGCTTCAAGACCACGGCGACCATCATGTACGGCCACGTCGAGCGGCCGGAGCACTGGGCGCGCCACCTGCTCCGCCTGCGCGAGCTGCAGGCGGAGACTGGCGGCTTCACCGAGTTCGTGCCGCTGCCCTTCGTCGCCCACGAGGCGCCGATCTTCCTAAAAGGCCACGCCCGTCCCGGCCCGACGTTTCGCGAGGCGGTGCTGATGCACGCGGTGGCGCGGCTGGCTTTGTATCCGGCGTTCGACAGCATCCAGACCAGTTGGGTGAAGATGGGTGAGGCGGGCGTCGCCGCAGCCCTGAACGCCGGCGCCAATGACCTGGGCGGCACCCTGATGAACGAGAGCATCACGCGGGCCGCCGGCGCCTCCCATGGTGAAGAATGGCCGCCCGCCCAAATGGAGCACGTGGTCCGAAGTGTGGGGCGCAAGGCCGTGCAGCGGACGACGGACTACGGCGTGCCGCCGGAGACGCAGGTGCGGAGGTCAAAACAGGCGGCGCCACTGGCGGACGTGGTCAACCCTCTGGCGCGCGACTATGCGCGGGCGGAGAGTGCGAACGGTGGCGGGAAGCGGGTGTTGGTGCGGCCGGGCGTAGGGTAAAAATATTATATACCGGCGAAGATAATAGACGCCGGCAGGCACTGAATTAGATCAAATCAAAATAGGCGAGGCGCGCAACCATTGGTCAGGTTGCGCGCCTCGCTCAAAAGCAACGGTCGATCCGTGACCTAGAAGTTCAGGCCCATACCGAGCGTGTACTGGAAGTTGCCGTCGGAGAACCCGTCGGTGAACGTCGGACCATAGGATGCGGCCAACTGAACGAAGGTCGTCTTGTTGGCATAGTATTTCAGTCCGCCTTCGGCACCGGCTACGCCGTCGAAGTCAACGTTCTTGCCGTAGACCGCACCGACGAACACGCCGACAAACGGGCGAAAGCGGCCCGAGCCAAAGACATAATCGACACCAACGACGCTGCTACCATTCCAGGTATCTGTACCATTGTCCACGAACCCGAAGCCGAGGGACTGGCGGGCGCTCAACAGGACATTATCCGTGAAGTACTGGCCGTAGCTGGCAGTGCCGCCGAATGTGTTGTTGTCGAAGTTCTTGGACGATCCGCCGCTACCGGCGATGAAGAACTCAGAGTCACCCGCCATCGGCCCATATTCAGGCGAATGCCGAGGAGCGGATTGAGCCAACGCTTGGCCGCTTGCGGCGCTGGCCACGGCTCCAACCAGAGCCAATTTCCAGAGTTTAACCATTTTGAGGACCTCATCTTTGGGGTTAACCGACAGCCAGCAGTTTCCCTTGCTTGTGTCGGTATTACGAACTATATCCGGATCGAGTCCGAACTCAAGCACAAATGAGCCTAATCATGTAGCGATTCAATGCGCATTCCGCCTCAGTCTACCGCAGGCCAACCGCTGGTGCAATAATGCAACACTGCCTATGGAGTTAAGCTGGAGACGCAGGTGCGGCGGTCGAAGTGGGTTGGGCCGTTGGGGAGCGCGCCTAGTCGTAATTGTTTAGCTTATCATCATCTCATGCCCGATACCTCTACCCATCAATGATCCGCCCGCAACAAAATCCGCTCCCCCAACCCTGTCTCGTACTTCACGCCCTCTGCCGACAGCGCGATTGCGTCCGGGAACATGGAGCGGGCCAGGCCCTTGCGTTCCAACGCCACCCACACCGCCCGGTTGCGCAGCCCCGTCGCGTCCTTGCTCATCACCACCGCGTCGCCGCAGTGGAAGTGGTCGCCGTGCGGTTGCGGTAGGTTGCGGATCACGACCTCGCCGGTCGCTTCGTCCTTGGCCGAGACCATCGGGGTGCGGGCGAGTTGTTGCAGGATGGTCAGCGTCTTTAGCTGCAGGGCGTTCAGCTTCAGCGGGTTGGACTTCGGCGGCATGGCGGGCGTCTCTCGTGTTATTCCGTAGAGTAGGCGGTCAGAGGCCGACCAGGGGTAGGACTTGGTCCAGCGACGCGATCTCCGCCACCGCCTTGCCCGGCAGGTTCTCCGGCAGGTTGCCGGCGCGGTTGCACCAGGCGACCTGGAAGCCGAAATGCGCCGCTCCCGCCACATCCCAGGCATTGGCGGAGACGAACAGCACCTGATAGGGCTGCACGTCCAGCCGGTCCAGCACCAGTTGATAGGTGCGCCGGTGCGGTTTGTAGACGCCGGCCTCCTCGATGGAGAGCACTGCATCCAGGTGCGGCGTCAGGCGGGCGTGATTGACCGCCGCGGTCAGCATCATCACCGAGCCGTTGGAGAGGATGGCGGTGCGCCTCTTCGCGGCCTTCAATGTCTCGACCGTCGCCAACGCCTCCGGGTAGGGGGAGATCGAAAGATAGAGCTCCATCAGTTCGGCGCGCAGGGCCTTGTCGTCGATGTTGCAGGCGGCCATGGCGTAATCCAGCGCCTCCGCCGTGATCTGCCAGAA
>CAXBDI010000180.1:0-4449 GCA_963974445.1 uncultured Alphaproteobacteria bacterium
CGGAATACACCTTAGAAAAGCTGCCAACCTGTCCAAACGACCAGGACCACCTCTAGGCGGCGGTGGAGGAATTTTTTGCCAAGCTGGCCAAACGCAAACTGGTCCGAGGTGTGTTTCGGTCGCTCGTCGAGCTGCAGACAGAGATCAACCGGTTTGTCGATCATCACAATGCCAACGAAGCCAAACCGTTCCGATGGACCGCAAATCCAGACAAAATCATCGCTGCAGCCAAGCGCGGGCACCAAGCGTTAGAATCCAACCACTAGAACCCTAGCCAGGCCCCGCTGCCTGCCCGTAATTCTCGGCGCCACCAGCCAGATATTCAGCCTCCGCCGGCGTGTTTTTGCGGCCGAGGACAGGGTTGCGATGCGGGAAGCGGCCGAAGCGAGCAACGACATCGCGGTGTTTAGTCCAGCCCTCGATCGCCTGCTCCACATACGCCCTCCATTCCGCCGGCGCCTCGTCGCACAATGCATGCAGAAGCGCGATCCCGGCGTCCTGCTCGGCGAGGGCCTCCGAATGGTGGTAGGGGTGATAGAGCCAGATGCGCTCGACTGGATGCAGCGCCTTGTCGAGCCCCGCCGCAATCGCCTCGGTCACGACTCGAAACGCTAGCGGGTCGCCGCGCCACGCATCTGACGTGCCGCGAAACAGGTTTCGTGTGAACTGGTCCAGCAACAAGATCAGCGCAAACGCGCCCTCAGGAGTATTTTGCCATTCCCGAAGACCATCCTTGCAGGCGAGATCGACTTCTGCCGAAAAATGCTGTCGGATTTCGGCATCCACCGCGGGCCCGCCACGGTACCACCACGCCTTGCGGGCAACTGCTAGGTCCGGACATTCCAGCGCCGGGCCGAGCCAGAAAGCGTTGACGTGTTCGGGTGTTGCCAGGCTCACTCGACCAAATACTCCTATTTACCATAGGCTTATAAAAGCAAACTGCTGGCAAGCGCAACAGACCGGCACCCTCCCGACGTCCGCCAGGGCTTTGAAGCCGCTATTCCTCGAAGGTTATAGAGTCGACGTCCGCTCCCAGCTCTTTAAGAGCAGCGGTCACGTCTTCAATCATCTTGGGCGGGCCACAGACATAAAATTGCTGTTCGAAATCGCCGACATGCTTTTTCAGAAAGGCCTTGTCGACTAGATCATTCAACAGGTTCGACGACGGTTGTTCCGTCACCGTGAAGATGCACTTCAAACCGTCAGCCGCTTCGAATTCTTCCCGCAGGATGATATCGCGCTCTTCCTGATTGGAGAACACGAGGGTATTACCATCCAGTTCTCCCCTGGCCCGCAGGTCGCGGATGATCGCGATGAACGGTGTCACCCCTGCCCCGCCGGCGATGAAACAGCCCTTGCCCTTGTACTGGATCGTCCCCCACGGATCGTCCAGGATCAGCCGCTCGCCCTCTCGCAGCTTGCCGATCTGCTCGGTGACTCCATCGTGGTCCGGGTAGATTTTGATGGTGAATTCCAGGTACGGCTCCTCGGTCAGGCTGGTGAAGGTGAACGGGCGCCATTCGTCCCGCCATCCATCTTTGTCGATGGCAATTTCCGTCGCCTGACCGGGCTCGAACGAGTACCCCTCCGGCTTTTCGATCCGGAAGCGTTTGACGTTGTGGGTAACGCCGGCGATGTCGAGAATGGTCAATGTATGGGCCACAGATCACCATGCTTGAGTTAGGTACGAAGGCGCCGCCGCCACAAAAGCTGCCCGCTACGAGGGCGCTGATGGCCTTTAGCGGAAGCGCACGCGCGTGCGCACACCGGCATCCGGCGTGCGGTCCTTGAGGTTCGCCTTGGCGATTTCCCAACCAAAAGCGAGCGGGTTGTCCGTGGATACCCAGATCGCGGCATCCTCCAAAGATATCCGGAGCATAGTTAGCGTCGGATCGGTTTTTCCGCCCTCGAACCAAGTCTCAACGACCGAACTCCAATACCGCTCGATCCGTTCGGGGTCTTTGATCACCTTGATTGGTCCGCTCATGCAAGCGTGATAGTCATGATTTTTCCCGACGATCGTAAAATGAGCGCGCGCCCCGACGGAGATGGATCGGACGATGTCACTGTCGGTCTTCGCAAAAAACCAGAGGCACTGTCCGTCCGGATCGGGATTAGGTGCCATCGGCTGCATGTGCTGGCAGGAGCCTTCGACGCCCAGCATACCGGCGCGTACCCGGTCGACTTCTTCCCAAAGCTGCTCTTCCGGATAGTCCCGCGCTTTGTCCAAACTGGCCATAACGTCCTTTTCCCATCAAAGCATAACACGCACAGAAAGCGGATATTAACCGCTTCTATTTGTCTAACAACGGTCAATCAGGATTGTTCCATTGGCGATTGCATCACCGCGGACGGAGCATTCAGTCAGTGTCCGTCCGCGGACTTTGTAGATCGGCAGGGTCCGTTAACGAATTTTGGTTTGCACGGCTGGTGCCGGTTGTGAGCCCGAGCAGGCGGAGCGTGAGGCCTCCGCCAGCGCCATGATCATCGACAGCCAGAGCGTGAAAAAGGGGGCTGCATGACCCGCATAGCTACGATGCGGGCAAGAAGATCAAGGGCAGAAAGGCGCATTCTCGTCGATACCCAGGGCCGCGACAGCGGGGTGCCAGGACCGCGACGACGGGGTGCCAGGACCGCGACGGCGGGGTGATGGTGATGGCGATGCTGTTCGGGCTCCATCCCTTCCTGCTCACGCTCTATGCCGACGGCGGCTATCAGGAACCGGGGTTTCGGAAGGGCCTGATGAAGGCCATCGCCCAGGTCAATGGGGCGATGGTCAAACGGCCGGATCCGACCAAAGGCTTGGCCGTGCCGCCCACGCGCCGGATCGTCGAGCATACCTTCGCCTGGCTGGAATGATTTGCCGTCGCTTGGCCAGGGCTTGGCTCATTTGGCCGCCATTGCCTGCACGATGGAGCGCACAGGCGTCTCCGATGGGGCTTCCAGGATGATGGCCTTGAGCCCCTGCCCTTTCTCACCCAGCAGCGCGTCGTACTTAGCCATCAGGCCGGCGGTGAAGTTCGGCGAGTCGTGAGCGCCGGAGGGGTTAGCGCGGTCCTCGCGGACGACGCCCTGGTCGGTGTGCACCTCAACCCAGCCGGGATATTTGGTCGGGTAGATGGCGTCGAGTTCGGCGTCGCCGACAATCTCAATCCGCTCCGCCAGTTCGCAAACGTCCCGCGCGGCCATGCGCTTGGCGGTGAACTGATCCGGCAGAACCGCGCCGTCCAGCAACGCAACAGCGATGCAATAGCGCGCCGACATCTGCGCGTTTAGCGAGGTGCCGGGCGCATACGGATAGCCGCATTGCACGTCCACCACCTTGGCCAGGCCGGCGACGACGCGCTCTCCTGGCAATGGTGCGCGGCCGAGCTTGGCGCGGATGGCGATGGCAGCGTCGTTATAGGCGTGCACCGAGCCGCAGCAGGCGAACGGCTTGAAGTTGGTCGTCAGCAACTCCCAGCGCTGGCCGATCCCATCCAGCAGTTTCGAGCTATCCGCGTGGTCACTGAATGCTGTCAGGAACGAGCCGTCCTCGGTCTCCAACACCTTGGTCGGGCCGGAAAAGCCGCGGGCCGCCAGTTCCGCCGCCATGACGCCGCTTTGCGCCGCCCGGCCGGGGTGGAAGCGCTTGCTCATCGCGCCGTCGGCGTTGAAAGCGAACAGGCCGGAGCCTTGGGTAGCACCCAGGCCCAGCGCCCAGGCCGTCTGCTCGCTGCCGAGCCAGAGCAGCCAACTGGCCGCCGCCGCCGCACCCTGCGGCCCGCAAACGCCGGTCAGGTGCCAGCCGCGCAGGCGGGCCTGGTTGGGGTCGAGGGCGATAGAAAGGCGGATCATCGTCTCGTAGCCGACCGCAATCGCGCCCAGAAGCTGGCCGAGGTTGCGGTTGTTCGCCTCAGCCACCGCCATGGCGGCGGGGATCACCACGGCGCCGGGGTGGAGCTTCTGGCAGAAATCGTCGAGTTCGAAGGCGTGCGCGGCGATGCCGTTGACGAAGGCGGCATCGGACGTGCGCAGCAGCGCGTCTTCCTCGCCCCACACGGTCGCAGCATCGTCGGAGTCCGGCGCTGTCGCACCGAAGGCCCAATCGCGGGCAATGCCAGTCCATTCCTCGCCCTGGCCGTGAATGCCGACGCCGAGGGTGTCGAGCAGCGCCAGCCGTGTCGCTTTCAGTACATTGTCCGGCAGGTCGCCGCGGTCGAAACCGCTGATCCATCCGGCCAGGTCGCGGGTCAGGTTCGCCGGCAGCGCGCCGGTGCGAGTGAGAGTGTCGGGCATGGCTGGCTGTCCTTTAGGTTGCAAACGCGTCTCCGACAGGATGCCATCGTCCCGGCTATAGCGCAAAGCAGGGATCGCGCTCGCGGCCGGAAGTAGGCTGGCCCCTCACATTTGGCGTCATCAACACAGTTCTAGCTTAGGGGCAAAGATGGCGTCTCGGACTTTTGCGTT
>CAXBDI010000181.1:0-4344 GCA_963974445.1 uncultured Alphaproteobacteria bacterium
CCGGTGAATCACAACTCACTGCAATCATTCAACCCCTAATCGGACGGGCTCTAAGAGCCTGACTCAAAAGTTCAGTTGCAATAGCAGTACCTTGCAAGGCGTTTGGTCATGATGCGGATACTGGCGACGTAGGCCCATGTGGTGGAGCTTTCGATAGTTGTCTCCCAATCTTTGGCCAGGCGGCGGCAGCGACCAAGCCAGGCAAAGGTCCGCTCAACTACCCAGCGTCGGGGCAGAACCTTGAAGCCCTTGGCTCTGTCGCTTCTTCGGATGATTTCGATCACCCACTCGCCGCCGCCGTTAAGGGCCCGTCTTAGCTTGTCTCCCGCATAGCCGCCGTCCGCAAAGACGTGGCGCAACCATGGAAAACGAAAACGGTCGGCCTTCAGCACCGCGGGTGCGCCATCGCGGTCCTGCACATCGGCGCCATGGATGAGGATCACCAGCAGCAATCCAAGCGTATCGGTCAGAATGTGGCGCTTGCGGCCTTTGACCTTTTTGCCCCGCTGCCCGGCAAGCGAATGGAACATTCGCTGAGAGGGGCGTCATAGCCCGAAATGCCGCCGCTTTCGGTGGTTTTCACGCTCTGAGAGGCGATCACCCCGGCGGTCGGGCTGACCTCCCGGTCCTCCAACTCTCTCGCGCTCATTGCCAGCAATCCGTTGAGCGTCGCGAACAAACCCATATCGCGCCAAGCGTAGAAATAACCTTGGACCGTGCTTGTCGGCGGGAAGTCCTTTGGCAACGCCCGCCACTGACAGCCGCTCGAACCCATATAGAGGATCGCATTCATCACCTCGCGCAAGTCGGTGGTGCGGGGACGCCCGCCCGGCTTCGCTGGCGGTAACAGCGGCGCGATCAACGCCCATTCCCGATCCAGCATGTCGCTTGGATAACGGCCCATCTTGCAACTATGCTCAACGCGAGCGGTATCTGTCCAGGGCATCTGATCCTCCATCTCTTCCCAAAGACGGTGAATCACAACTTACTGATATCGCTCAACCACTTTTCGGGCGGCGCCCCCCATGGATGTCGGCTAATTCATGATCTTCAGCAATTATGGCTGGGATGGCCAGCCGGACGGCGTGACCTGGAAGGAAGAGCTCAAGCTCGCCGATATTGCCGCCGATCTGGGCTTCGACTGCCTCTGGTCGGCGGAGCATCATTTTGCCGACTACTCGTTCGTGCCGGAAAATCTCCAGTTGATGAGCCATCTGGCGGTGGAATGAAAGAACATACTATGCACCTAACCGGTTCCTGCCACTGCAACGCCGTCCGCTTCCAGTGCGAAGCCTATGCGCCCGTGCCCTATCTCCGCTGTCACTGCTCGATCTGCCGCAAGACGGCGGGCGGAGGTGGGTTTGCGGTTAACTTGGGCGCCAAGGCCGGCACCCTCTCCGTCGAGGGCGAGGAGCATATCGCCAAGTTCCACGCCACCATCGACGGCTAGCAGAGCCCCGCCGAGCGCCGGTTCTGCTCCAAGTGCGGCTCGGCGTTGTGGGTGGGATAACGCACACAATCTTTCGCACATTTGCCAAACTAGGCGGTTCCGATCAGACTGACTGAGAGAAACCGGTGTCAAAGGCGGCGATAGAAAGTCTCCGGGCGCGAGCTTGTCCCCATACTCCACGGGAGCAAGCGGAGCGGGAGTAAACGCAGTCGGCCTTGGTGGTCTGCCGAGACCGGCGCGGTTCTGACGAGGCTGATGACCGAGGAGGCGCCTGCACTTTAAATAAGCGTTTGACCTTAACCCTGAGCCTGTCGAAGGGTGGAGGTGCCGGCCCAGCACAGTCTTCGCGGGCGTCAGATCGCCAGATCGCGGGTGTGGTAATCCCTGATCACCCGCTCGACCGTTTCCGGCGTATGCCGGAACCGGTCTTCCAATCCCGCAAACGGCTTGTACGCGAACGAGCGTTCCTGCGGGAACGCCTGCTTGCGCGCGTCGATGGCGACCTGGATCACTGCGGACCGCTCGAACACCCGCTTCGCGTCATAGACCGTGGCGCCGTCCTGCATCGACAGCGCCGCCTTCTGGCCCAGCACAGACTTGCGGCGGTGAAAGCCGAAGGTGATCGAAATGCGGATGTCCGGAGAGGAGTTGGCGAAGGAGCCGTGCACCATCTGCCGGTTCACGATGGTCACGTCGCCCGCCTTGCACACCAGCGGAACGGCGCCCGGCAGCTTCTCGTCGCCGCCGTTGGCCGCAACCATGCCCTTGATATCCGCCCGGCCCAGCTTGTGCGAGCCCGGCAGCACCCAAAGGCAGTTCGCAGGCGTCGTCGGGTAGAGCTGAACCTGGAAGTTGAAGCCGTGGATGCCCTCATCCCAATCGGGAGAGTTCCAGTGGGTCACCCCATCCTGATGCCAGGAAACCGAGCCGCCAAGGCCCGGCTGCTTCACGAAGATCGCGTCATTGTAGGGTACGAAATCCTCGCCATTGATGGACTCTGCGACGGCCAGCAGCTTCGGATTGCCGTAGAGGCGTAAGCCCGACGGCATATACTGACACATGGCATACATCAGAAAGACCACGTGCTCCGGCGCGTCCTGGTCGGGTTTCGGCTGGGCCATTTGGGTGGGATGGCGCCCGCCCAGCGCGTCCGTCCCGCCCCAGGGATCGGCCAACGGCTTGCTCAGCCGGTAAGGCAGCCGGGGCGAGTCGATGCCCAGCGCCGGACGGCCCGCCGTATCGACTTTGGCGTCCGGGGCTGCCGGTGCCCGGTCGATCATCGTCTGCGCATCGGCCCGCAGTGCCGCGACTTCGTCCGGATCGATCACGCCTTCGAAGATGTAATAGCCATGCCTCCAATAGGCCGCGAGGATATCCGGGTGCAGCTTGCCCTCGTCGGTCAGCCGCAGCGGCCCGCGGTTGCCGATCTCGGCAGCGATGCGCTCGCCTTCGACGCGGTAGGCGGCCATGCCGGCGGCATGCTCGGCCTGGGTCAGGGTGTTCGGTGTTGGGGTAGCTGTGGCGACGTCGTTCATGGCGCGTTTTCCCTCTGAAAGTTTGCGGCATTGTCGCTGAAGATGCCGGCGAACGGCAAGCCTTTTGACACCAACGCTACTCCGCCGCCACCGCCACCCGCTCTGCCTCGATTTCCTTCGCCTTCGCCTCGATCAGGCTGACCATGTGGTCGACGATGTCGGTGTTTTGCAGGCGGTGGTCGGGAAGGCCGGCGACGTAGACCATGTGCGTGCCCTTGCCGCCGCCGGTGATGCCCAGGTCGGTCTCCCGCGCCTCGCCAGGGCCGTTGACGACGCAGCCAATCACCGAGACCGTCATCGGCGTCGTAATGTGGGCGAGCCGTTGCTCCAGCACCTCCACCGTCTTGATCACGTCGAACTGCTGCCTGGCGCAGGAGGGGCAAGAGATCACGTTGACGCCGCGGTGGCGCAGGCCCAGCGACTTCAGGATGTCGAAGCCGACCTTGACCTCCTCCGTCACGTCGGCCGACAGCGACACCCGCAGCGTGTCGCCAATGCCGGCCCACAGCAGGGGGCCAAGTCCGATAGCGCTTTTCACCGTGCCACTGCGCAGCCCGCCCGCCTCGGTCACACCCAGGTGCAAGGGGTAGTCGCAGACCTCCGCCAACTGCTGGTAGGCCGCGGTGGCCAGCATGGGGTCGGAAGCTTTGCAGGAGATCTTGAACTCAAAAAAGTCGTTGTCTTCCAGGATTTGGATGTGCCGCTGCGCGCTCTCGACCATGGCTTCAGGGCAGGGCTCGCCATACTTCTCCAGCAGGTCGCGCTCCAGGCTGCCGCCGTTGACGCCGATGCGGATGGAGCAACCATGGTCCTTCGCCGCCTGCACCACCTCGCGCACCCGGGCGTTGGAGCCGATATTGCCCGGATTGATCCGCAGGCAGGCAGCGCCGGCCATCGCCGCCTCGATACCGCGGCGGTAGTGAAAGTGGATGTCGGCAACGATGGGAACGTTCACCGCCTTGACGATCTGAGCCAGCGCCGCCGTTGATTCCTCGTCTGGGCAGGAGACGCGGACGATGTCGGCCCCGGCCTCCTCCGCCCGGCGGATCTGGTCGATGGTCGCGGCGGCGTCGCTGGTCAGGGTGTTGGTCATCGTCTGCACCGTGATCGGCGCATCGCCGCCGACCGGCACCGGGCCGACCATGATCTGGCGGCTCTTGCGGCGGACGATCTGACGATAGGGGCGGAGGCTCATGGCGGACCAATTCCCTTGGGCGAGGCACGGGAGAGTGTGCGCCTGATATAGCGGCTCCCGCGCCAAATCGCCAGCCGCAGCCCGCCGCAGGCAAGCATGCCGGAGCCTAAGAGCCCGTCCGATTAGGGGTTGAATGATTGCAGTGAGTTGTGATTCACCGGTTT
>CAXBDI010000182.1:0-4280 GCA_963974445.1 uncultured Alphaproteobacteria bacterium
CGACCGGCTCGGCACGTCGGTGCCGCAGACCGCGCGCGGCATCTTCCAGGTGGTAAACGAATCCATGGCGGCAGCGGCCCGCGCTCACGCCACCGACCGGGGCATCGATTACCGCGGCATGCCGGTTCTCGCCTTTGGCGGCGCCGGGCCGGTGCATGCCTGCCACGTCGCCGAACTGCTGGAAAGCACCACCGTCATCTATCCGCCCCTCGCCAGCGTCCTGTCGGCCTTCGGCACGCTGGTCACGCCGGTCCGGTTCGACCTTGCCCGCGGCACCGCCGGCGGCATCGACTGGAAAGCGGCGGAGGCAACCTATGCCGACATGGCATCGGAAGCCGGTATCGCGCTCGAAGCCGCCGGCTGCGCGCCGGACGAGATAACCTATATCTACGGCGCGGACATGCGTTATGCCGGCCAGCAGAACGAGGTCACCATCGATTTCGACGGCGATCCCACGGGCAAACAGGACATCGCCAGCATGCGCGAGTCTTTTGAGACCTCCTACGAAGCGCAATACGGCCTGCGCCTGCCCAATATGAAGATCGAGGTCGTCGCCTGGCGCATCAGCGCGCTCGGCCCGGCCGTCGAACGCCACGGCATCCCCGATCTCGCGGACAAAGCAGGCGATCCGAAGGGTCACCGCCCGGTATTTATCGCCGGCGCGCCGGAACCGGTCGCGGTCTACGACCGGTCCGCACTTGCCGCTGGACAAGTCATGGACGGTCCGGTGATCATCGAGGAACGGGAGACCACCATCTTCATCCTGCCCGGCTGGACGGCATCGGTGGCGAAAAACGGCTGCATCACGGCAGAGCGGAAGGAATAGTATTATGGCGATGGACGGTATCGAGCTTGAAATCCTGTGGAGCAACCTGGTCAGCGCGGCCAGCGAACAGGCCCGCGCCCTGCAGCGCATCGCCTTCAGCCCGGTGGTGCGCGAAGCCGGCGACCTCGCCTGCGCGCTGCTCGACCGCGAAGGCCGCATGATCGCCCAGGCCGTGACCGGAACTCCCGGTCATATCAATACCTTAGCAGCCGCAGGTGCGCATTTCGTTGAGAAGTTCCCGACCGACAGTCTCGACGAGGGCGACATCCTGATCACCAACGACCCGTGGCTGTCCGCCGGGCATTTCTTCGATATCACGATTATCACCCCGGTATTCCGCAAGGGCCGGGTGATCGCCTATTTCGGCTCCACCATCCATCACACCGATATCGGCGGCTACGGCGTCGGCGCCGGGGCGCGCGACGTGCACGAGGAAGGCCTGTGGATCCCGCGCGCCAAGCTGTACGAGGCCGGCAAGCCGAACGAGGTATTGTTCGACATCATCCGACACAACGTGCGCACCAAGGACGAGGTCCTCGGCGATATCGCGGCCCAGGTATCGTCCGGCCGGGTCGGCGCGGAACGCCTGCAATTGCTGTGCGAACGACATAACCTGGACGATATCGACGAATTGTCGGCGGAAATCATCAAACGGTCCGAAGCGGCGACGCGCGACTCCATCCGCAAGCTCAAGGGCGGCACCTATCACGGCGAAAGCCGGTTCGATATTCCGGGCGGCGCGGAAATCCTGCTCAAATGCGCGATGACCATTGATGCCGAAGCGGGCTCGGTCCATATCGATTTCGCCGGCTCGTCGGGCGCCAGCCCGCACGGCGTCAACGTGGTGCTCAACTACACCCACGCCTATGCGACCTTCGCCCTGCGTTCGACCCTCGATCCCGATTTACCCAACAATTACGGCAGCTTGACACCCATTACTGTGTCGGCGCCCGAAGGCTGCATCGTCAATGCCAAATACCCGTCGCCGGTGGCGGCGCGGCACGTTGTCGGCATGTATGTGCCGATGCCGATCCTGAAGGCGCTCTACCAGGTAGCCCCCGACCGGGTGCTGGCCGAAGGCGCGGGCGCGGTCTGGACCTTCCAGGTGCAGGGCAAGGACGACGCGGGCGCGCCGTTCACCAGCGCCATGTTCAACTATTCGGGCGGCATGGGTGCGCGGCGCACCAAGCCGGGCCTGGGGGCGACCTGCTACCCCACGGGGGTCGCAGCGGTGCCGGTCGAAGTGCTGGAAGCCGCCATGCCGATCCAGTTCACGCAGAAAGAACTGATCGACGGCTCCGGCGGCGCCGGGGCGGCGCGCGGCGGCGACGGCCAGGTCATAGCCTTCCACCTTCGCACGAAGGACGACTGGCTGCTCAACGCGGTGCCGAGCCGCCTGAAGATCGGGGCCGAGGGCTTCGAAGGCGGCGAGGACGGCGAAGCCGGCCACTTCCTGATCAACGGCAAGGACGCTGCCCAGGCCAACAAGATGGTCATGAAACCGGGCGACGAGGTGATCCTGAAAACCCCCGGCGGCGGCGGCTACGGCGCGGCAAAGTAAACGAAGGTATTCTCGAAATCGTATTCCGGATTGACCTTGCAATCATTTGTTGAAATTCTGAGTAAGCAATCAACAAGGGGGCAAGAAACGTGATTGAACTTCCAAGCTATTTAAAGTCCGGTGATGTCGCTCGATTAATACCCGTAATCGCTGACAACCGGAAGGAACAAAGGGTAGCGTCTGTATTCTTGGCAACTCTCTCAGCAGTGCCAGACTTCGCGGACGCGCTCATGAAATCGATCTCAATCCGAATGGGGAAGCGGAGCATCATAAATAGCTTCACCGAGGTCGTTTTCTTGCAACAAAGTGGAGCAATTAAGGATCGGCCGGACGGGCTGTTGGAGCACCGAAATGGAAAATCGACATGGTCCGCCCTCATCGAAGCAAAAATTGGAAAAGCCAAAATCGACACAGATCAGGTTCAAAGATACATTCAGTTGGCCCGCGACAACGGCACAGATTCCGTAATTACCATTTCAAATGAATTCGTCAGCCGCCCGACCCACAGCCCGGTTTCCATTCCAAAAAACGCGTTGAGACGGGTAAACCTGTACCACTGGTCATGGAAGTTCATTCTGACAGAAGCCATATTATTACAGGCGCAATCAGCCGTTGCCGACCCTGACCAAGCGTATATTTTACGCGAGTTCATCCGGTTTCTCGGACATGAATCAATCGGCGTTGGCGGCTACGATCAAATGCCTATGGAATGGACCGACGTAATTACCCACGTACAGAGTGGCGCCGCTCTCAGAAAGACCTCCGATAGCGTTCAGGCCGTCGTTAGTGGCTGGCATCAGGAAATTCGCGACCTTTCTTTGAAAATGAGCGAACACCTTGCGGTTAACGTCAGGGAGAACCTAAGCCGGGGGCACTCAGTTGACCTAGACGCTCGCGTAAAAGACGATTGCGAGAATCTGTCAAAAACAGCAATTCTTAATGCAAGCCTCTCCATTCCAAGCACTGTTTCTGAGGTGTTTATTGAAGCTGATATCAACACAAAAACTATAAGAGTTGGGATGGAACTCGGAGCGCCTCAGGATAAGGCCAGATCATCGGCACGCCTTGCTTGGCTGATGCGCCAATTAACCAAATATGAGGGCGACAATTTATTCGTGAGAGTCAAATGGCCGTCACGGGCAAAAGACACTGTGCTGGCAGCAAACGCGATCCGGGAAAATCCAAAAATTCTTGACGAAAACAAGTCATCCGCTCCTCGAGCATTTCAGGTAATCCTCATCTCCGACGACTCCAGACGATTTGCTGGACGAAATACGTTTATCCAGGAACTGGAGTCACTCGTACCCGAGTTTTATGACAAAGTAGGCCAGTACCTTCAGGAGTGGAGGCCCAAACCACCCAAGCCGATAGAAACGTCTAAGGCTTCGCAAACAACCCAAGAAAAAAACACCCAATTGTCAGGCGTCACCAGTTCTCATCAGGGCGACCAAGCACCAAGAGGCAACAATCATTCAAAGCTTCTTGAAATACCCAGCTTTCTTAGACGCTTCTAATAATAAATAATAACTTTAACAAAATACAGGAACATATTGATATGGTTGAGGTAACGAGTTTTGCGAACTGGGACAATCTGGACAGGGAAGCCGTCCGCGAAGGCATCGAGCGCGTCGGTTTCCGCGGCGAGGACACGCTGCTGGTGATGAACTGGATGCAGCCCGGCATGGAGCCCGGCCCGCACAGCCACCCGTTCGAACAGATCGCCGTCATTGTCCAGGGCACCGTGCGTTTCCATGTCGGCGACGAGGTCTACGACGCCGGCCCCGGCAGCATGATCCGCATCCCGCCCGACGTGGTCCACTGGGGCGAAGTGATCGGCGACGAACCCGCCATGAACCTCGACGTATTCAACCCGATCCGCGAGGACTACAAGCA
>CAXBDI010000183.1:0-4209 GCA_963974445.1 uncultured Alphaproteobacteria bacterium
GAGCCAGCCCATATCGCCGCCGGCGCCGGCGGTGGGCGCTTGGCTGTATTGGCGAGCGAGGGTTGGGAACTGGCCGCCGCGCACCAACTGCTGCAGCAGATCGTCGACGGTCGCCTTTGCTACCGGCAGGTCCTGCGGCCGGGGGGCGGCGATGAAGATTTCAGCGAGCAGATACTCGGTGCCGCCCTTTCGCCGCAGGTCTTCTAAATAGAGGTCGATATCGCTCTCGTCCACTTGAACGGAATTGCGCACGCTCTGGCCGATGACCTTGCGCCAGGCGATCGTCGCGCGGATTTGCGCCACCAGGGTGCCGACATCGACCCGCGCCTTGGTCAATTCTTCCACCAAGGCACCTGGCTGTATTTTGTTGCTTTTTTCGATCGAGGCCATCGCGGCCTGAATTTCGGCATTATCGACGGTAATGCCCAACCGCTCTGCCTCCTGCAGTTGGACGCGTTCGTCGATCAGGGTTTCCAGCACCTGATTGCGGATGCGCGCCATGCTTTCCGGCGTTGGCGGTGCGCCGGCTGTGGTGATGACCAAGCGTAACCGCGCATCGACGTCGTAGCTGGAGATCGGCTCGTCATTGACTGTCTGCAAGACGGTCTGCGCCGGCAGGCTGCCGGTCTGTTGTGCCATGGCCGAACCGGAGGCGGCCGCCGCAACCGTCAGGCCGAGCAGGCCGGCGATTCCGATTGCGCGGGCAGAGTGCAGGAAGCTGTTCAGGTACCGCAACATCAACCGTCCTCAGTATACAAAAGCCAGGCTGCACTCAACATAGTGATGCCACCGATCGGCGCCCAGGCTGCCAATACTGCCGGCAACTGTCCCGCCAGACCCAGGCGCAGAAACACTTGGGTTAGCAGATGAACCCCCAGTCCGGCTATGGCCGCCATCGTCATCAGGGCGAGAATGCCGCCGCGCCTTGGCGGGCGGATGGCGAAGCCGGCGGCGATCAGCACCATCGCGGCCATCGTCAGAGGGGCTGCGAGCGTCACGTGAAAATACACCCGGTGCGGTGCTGCGGAGAAGCCCGCATCCTCCAGCATCCGGATAAATGCCGGCAGCCGCCATATGGGCATGCTGGCCGGCGAGGCAAAGCTTTCTTCCAGCCGGTTCCAGTCTAAGCGGGTCGAAAGCGCCAACGATTCGAGCTCTACTGCAGGCCGGTTCGGGCCGACGACCCGAACGGTCTCGAACCGCCAGGCGCCATCCTGCAACACGGCCGTGGCCGCGTCGATCCGGCTGCTGAACTGGTCCTGCTCGACGAACTGGAATACTGTCACATCCTCCAGCACCTGTTCGCGCGGCCGCAACGATTCCGCACGGATAACCAAGTCGAAGACGCCCGAATAATCCTTCAACCACAGTCCGGAGCTGGAGAGGACCGGGTTGTTGGGCCGGCGGTTGAAGTATTGCACCTCGAAATCTTCGAACATCGCCAGCGATGCGGCGGCCAGCGGATTGAACGCGACAATCTTCAGCCCGCCCAGCAAGACCGCGACGACGAGGCCCGGCAGCAGCAATTGCCAGATCGAAAGCCCGGCCGCACGGGCAACCGCAAGTTCCTGATGGCGCGACAGCTGCCACAACGCCGCCATGGCGGCAAACAGCATGGCGAAGGGCAGGACGATATCGATGATATACGGCAGGTGCAGCAACGCCATCTGCAGCACCGTAATCACCCCGACTTCCGGTTTTGAGGCGGCGCGGCGCACCAACTCCAACGAGTCGAGCAGCAGCACCAGCACCGCCGCAACCCCTACCAGGGCTGCGAACCAGATTATGAACTGCCGGGCGATGTAGAGCGATAGGGTCGTCGGCATCACTGCGCCTGCTATGGGTCCAAGGCTGCCCTATATAACGCATAGCCCGCGATAGACCAGGGCGGCTGGCAGCGGCGGCTGCTGCGGCCTCAGCCGGATCACCGATGCTGCGGCGCTATGCCGGCCGCCGGACCGCGGTCACCACCAGGCCGAGGCCGGCGAGGCGTTGCAGGCATTGTTCGCGCGGTTCTCTGATGACGCTCCAGGTGTAGCCGGTTGCGTGCACGACGTCGCCGTCGCCAGCGTCGATAACAACATGGCCGGGCACATAGATCAGGTCGCCTCTCTGCCACGCGGCCAAGTCCAGCGGCACCGGGTGGCCGATGCTGGCGGCCTGCTGGTCGGAGTCTCTGAGACTGAAGATGCCGCAGGCCGCCAGCGCGATCTGCACCAGACCCGAGCAGTCCACGCCGCCGGTGCCGCGGCCGCCCCAGAGATACGGCAGGCCCAGCAGCCGTTCCGCGACGGCCACCCAATCGCTTTCGGGCCGGTCGGCGCGGCGCAGGTGATCGGCGAAGACATAGCCGCCTGGCTCCACGCGATGAAACCGCTCCCCCGCCTGCGCGACGCGGACCGGCGCACCGAGGCTGAGGCTGAGCAGTGGCGCGCACTCCTGCCTGGCATCTGAGAGGAGTGGGGTCTCGCGCGCTTTCACCAAATGGGTTGGCGGCGGCAGGGTTTTATCGCTGAGCGCCTCGCTGTGGAGATAGCCGACATAGCCGTCATGGTCGCACTGAACCCATGCCCAGCCTCTTGCCCGCTCGAACACGCGCACCGATTCGCCGGGCAGCACCTGGCTCTCCATCGGCGCGTCTGCGGCTGGGTGGCGCAATAGCGGCTGAGCCGCCGATGCGACGTGTGCGGCCTCGCCCTCGACGAACACGGCGGCATCCACCTGCCCGCGCAGCCGAGCGTCGGCGAGGTCCGGGCGGACCGCGTGCTGGCGTGGGTCGAGCGGCGGCGAGGGTGCGGTCATACGGTGAGGAAGCCTTCCATCACGGTTACGCAGGGCCCGCCGACGCGAACCGCGGTGACGGCGCCCCCGGACTTGTCCGCCGCGCCCTGGATCAGGCTCGGCCGGCCCATTTCCAGCCCCTGGGCAATGGCCAGCGGCAACGTGCCTTCGCGTGCCGGGTCGAGGCGCGCCAGAAATCCGGTAAGCGCCGCGGCGGCGCTGCCGGTCGCCGGATCCTCGATGACGCCGTGTAACGGCGCCAGCATCCGCGCTTGCACGCTGCGCGGACCGGTGCGGACGTAGAGATAGAGCGCGTCGCCTGCCACGTCGGTAAAATGTCGGTCGAAGGCCGCGAGATTGGGTTTAATCGCTGCCAGAGTGTCCAGATCCGGCAGTTCGGCAATCGTGAACGGCAGCCCGATGGAGGCGATTTGCGGTTCATGCCGCTCTGTGGTGATCGCGTTAGGAGCCAGCCCGGCGGCTTCCGCAACGTGTTCCACCGCCATGGTCTCGGCCAGATCGAGCAGGGCCGGCGCGGTCAACTCCGCGCTCATCGGCTGGCCGGCAGCGTTGCGGGCGACGGATACGGCGACGATGCCGGCCTCTTCCTCGAACCGCAGCGCATCGCCGACCTTGCGTCCGTGCACCTCCTCCAACATGGCCAAGGCGTAGGCGGTGCCGACATTCGGGTGACCGGCAAACGGCACCTCGCGCTTCGGCGTGAAAATGCGCACCTGCGCATCGTTCTGCGGCGAGGCCGGCGGCAGCACGAACGTGCACTCGGCGTAGTTGAATTCGCGGGCGATCGCCTGCATCTGCTCGCCAGAGAGTTCGCGCGCGTCGGGGATCACCGCCAACTGGTTGCCGCCAAAGCGCCGGTCGGTGAACACATCCAGGGTAACGAAGTGGTAGCGCATGGCGCGGGTCCTTCCGGGTGGTGGAGCGGCGGCAGCCCTGGTTCGGCTAGATCGCGCCGGCCTGGCGCATGGCGGCGATATCGTCGGCGGAATAGCCGAGCTCGGCCATCACCTCGTCGGTGTGCTCGCCCAGCATCGGCGGCGGCCGGTCGGGCCGCGGCGCGTCGCGGTCGGTCATGTAGGGAGCGCCGATGCCAAAGGCCGGGCGTTGAATTGGGCCGAACTGACCGAATTCGGTAAAGACTTCGCGATGGGCCAATTGCGGATGGCGACTCGCGTCCGGCAATGTCCGCACCGGGGCTGCCGGCACCTTGGCCTCGCCGAGGCGCTGATCCCATTCGGCGGTGGTCGCGGCTGAGAACGCCTCGTTCAGCGCCGCCACCACATGGTCGTAATTCTCCTTGCGGATATCGAAACTGGCGAAGAGCGGGTCTTTCAGCCACTCCGGGCGACCTACCGTCGGCGCAAGCGAGCGGAACTGGCCGTCGGTCAGGCAGGTGACCATGATGAA
>CAXBDI010000184.1:0-3941 GCA_963974445.1 uncultured Alphaproteobacteria bacterium
CTCATGGCGGGCGGTTCGAGTTGGAGAGCGCTTTGGGTGCCGGCACCACGACACGGTTTATCGTGCCGCGCAACCTGCAGACGGCGCCCTCAGATTAAATGCCAGATCGCCAGACTAGGTCCAGGTCCCCCTCGCCGACCGAGCCCATCCTAAGTGGACGCCGCTTTAATTAGCCTTGTTGGCTTCTTCAGCGGCGGCAAACGGGTCGTTGTTGAAACTCGGCGTATTGACTTGGCCATCGTTGATCTGCAGTTGCCGCCGTTGCGCATAAGCGGCACGAGTTGCCGCGTAGTAGTCCAGCGATTGGCGCAACGCATCCAGCGGTTCGAGCAGGGCTTCGCGGCGCACAATAATGGTGGCGCCCGCCCTGGTGATCCTCAAGGTCTGACCGTTGTCCGGCACGTAGGCGGCAATCCCGACCGGGTCGATGAACCAGTCGATCAGTGTGCCGACGCCATCGCGCAGGTTTGACGGGCCGAGCAGCGGTAATACCAGATACGGGCCCGATTCCACGCCGTGCACCGCCAGGGTCTGCCCCGCATCCTCCCGATGCAACTTCAAGCCGTGCGGGGTCGCGACATCGAAAAGACCGCCGACACCGATGATTGTATTGATGAAAAATCGGCCAAACGCGACCTGGGCCCGATCCGGCTTACCCTGCAACAGGTCATGCACGATGGTCAGCGGCAAGGTGAGATGATCGATCAAGTTGCCGAGTACCATCTTGATCGGGCGCGGCATCAAATCGCGGTAGACCACCGCCCCCGGGCGGATCAGGACGGTATCGACCGCGTCGTTGAAGGCGAAAATCTGCCGGTTCAACGGCTCCAGCGGGTCGTTGACTTGACCCGGTGGCGTCGCGGCGCATCCACTTAGCACGGCGGCAGCCGCGACTATCGCGAACAGGCGCCGCAACGATATACGCAAGGTCTCGAACCAACTCATTCCAACACGCCTTTAGCGATGGCCAATCGAATTCGCCCGCCTTATCCCCAACCGCATGCGCGATATCGAGACGTTCGAGACTTTCGAATTCCACTCTATCGATAAACCAAAGTGGTTACGCATCTGCTAGCATAGGTTATGGCGGTTGCCAACGTTTGACCTGCCAGGGGTCCGCACGTCAAATCACCCAGAAACCCTTGCGTTGCCTAGAATATAATGATATCCTTATGTAGATGTGTGGCCATTATCCCCTCACGAATGTGTTATAGATGCAACGGTTGATCGATTCACTGAAGGCAGTTGCAGAACCGACACGGCTGCGGATCCTCAGTCTGTGCGCCGCCGGGGAGTTGGCAGTTTCTGAAATTTCGCAGATTCTGGATCAAAGCCAACCGAGGGTCTCCCGTCACCTGAAAGTGCTGGCCGACGTCGGATTGCTGACGCCAATGCGCGAGGGCAATTGGACGTTTTACCGCCTGAAGCGGACGGACCAGTCGCTGACCGCGGCCATTCTCGACCTGATCCCGGCGGGCGACCCCGTACTAGTGCAGGACCGGTCGCGGCTGGCCGATGTGCGCCAGCGCCGGCAGGCGGAGGCAGAGGCCTATTTCGATGCGCACGCCCAATCGTGGGATGCAATCCGGCGCTTGCATATCGATGCGGCCGAGGTTGAGCGGCATTTGCTGCGCCAGGTTCCGAATGGCGCCTATGGCCGCCTGCTGGACATAGGCACCGGCACCGGCGAGGTGTTGAGCCTGCTGGCGCCGCGGGTGGGGGAGGCGATTGGCATCGATATCTCCCGCGATATGCTGGCCATAGCCCGCGACCGCGTGCATCGGGCGAACATGCACCATGTCAGCCTGCGCCTCGGCAATATGTATGCGCTGCCGATTGCCGACGCTTCGGTCGATCTGGTCACCGTGCATCTGGTCATGCATTTTGCCGACGCGCCGGAACAAGCGGTGGCGGAGGCGGCGAGGGTGCTGCGGCCCGGCGGGCGGGTCATCGTCGTCGATTTCGCCCAGCACGGCATCGAAGAATTGCGAACCGGCCATGCGCATCGCCGGCTGGGGTTTACCGACCGGGAAGTGCGGGCGTGGTTCGACCGCTGCGGCCTGCGTCTTGTGCGCGGCGAGGCTTTGCCGGGCGACCCGCTCACCGTGATGATCTGGACCGCCGATCACGCGGACGCCGCGACGCAACCGCCACCGGCCCGGGTTGCCGGGTCCCCCTGGATCTAGCGCAGGCTATGGCAGAGATCGACACAATAGGAGAGGCAGACGGTATGACCGCCAAGGCGACAGGCACCAAACCGGCGGTGTCATTCGAATTTTTCCCGCCGAAGTCGGACAAGGCGGAGGCGGCGCTGTGGCAAACCATCGAGCGCCTGGCGCCTCTGGCACCGCGCTTCGTCTCGGTCACCTATGGGGCCGGCGGCTCGACGCGCGAGCGCACCCACGCGACCGTCACCCGCATCCGCCGCGAGACGGACCTGGAGCCCGCGGCGCATCTGACCTGCGTCGCCGCCAGCCGGGAGGAAATCGACGCTGTCGCTCGCGCCTATTGGGATGCCGGCATTCGGCACATCGTGGCGCTGCGCGGCGATCCGCCGGAGGGCGGCGACGATTATCTGCCGCAACCGGATGGCTATGCCTACGCCGTCGACCTGGTTGAGGGATTGCGTAAAGTTGCCGATTTCGAACTCAGCGTCGCGGCCTATCCGGAAACGCATCCGGCGGCGCCCAGCGCCGACTTTGAGATCGACTATTTGAAACGCAAGATCGATGCCGGCGCGACGCGTGCGATCACCCAGTTTTTCTTCGACGCCGAGGTCTATTTGCGCTTTCGCGACCGTCTGGCGGCGGCGGGCATCGATATTCCGCTGGTGCCGGGTATCATGCCGATCACCAATTTCGCCACGGCCAGCCGCTTTGCCGGCATGTGCGGCGCCAGCATTCCGGACTGGATGGCCAAGCTCTACGCCGGCCTGGACGACGATGCCGAGAGCCGGCAATTGGTGGCGGCAACCCATTCGGCGGAGTTGTGCCGCCGCTTGCAGGCGGAGGATGTCCGCGAATTCCACTTCTATACGCTCAACCGGGCGGAATTGACCTGGGCGATCTGCCGGCTTTTGGGCGCAGCGCCGGCCCTGCCTGCGGCGGCTTAAAGACATCCTCTCGGGGTAACTCGCGGCTCGTCGCAAGGCCGGTACCGAATGGCTGGTCCGGTGCCAAAATCGCGGGCATATCCCGCGGAATCGTGCCGTCCATACAGGCAATCCAGATCATAAAATCGGCAATCGAATTGCGGCCAAGGCCCGGCGTCTTTACGCCCTTTCGCTCTTGTCGCCGCTGCTCTAGAGTTCCGGGTGAATTCCAGCGCGAGGTGCAACACCGTTGACGGATTTGGTATTCGTCTGTTGGGAAACAGAAATAGGGTGTTGCAATGTCACAGTACTCTCATCTTCAACCCGCCGAAAGAGACCGGATTGCCGAGCTCAAGGCTCGGGGGCTTGGTGTTCGGACCATCGCTTGCGCCATTCGGCGCTCGCCTTCGACCATCAGTCGCGAACTCAGACGCAACGCCACAGATAGCGGCGCCTATCGGCCCGTCATTGCCGAGGGCTCATATCTTTTGCGGCGGCAACGGCCGGGTAAGCTCGAGACAGACGAACGGCTGCAAGCTTTCGTCGTCGCTCGCCTGGCCGAAGGCTGGACGCCGGAACAGATCGCTGGACGCCTCAAACTTGGAACCGAACGGGGCCTCGGCTCGATCGCCACCGAGACGATCTATGCTTGGGTTTACAGTCCGGTCCGCCGAGCGGAAAAGCTGTGGGGCATGCTCCCGCGCGGCAAGAAGCGACGCGGTTTGCGCAGACGGACGACGCCGACACAACCCACTGATAAGACACCGATATCCGAACGGCCAGATGCGGTTAACGCGCGCCAGACCGTTGGTCATTGGGGTGAAGAGGGACCGTGGCCCCAGTGGGGCCG
>CAXBDI010000185.1:0-3833 GCA_963974445.1 uncultured Alphaproteobacteria bacterium
GTGCTGGGCGAGCGTGAGAGCGGGACGGCGCGGCTGGAGGAGGCGGTGGCGGCCTTTCGGGCGGCGCTGCAAGTGTACACGCAGGAGCGGGTGCCGCTCGACTGGGCGGGGACGCAGAACAATCTAGGCGCTGCGCTCCGGGCGCTGGGCGAGCGGGAGAGCGGGACGGCACGACTGGAGGAGGCGGTGGCGGCCTATAGGGCGGCGCTGCAGGAGCGGACGCGGGAGCGGGTGCCGCTCGACTGGGCGGGGACGCAGGGTAATCTCGCGGGGGCTTTCATCGCGTTGTACGAGAAGACCGAGGATCGGCGGCTTTTGGATCAGGCGCTGGAGTGTTGTGCCTTGGCGGAGCCGGTGTTTGCGGAGGCTGCGCCCTATCACGCCGAGGCGTTGGCGCGGATTAAGGCGCGGGCTTTGGCGTTGCGAAGGTCATGTCGGTCACCCTTTACGGATCCGCGGATCGAGAAAGGCATAGGTCAGATCGACGATTAGGTTCACGACGATGAACGAAATCGCCAGCACCAGGATCGCGCCTTGGGCGAGCGTAAAGTCGCTGGAGATGATCGCGCCCACCCCCAGCCGCCCGACCCCCGGCCAGGCGAAAATCGTCTCGGTCACGACAGCGCCGCCCAAGGTGATCGCCGCCAGCGCGATGGAGCGGATGCCTTCTATCGTCCACAAAGGCCCCGCCCGCCCTAAATCCCCCTGGATCACACGCAGGATATAGATGCCGAACTGATAAAGCAGCGGCTCGTTCAGGCCCATGGACTCGCGGATACTGGCGATTTCTGCCGGCGATGCGGTCGGGCCCGCCAACATGGTCGCCGGGTCGGTCGGGATCAGTTGCAACAGTGCGAACCCAATCGCCAACACCCCCAACAGCACCGGGATCGAGATGACGGTCCGCTGAACAATGTGACGAGCCATGAGGCCTTGCGACGGAAACGGCGAGCTTATGGAGCATAATCCGCAAATTTCATGCCAATATCCAACGCAGGAAGCCGCACCTGGCGAGGTTCTGGTTGCCGCGAGGGCTGGCCGGCCGCTCGCCCACGCCCTAACCGCGGCGGCGGAACAAAAGCAGAAAAATCACCCCCAGCCCGACGAATGTCGCGACTGCCGGCCATAGCAACACTGTCTGGATACCCGGATCCCAAACCTCCGGCGACAGATAGCGCTGCACCGCGGCTTGCGCGGTATTCAGGCTTTCGCTGTGAAGGGAATACCAGACCTCACCGGTCGAGGTGAGTGGATAGGTACCTGTTTCCTGCCAAGTCACCCCATCGCGGACCCCTACAATGATCCCAGCCAGCACCAGAACCCAACCTATCAACCGCCCTATCAACATTGAAGCCCTTCTCCGACACCAGACGAACGTTTATTCTTTAAAGCCTGCGACACCATGCCGATAACTTCAGCGATTCGCAAGATGGCGCGGCGTTGCGCAGCAAGATCAAGATGCGTATGGTGCGCCGCTCATTCCCAGGGGAGATGGCCGAGTGGTTGAAGGCGCACGCCTGGAACGCGTGTATACGGTAACCCCGTATCGAGGGTTCGAATCCCTCTCTCTCCGCCACGTTCTATTCTGGAAACGTTCTCCAAGTCTGGCGCAAGCCGGATTTTCTCGTTGTTTTCCAGGGTTATGGCAAAAGGGCAGGTGACCTCGGATAGCGCGGCGAGGGCTGGGACCGTGCTCTCCGGGCCAATTTTCTTCGAAGCTTGAGACTTTGGCGATTTGGTACCTGTTTTGTAACTGGCAGAATTAGAATGATAATTTATCGATTGAGGGTCGCGTTTCGACCCGAGAGCCGTCCGCTTCGAACGAAACTGGCATCCAACTTTTGGGTCAAAGCGTGTGGTGTTGACGAAGGCCGTTTCAAACTGCCCGCTGTGCCTATCACTCAAAATCGCCAAGAAACTCTGACCCTGGCTTGATGCCCGTCACCAGCAAGCGGTCTCTGGCCCGTGTGCAGGCGACGTAGAGCAGGTGGCGCTCGGTATTGTAGACTTCTTCCAAATCGGCCGCGTCGGTTATGCGGTCGATCCGGTCCTGATCGGGCAAGACCTCGTCATCACAGGCCATGACAACGACGCCGCGGAACTCCAGCCCTTTGGCGAGGTGCATGGTGGAAACGGAAACACAGCCCTTGCGCTCGCCCCCTGGCTGGTCCAGGGGGCAGACATTCGCGCCAGCCGCCTGAACAGCCGCATAGGCTCGCGGTAATTCCGCGTCCGAACGCACGATGATGCCGATCTCTTCCGGGGCAAAGCCTTCGGCGAGGCGGGTGCCGATCCAGGCGGCGATGATCGCTGTCTCATCCTGTTCGCTGTCGAGCAGGCACACCTCCGGCGCAGGTCCGTTGAAGACCGAAACCGTGCCGCGGCGGCCTTCCTCGTTGCCGTCTACGTCGGTGATGGCGCCGGGCAGCAGGCGGTCGGCCTGGCTGCGGATTTGATGCGAGGTGCGGTAGTTGATGCGCAGGATGTGCGAGCGGCCGCGGATATCCACGCCCAGAGACTTCCAGGAAAAGGGTGTCTGGAATATACGCTGGCCCTGATCGCCGGCCAGGAACAGGCCGTCTGGGTGGCTGGCGGCAAGCGCCGCGAATAGGCGCATGGCCGGCACGGTCATGTCCTGTGCCTCGTCGATAATGACAAAATCATAGGGGGAGGCACCGGCCGCCACCGCCACCGTCACCTGGCCATAAACAGCCGGCAGGGTTATGAAACCTTGCTCTGCCAGCGCCACGCGCACCTTGGCGAATACGACCCAAAGCGCCTCGCGCTGCTTGCCGCCGATGCGGGTTTTGCGGCCTAGGCGGGTGACATCGCGGTAGGCCTGCCAACTCGTCAGCTGCCAGGCATCGACCACCTGGGTCCATTCCTCCAGGAGGAAGGCCTCGCTGAAGCCCGATTCGGAAGCCGCGGATGCGTCGGCCAGAGCCGCCGCCACAACCTCGGCCGACGCGATCTGCGGGCGAGCGAAGCGTTTCGCAAAGAGCTCCAGCGCCAGGGCATCGACGGCCTTGACCTCGATCCGCTCCAGCAGGCGCGGCTGGTTGGCGGCGAGGCGGGTGAGCTTGATCCGCAGTGCCGCGGCCAATGGGGTGGAGAAGGTGGTGAGCAGCACGCGCGCGTCGGGATCGTGGCGGGCCAGATGCACGGCGCGGTGGATGGCCACGACCGTCTTGCCCGTGCCCGCAGAGCCGGCAATGCGGGCGGGGCCGGCGAAGTCGCGTTGCACCAGCGAGCGCTGGACGGGGTGGAGGAAGATCGTCCACTTCTCCCACGGGTATTCCAGCGCCTGGGCCAGTTCGGCGGCGTCGGTAAAGACGCGGAAGCGGCGCATGGCGTCCGGGTGGGCGAAAGGGTCGGCGGGTGCGGGTGCGGCCGAGGGCTGGGGCGGTGTGACGCCGACGGCGAGGTCCAGCAATGCCTCTGCGGCTTCCTGGGGCAGGTGGTCGGCAAGGTCGAAGAGGGACTCCTCCGTCGCGACCTTGACGTCGGCAAGCCATTCCGGTGGCACACCATAGGCGAGCAGGTCGGCGTCCGGCGTGTCGGCGAAGAGCGGCAGTTCGGGTGCGGGTTCCGGCGCTTCGGGCGTCGCTGTGGGCGCGGAGGCGGTGACTTCCTCCACCCGCTCGTGGATTTCGACGAGTTGGGCGGCGCCGGTGGTGGGGTGGGTCTCGATCTTGCGCCGCTCGGCCCATTGGTAGGCGTCGTCGTGCCGGTTCACGTAGCAGAGCATCAGGCCCGCATCGGTGCGGTGCACGCTCCGGGTGTCAACGGCGGAGTAAAAACCTGCCACTGTGGCGGCGTAAAAGTCGGCCAGT
>CAXBDI010000186.1:0-3749 GCA_963974445.1 uncultured Alphaproteobacteria bacterium
GCATAGGGACCGACCCCTATGGGCCCGCCGAAATGGTCCAGGATGATGGTGGTATCGGGGAAAGCTTTGGCCAGATCGACCAGCCCCGGCAATTGCGGATGAAAGCACCAAGCCTCGAACGTCAGGTCGCGCCAGGCCAGGTGCTTGAACCCAGCGCGGAAGGTGGCGTCGAGGTACATGCCCTCCGGCGGCTCTGTGCGATGGTTGCCGACGTCGGGGCTGGCGTCCCAAGTCGCGCCGACCCGAATCCCGCGGAACCGTCCGTTGCCGGCGGCAATCTGTGCGTCCAGCGCCTCAGCCGACGGCTTGTCACCCTGGCGCAGCGGTGCGGTGCCGACAATGCCGGCAGCAATCCGGGTTGGGCCATACAGACCGGAGGCGCTCATCGCCGCGATGCCGTTGACGAACTCGGTCTCGCCGACGCACCGCATATGCTCCGGCCCATCCTTGCGGAACATCGCCCCGCACTCGATAAACACGGTTGAGACAATGTTGTGGCCGCTGGAAACGTCCGCCGCCATCTCGTCCATCAGATAGCGATCCTGCACATAGTGCGACCCGCGCGCATCCCACAGGTGGTGGTGCGGATCGATGATCGGCAGGTCGGGCTCTAACGTTTCCTCGACTGTCAGGTCGAGCCAGTCGGCATTGTTGGACGGTCGCATCGGCGCATTTCCTCATGAGTGAATTGCGCCAATCCTATTCGCAAAGCCGGCCAGCGCCTATACCATTGCCGCAACGCAATTCAGACAGGGAGACCCGCCACAATGACCGCATCCATGAACGGTAAAGTCGCCATCGTCACCGGCGCATTCCGCGGCCTTGGCAAGGCCTACGCAGAAGCCCTGGCGAAAGAAGGGGCCTCCGTCGTCTGCGCCGACATCCGCTATTGCGACGAGACCGTGGCGCAGATCGTGCAGGCGGGCGGCAAGGCCGTCGCCGCGACCTGCGACGTGACCGACATGGCGCAGGCCCAAGCCATGGCCGATCTGGCCATGCAGCGCTATGGCCGCATCGACGTGCTGGTCAACAACGCCGCGCTCTATGCCGACATGAAGGGCGGCAAGTTCGATACGCTGGAGCCGGCGGAATGGCAGAAGATGTTGGATATCAATGTCACCGGCATATGGCATTGCTGCAAGGCGGTGATCGGCCAGATGCGAGAGCAGCAAAGCGGCTCGATCATCAACATTTCCTCCCTGGCTGCGGTCTACGGCTTCCCCTTCGGCGTCCACTACGCCATGAGCAAGGGCGCGGTCATCGGCATGACGCGGGCGATGGCGCGCGAGGTCGGGCGCGACTGGATCCGCGTCAACGCCGTCGCCCCCAGCGCCGTGATGACCGAGGGCACCAAGGAATTCTTCGGCGAGCGCCTGGACAAGGCGGCTGATGTCATCGCCAAGGGTCAGGCCTTGCAGCGCAGCCTGGAGCCGGACGACTTGGTCGGCACCATCGTCTATCTGGCGAGCGACGCCAGCAAGTTCGTCACCGGCCAGACCATCATGGTCGATGGCGGCACGGTGTTTTTATAAAACGGCGCGTCCACGGTCTTTAATCTCTCCCTCCGCCCCGCAAAAGCGGGGGTCCATGCCTGAGAGCTTCCCACACAAAAACACTTTGTAGTCAGCGCTCAGGCATGGGTCCCTGGTCAAGCCAGGGAAGGAAAACAGAGTGGTGGTCCAAATCGAAGACAACCTGTTTGAGTATATCCTAATGCCCAATATGATCGCCTACCCCAACGCTCCTATCGCCGCCGGAATCCGCTCGCGCTTCGCCGACAACAGCAATGGCCTGACCATGCACTATCTGGAGGCGGGGTGGGGCGATGCCAGCCGGCCTCTGGTCGTGCTGCTGCACGGTTTCCCGGAACTCGCCTATAGCTGGCGGCGGATCATCCCGGTCCTCGCCGACGCCGGCTATCACGTCATCGCGCCGGACCAGCGTGGCTATGGCCGGACGCTCGGCTGGAACCCGGACTATGACGGCGACCTGCCCGCCTCCACCGCGCTGAACCTGGTGCGCGACGTGGTCGGCCTGCTGCATGCAGTCGGGCGTTCGCAGGCAGCGATGGTGGTCGGGCATGATTTCGGCGCCATGGTGGCGGCGTGGGCGGCCCTGGTGCGGCCCGATATGTTCCAGAGATGCGTCCTGATGAGCGCCCCCTTCTCCGGCCCCCCGGCGCTGACGGTGTCAAAGCCAGCGCGCGACCTGCATGCCGACCTCGCGGCGCTGGAGCGGCCGCGCAAGCACTACCAGTGGTATTACGCGACACGGCTGGCGAACCAGCAGATGTGGAATGCGCCGCAAGGCATGCAGGCGTTCCTGCGCGCCTACTTCCACCAGAAAAGCGCCGATTGGTCTCAGAACAACCCCCACCCCCTGAAAGCCCGAACCGCAGAGGAGTTTGCCAAGCTGCCCACCTACTACGCCATGGACCTGGCCGAAACCATGCCGGAGACCGTGGCGCACGAAATGCCTTCGCCAGCCGAGATCGCCGCATGCCGATGGCTGCCGGATGAAGAGCTGGCGGTCTATGCCGCCGAGTACGGGCGCAACGGCTTCCAGGGCGGGCTGCAATGGTATCGCTGCCGCATCGATCCGCAATTCCGCGCAGCCGAGCAACTCTACGCCGGCCGCACCATCGACGTGCCGACCTGGTTCATCTCCGGCAAAAGCGACTGGGGCGTACATCAAACGCCCGGTGCTCTGGAGACGATGCAGACCAAGGCCTGCATGGATTTCCGCGCCGCCCACTTACTGCCCGGCGCCGGCCATTGGGTGCAGCAGGAACAGTCCGAGGCTGTCGCGAAGCTGCTGGTAAAAGCTGTAGCTGCGTAGCGCGCTCCACCGTCTCCCCATCCGGCGTCATTGCGAGTCCGCGAAGCGGGCGAAGCAATCCACCGGCAACACATCTCCACTCCACATCGGTGGATTGCCGCGTCGCCTGCGGCTCCTCGCAATGACGCCGATAAGAGAGCCCTAAGCCGCAACCTCACGGCTGAACTTCGGCATCAGTTGCAACAGTTCCCGGGTGTATTCGTGGCGCGGATGCTCGAACAAGGTCTCGCTGTCGGCGACCTCGCACAACTCGCCGTAGCGCATCACTGCGATGCGGTCGCACATTTGGCGGATGACGGCCAGATCGTGGCTGATGAACAGCATGGTCAGGCCCAGATCATCCTGCAAATCCTTCAAAAGGTTCAGCAAAGACGCCTGGATCGAGACATCCAGCGCGCTCGTCGGCTCGTCGCAAATCAGGAAACGCGGGCGCATCACCAGGGCGCGGGCGATGCAGATGCGCTGGCGCTGGCCGCCGGAGAATTGGTGCGGATATTTCGCGCCGGCATCGGGATCGAGCCCGACTCGCTGCAACACCGCCGCCGCCAGATCGCGAGCCTCGCGCTGGTTGGCCATGCCGTGGTGGATCACCGGCTCCGCGATGATCTCCCGCACCCGCATGCGCGGATTGAGCGACGAGAACGGGTCCTGAAAGATGATCTGCATGTCGACGCATTTGCGGCGCAGGCGGGTGTCGTTCGCCAGCCCCGTGATGTCGCGGCCATTGTAGGTAATTTTGCCTTCCAACGGCTTTTCCAGACCGACGATCATCTTGGCGACCGTCGACTTGCCGGAGCCGCTTTCGCCGACCAGGCCGAACGTCTCGCCCTGCCTGATTTCGAACGAGACCTTATCCACCGCACGGAAATAGGTGTTGAAGCGTTTCAGAATGCCCTTGGTCTTGATGAACT
>CAXBDI010000187.1:0-3685 GCA_963974445.1 uncultured Alphaproteobacteria bacterium
GAATAGGGGTCGAACGGCGCATCGGAAACCGTGTGCGGCAGCGGCGGGATGTCGGCGTCGTTGCGACGCCCGCTCATCGCTCCACACCCCCGCCGAGTCGGATGCGCGGGTCGAGCACGGCGAGGGCGATATCCGAGAGCAGAACGCCGATGACCGTCAATGAGGCGAGGAACATCAGGAACGAGCCGGCAAGGTACATATCCTGCGCCCGCAGCGCCTCGATCAGCATCGGGCCGGTGGTCGGCAGCGACAGCACCAGCGAGACGATGGCCGCGCCGGAGATAACTTGCGGCAACAAATTACCGATGTCGGCGATGAACGGGTTCAGCGCCATACGCAGCGGATATTTGGTCAGCACCTTCAGTGGCGCCAGACCCTTGGCACGTGCCGTGACGACGTATTGCTTTTGTAACTCGTCCAGCAGGTTAGCCCGCAGGCGGCGGATCATTCCGGCGGTGCCCGACGTGCCGATGACGACGACCGGCACCCACATGTGCTCCAGCACGCTCAGAAACTTGGCCCACGACATCGGCTCGTTCAGATACTGCGGGTCCATCATCCCGCCGATGGATGTGCCGAACCAGACCTTGCCGAAATACAGCAGCACCAGTGCCAGCAGAAAATTCGGCGTCGCCAGCCCCAGAAATCCGACGAATGTCAGCCCGTGGTCGCCCCAACTGTATTGATGGGTCGCCGAATAGATGCCGATGGGAAACGCGACGATCCAGGTGAAGATGATGGTCGAGAACGACAGCACGAAACTCAGGTACAGACGGTCGCCGACCACCTCGCTCACCGGCAAATCGTAAGCAAAGGAATAGCCGAAATCGCCGATCAGCATGCCGCCGATCCACAGCAGGTATTGCTCCCAATAGGGTTTATCCAGCCCGTATTGCTGGCGCAGGAACTCGATTTTGCCGGGATCGACCGCTTCGCCCTGCGCCTCCAATTCGGCCATATACGTTGACAAATAATCGCCGGGCGGCAGTTGGATAATGATGAACACCAGAACACTGATGGCGAACAGTGTCGGAATCATCACCAGGATGCGATGGACCAAATAGCTCAGCATCTGATGGATCGCCGGTCGGTGGTCTGGCGCATGGGCCTCATTTCCGTTCCGGCGTTAACCAGAAGCGATCCGGCCGATAGCCGCCGAAATGCGCGCCGGGGTCCCAGTTGTAGAACCCATCGACAGGGATATTCCGAAGCCGCGATGACACGACGATAGGTTGAGGCACGCCGGCGGCCAGGCCGATGGTGTAAACTTGATCGGTCCAGATATCCAACATCTGCCGCCAGATTTTCCGGCGGGCCTCCGTATCGCGCACCAACCGCCAGGCCGTGCGCAGTTCGAACAGTTTCTGCGGCAATTCCATGTCGATGGGCTCGCCGGACTGGCCCTTGGTCTCGTGATACTGTCCCCATCGCGACCACTGCAATTGCTGCTGGCTGGTCGGCGCCAGTTCGGCGGGCGACATGTCCGCGGTGGCGAGCCCGTTCTCCAGCCCGAACCAGATCGCCATCTGCGTCTTGCCGGCAAAGACACGGTTGCGCAGCACTTCGCGCTGCAGCGGCTTTGAGTAAGTCTTGATGCCGAGCTCGCCCCAGGAATCGTGTACCAGTTCCAGAGTATCGGTTTGTTCGGTGCTCTCGCCAGCGGTTTCGATGATGATCTCCAGTGGCCGGCCATCAGGCAACACCCGCACGCCGTCCGAGCCGCGCTTGAGGCCGATCTCGTCCAGCAATGCATTGGCCCGCTTCGGGTCGAAATCCGTCCAGCGGCGGTCGCGCTTCGGATCGTAAAGCGGGCTCGCCGGCAGCAGGCCGTTGCCGGACTCCAGCGCAAAACCGTAGTAGATCACCTGATTGATTTCGTGCCGGTTGACGGCGAGCGACAACGCCCGCCGGAATCGCACGTCACGGAACAGGGCGCGCCAAACCGGGTCCTCGTGGTTCAAGTTCGGGTAGAGCGTCAGTTCCGCGCCGCGGCCGGTGCGCCAGAGCAATGTGCGAAACCCGTGCTGCTCCTCGTTCTGCTTCAGGAACGACACGTTGGCAAACCGCAGATACCGGGCTTGCAGATCGCTCTCGCCGCTGCCGGCTTTCGCTGGGATCAGGCCGGACGATGCAATCGTCATGATGACCTCATCGATATAAGGCAGTTGCCGCCCATTGGGATCGATACGGTGATAAAAGGCGTTGCGTTTGAAGACGAACCGCTCCGCCGGCGCTTTGGTCGTGTTGCGCCATGGCTGTAGCGTCGGCAGCTTTGGGTTGTCGTTTTTGTAGGAATTGTCCTTGCGATTATGCAGCGAGGCCCAGTTCCGGCGCTTCGACTGTTTGACCAGGTCGTGCAAGGCGGCGTGGTGGGCATAGCGCGGATGGAACTGCTTCAGGTAGTGCTTTGGCGCATAGATATCCAACGGCCGGGCGCCGGCCAGGGCAGGGATGAACGAGGGATTGGGATGCGACCAGATATATTGTACCGTATAAGCATCCGGAAAGCGCACTTCCGGCGGTTCGCCATCCACCAGCATATCGACTGGCGGGCCGGAGGGCGAAAGCTCCGGATTGTTGGCCATATCCTCCCACCAATAGCGGAAGTCTTCGGAGGTAAACGGCGCGCCATCCGACCATTTGTGCCCGGGGCGCAGGCGCAGCGTGAATATACGGCCCTCCTCCACGGTGTAGCTTTCCAGAATATCCGGCTCCAGCTCCAGTTTGTAATTGTAGCCGACCAGGCGCGCATAGCCGTAGACGACCATTTGGCGGACATCCTTGGCGCTGCCCATCAAGATGTTCAACGTGCCGCCCGGAACACCCGGTTCGGCGAACGGCTCGGTGAACCGTTCGACCATGGGATCATCGGGCAGGCGCTGTGCTAGCGGCGGTAGCTTGCCCTTCTCGACCGCCTCCTCGAAATACGGCGTTTCGACCAGAGGGGTTGCCGCGCTTGTGGCAATCCAGAGGAGGAGCAGGGCGATGATGCGCATGGACAAACCCTCCCCCTCTACGCTGCTACGGCTTGGCGAGATTGGCGCACGAAATGGCCGGGCTCCACCTCTTGCAGAACGGCGCTGCCATCGGCGTCGGCAAACGGCTCGTGCCAGGCGGCGGGGTCGGAGGCGCGTTCGTCCATGATCTTACTGAAGTCGAGCGGGTGGTCGAGGCTCGGCTCCGGCACGGCGGTCAACAGCGCTTGCGTATAGGGATGCATTGGCGAGCGGAACAGGGCATCGCGCGGCGCCACCTCCACAAGCCGGCCGGCACACATGACGGCGATGCGGTCGGCCATATAGTCGATGACCGCCAGGTTGTGAGAGATGAACAGATAGGTCAGCCCCAACTCCCGCTGCAAGTCCTTCAGCAGGTTGAGAATTTGAGCCTGCACCGAGACGTCCAGCGCCGATACCGGCTCGTCGCAGATCAACACCTGCGGGCGTAGCGCCAGGGCGCGAGCGATGCCGATCCGCTGACGCTGCCCGCCGGAGAAGCTGTGTGGATACCGGTTCAAAAACCGCTGGTCCAGGCCGACCCGCTGCATCAACTCCATCACGAACGCGCGCCGTTCGGCACTGGTGCCGATATTGTGGATCGTCAGAGGCTCGCCAACGATGTCGAACACGGTCATCCGCGGGTTGAGCGCGCTGAACGGGTCTTGAAAGATATACTGAAGGTGCTG
>CAXBDI010000188.1:0-3637 GCA_963974445.1 uncultured Alphaproteobacteria bacterium
ATGTGCACCCGCCATAACGTCTCGCGCGGCGCCAGCCCGAGGGTGCGGGCGGCATCGTCCATGCTAACGGTAATCCTTTGCAGACCGGCGTCGATAGTGCCGTGCGCCAGCGCCAGAAACCGAACCGTCAACGCAAACACCAGCGCAAAGATCGTGCCGCCGAAGATCGCCTGCGACTGCCCGCCGAGCCAGTCCACCAGGTCGGCGAGCGCCAGATCAGCCTGGGTGATCGGCATCAGCACGCCTAGCGCCAGAACCGCGCCCGGCACGCCGTAGCCCAAGGTCGACAGCCGCACGCCATAGCGCATGAACTTGCTCGGCCGCAGCCTGGCGCCGTAGGCCAGCACCAGTGCGGCACAGACAGCAGCCGCCGCAGTGAGGGCCGCGACCGTCAGGCTATTGCCCGCCAGCCGCGCGAAATCCGCCAGACTCTGCGCCTCCAGCCGGCCAACCGCGTGGTAGACCAGCCGCCCCGCCGGCACGACAAAGCCCAGCAGCAGCGGCAGGCTGATCAGGACCGCCGTCAGCCACCCCGAGCCCGGCGACAGCCGCCGCGGTTGCCTAGCAGCGCCGCTGGAGTGAAAGGTGCGCCCACCGCGGGCCGCATACTCTGCGCTGGCCAGCACGACGATCAGGGCAAGCAGAATCAGTGCGATTTGCGCCGCGCCATCCGGCCGGCCCAGATGCAGCCAGACATCGAAAATGCCGACTGTCAGGGTTTGGATACCGAAATGCGTGACGGCGCCGATGTCGTTGATGGTTTCCATCCAGGCTATCAACACGCCAGCCACCAAAGCCGGGCGCGCCAGCGGTAACCCGACCCGCCAGAAAGCGCCGAACGGCCCCTGCCCCAACAGCCGCGCCGCCTCTACCTGCCGCGCGCCCTGCCCTAGAAATGCGGATCGCGCCAGCCAATAGACGTAGGGGTAAAGGCAAAGCGACAGCAGAACGATGCCGCCACCGAGAGAGCGGATCTCGGGGAAGCTGTAATCCCTGGCGCTTTGCCAGCCGAAGGCGGCCCGCAAGCCGGTCTGCACCGGCCCCGCGTATTCCAGAAAGTCAGTGTAGACGAAGGCGATCAGATAGGTCGGCATCGCCAGCGGCAGGAACAGCGCGCCGTCCAGCCAGCGGCGGCCCGGAAAGTCATAGACGCTGGTCATCCACGCCAGCGGCACGCCCAGCAGCAGCGCGCCGAGCCCGACGCCGCCGCCGAGGAGCAACGTATTCAGCAGATAGTCGGGCAGCACAGATGCCCAGAGATGCTGCCACAGCGTCAGGCTCGGTGTCAGCGCCAGCCAAACAACCGCCAACAGCGGCAATGCGACTAGCGCCGCCAGGAGTGCGACGCCATAGGCCCAGGCACACCCGCCGCCGGGGCGCTGTGGATCGCTCATCGGCTACGGCTTGAGCTTGCGGCCATACAACTCTAAGCGGTGGTCGACGAGTTCGTAGCCGAGTTCTTTGGCGATCCGTTCCTTCATCGCCTCGATCTCGGCATTATGGAACTCGATCACTTCCCCGGATTCGATGTCGATCAGATGCTCGTGGTGCTCGCCGCTTTCCTCATAGCGCGCACGCCCCTCGCCGAAGTCATGGCGAATCAGGACGTTCGCATCCTCGAACAGTTTCAGCGAGCGATAGACGGTCGCGATGGAAATGCGCGAGTCGATGGCGGTCGCCCGGCGATAGACGGTTTCGACATCCGGATGGTCCGACGCCTCCGAGATGACACGCGCAATGATGCGGCGCTGGTCCGTCATCTTCAGGCCTTTTTCCAGACACACTTGCTCCAGGGAAGAGAGCTCGGCCATTGCTACGTCCTCGCACACGGGGTTGAGGCTGTTATAGCCGAGCCGGCGGGATTTGGCGAGAGGCCGGCCTCAGGCGCTTTCGCCAGGGAAAGCAGCCGCCAGCATCCGGCCGATGGGTACCATGCGGCCGATGGCGTAGCGGATGAACAGGTCCAACGCCGCCTCGGCTTCAGCCTTGATCTGCGGCTCCAAATCGGCGGTGGGGCCGCGCATTTGGTATGCCAGTTGGCTGCTGATGCCTTGGCCGATCTTCAGGGTTTCAGCGATGATCGTATCGATGCTGCCATCATGTTGCAGGGGCGCCAGGCGCGTCCAGGCCAAGGCCAGAAACGCCGGCCAATGCGACAGTTGCCGGTACATGCTGGCCAACACCCGCTGCTCCGGATCGCCGATGGCGTTCAGCAACAGAACCAGTTCCGCCGTGGCCGCCGGCATCTCGCCTATCGGCGTCAATGACGGCAGTTCGCCCTGAATGTCCGAACCGGGATCGGCGTCTGGCAGCGGCATCGCATCCTCGGCCCCACTCGACTTGGCGCGCAACGCGGAGAGCGCCACCAGGTTCATGGCGTTCGACCGGTCGTAGGACGCCAGTACCTGGGCAATGCCGGTGCGTGCAGTCGCATCCAATCCCGCAGCTTCGAGCACTGCGATCGGCCAAGCGGGTGTATTGGGGATTTTCAGACTTTGCCGCAGGTGGGCCGATGCGCTGGCCACTTGGCCGGAGAC
The DNA here is from genome assembly GCA_963974445.1 of uncultured Alphaproteobacteria bacterium. Classification (GTDB taxonomy): domain Bacteria; phylum Pseudomonadota; class Alphaproteobacteria; order Bin95; family Bin95; genus JACKII01. Next base: position 2,538 of record CAXBDI010000188.1, read on the forward strand.
GTAGAGGGGCCGGACGCTGCTCCAGGTCCATTCCAGCGCGCCGGGCATCGTCGCCAAATGACGCCAGATCAGGTTGACGACCGGCACGCCCAGCGTCGCGCGAATATCTGCGTATATCTCCGCGACATGGCCAGTTGCCTCCGCCTCGGTGATCGCGGGCACGGGGTCTGAAGACGCGGTCATCGGCTGGATCCTTGATGAGGGGACGGTGCCACCGGACTCTACAGGCTGCGCGACCGGAACGCCAAGCCAGCCGAGCCGTGCGACTGCGCCCTCCGCTGACCGAGGCCCCCACTGACCGAGGCCCGGGGGGCAGGCCATGCATGGCGAGTTTGCCATCGATGACGCGCCGCAGATCTGCCGCATGCTTCACTTGTCGAGAAACAAATGCCGAAGCGTCTATTGGCCCCAGATCCAGGGCGGAACCTGACCCAGGCGGACATTCGCCTCCTTAATCCCTGGAACATTCTCCGCCGCGACCCGGGCGGCTCGCGAATGATCGTCCGATCCGGCAATTCCCCAAATTTGGGCGACGCCGTCCTTGACGTTAACGCCAACGTATGCCGTTTGCAGACCCGGCACCTCCTTCAGCGCTTCCGAGACCGCTTCGCGCAATTGCTGATCGTCCTTCGCAACCGGCGCCGACTGGAGTTCGGAGGTTGCGAGGCCACGCAGCAGGTCACCGCGAGACACGAGCCCGACAAGCCGGTCATCGCGCAGGACCAAAACGCGCTTGATCTGATGGGTTTCCAGTGTCCGGGCGATATCGGATATCGAGGCATCTTCTTCGACACTCACGACATTGCGGGTCGCGACGTCCCGGGCATGCTGGCCCCGGGCTTTGGCAAAGTCGGCGGCGCTGTCATACTCGGAGTGAAACAGGGACAACCACCATGATCGATGCTCCTTGTCGTCTCTGAGGCGCCGCATCAGATCGCCTTCGCTGACAATCCCCACAACCTTGCTTTGCTCATCGACTACGGGAATACCGCTAATGCGGTGATCCCGCATCAGCCCGGCGATTTTTACAACCGACGCGTCCGGTGGCACGGTGATGACATCGGTCGTCATGATATCTCGAGCCCGCATGATCGTTCTCC
>CAXBDI010000189.1:0-3568 GCA_963974445.1 uncultured Alphaproteobacteria bacterium
GCGGACAATTAATGTGCTATCAAAACCGGTCAACTCGGTTTGCTATCGACAGGCCCGCCGCGACCAAAGCACTAGCCCCGCTGGCGTTGATCGGCGATTGGGCTATAATAGCCTCGTCCGAAAAGCGTGAAGGATTCTCCATGGCCGATGCCTCCACCGCCGCTGACGAGCGGGTCGTTACCGCCGGCATCGCCGTCATCGGCAATGAAATCTTGTCTGGCAGCGTTCAGGACGAGAACGTCGCTTACATCGCCCGCGGTCTGAATGAAATCGGCATCCGGCTGCGCGAGGTGCGCGTGGTGCCGGATATCCATCAGGAGATCGCCGATGCGGTGAACGCCTTGCGGGCGCGCTGGGACTATGTCTTCACCACCGGCGGCATCGGCCCAACCCATGACGACATCACGGCGGAGGCGGTCGGTCTCGCCTTCGGCCGCAAGGTCGATTACCACCCGGAAGCATTCGAGCGGCTGGCCGCCTTCTACGCCGACCGCGGCCAGGAATTCACCGATGGCCGCAAGCGCATGACTCTGGCGCCGGAGGGTGCGGAACTGGTCAACAACGAGATGATGATCGCGCCGGGCATCAAGATCGAGAACGTGTTCGTCCTCGCCGGCGTCCCCCGCATCGCCCACGCGATGTTCGAGGCGGCGAAGGTGCATCTGAAGGGCGGCAGCGTCATGCAGTCGCGCTCCATCACCACGCAAATGAGCGAGGGGGAGTTGGCCGGACCGCTGGCGGAAATCCAGAAGCGCTTTCCGGCAAGCGATGTGGGCTCCTACCCCTTCTACAACACGCCGCGCGGCAATGGCGTCAAGCTGGTGGTGCGCGGGACCGACAAGGCGCTACTGATGACCGTCGGCGACGAAATCCGCCAGATGATCGCCGATCTAGGCGGCGAAATCATCGAAGACGACCGTAGCTGGTAACGCCCCTTATCGCCGATTATCGAAAGCCTCATCATCCATGCGCGCATTTTATTCCGACACCCATTTGAGCCACCAACCGCCGGAGATCATCAGCCGCGGCCAGGCAATCCCGCATTGGGAGGTGGCGCGGCGCGCCGAAACCCTGCGCCAGGCCCTGCTCGACGGCGGCCATTCGGTCGGCGCGCCGGAGCCGTTCGGCCTAGGCCCCGTCGCCGCCGTGCACGACCCCGGCTATCTGGAGTTCCTGGAGACCGCCTGGCAGCGCTGGCAAGACTTGGCCAACCCGCCGCCGGCGGTGCAGGCCAACGCCTATCCGGGCCGGCACATGACTGGCCGCCCGACCGACGTTCTGGGCCAGGCCGGCTTCTACATGGCCACCAACTCAGCCCCAATCGTTGCCGGCACATGGGATGCTGCGCTGGCCGCCGCCGACACCGCGCTGACCGCGGCGCGCGCCGTGCTGGATGGGGAGGATGTGGCCTACGCTCTCTGCCGACCGCCGGGCCACCATGCCTTCGCCGATACCGCCGGCGGCTTCTGCTACCTGAACAACGTCGCCATCGCCGCCACCGACATGCTGCAGGAGTTGGGGCGTGTCGCCATCCTGGATTTCGACGTGCACCACGGCAACGGCACCCAGCACATCTTCTATCGCCGTAAGGATTGCCTGTTCGTCTCGCTGCACGGCGATCCGGCGGAGTATTTCCCGTTCTTCGCCGGCTATGCGCACGAGCGCGGCGAGGGCGAAGGCCTCGGCTACACCCTGAACCTACCGCAGGCGCAGGGCACCGGCGACGAGGACTATCTGGCCTCGCTGGAGGACGGCCTCGCCGCCATCCGCCGCTTTGCACCAGACGCCCTGCTGGTCTCCACCGGCTTCGATGCATACGAAGAGGACCCTATCGGCTACCTCTCGATCAGCACCGAAGGCTTCGGCCGCATTGGCGAAGCTATCGCCCGCCTAGGCCTGCCGACCGTGCTGATACAGGAAGGCGGCTACAACGTCGAAGCTCTCGGCGCCAACCTCACCAGCTTTCTGACGGGATTTGAAGGCGGGCGGTAAGGCTAGGAACAGGTGAGGTTTGGGACAAGAATGACCACCTCACCCCTCCCTTTCCCCGGGCTTGACCCGGGGTCCATGCCTGAGACTCACAGACAACCGCCGGGCGCGGGTAAGACAAGCCTCCGGCATGGGTCCCAAATCGAGTTTGGGACAAGGGGAGGGGTCTGGACGATGAACCCATTCTGCCAATAGTCTGAGATTCAAAGCCGTATGATTTCGAGGACACGCCCATGGTGCATGAATTTCGCTTCGACAGCATGACCTTCCCGCCGGAAGTGGAGGCGTTTCGGATGGAAGTGCGGGCGTTCCTGAGGGAGGAGATCGCCGCCGGCACCTTCACGCCCGGCGATACCGACAAGGAAGCCGCCTACAACCCTGCGTTCTCGCGGAAGGTTGGGCAACGGGGCTGGCTGGGCATGACCTGGCCGAAAGCCTATGGCGGGCACGAGCGCACCCACCTGGAGCGCTATGTGATGACCGAGGAAATGCTGGCGGTGCGTGCGCCGGTACGCTTCCACTGGGTCGCCGACCGGCAGAGCGGTCCTGTTTTGCTGAAATACGGCCAGGAAGAGGTCAAGCGCGAGATCGTGCCGAAAATCGCCAGCGGCGAGTTGTGCTTCTGCATCGGCCTGTCGGAGCCGAATTCCGGCTCTGACCTGTTCGCGGCCTCGACCAAGGCGACCAAGACCGATGGCGGCTGGCTGGTGAACGGGCGCAAAATCTGGACCTCGAACGCACACCGCTCGGACTATATGATCGCCCTGGTGCGCACCTCGGCGTCGACCCAGGAAAACCGGCGCCATGGCCTGACCCAGTTCCTGATCAAGATGGACGAGAACGGGCCGAAGCCGCGCCCGATCATCAACCTGACCGGGGCGCACGAGTTCAACGAGGTGGTATTCGACGACGTGTTCGTGCCCGACAGCCACGTCATCGGCCGGATCGACGAGGCCTGGCGGCAAGCGACCGACGAATTGGCCTATGAGCGTTCCGGCCCTGATCGCTGGACCGAGACCATATACTCGCTGGTGGAACTGGCGCGGGTGGCCGAAGGCGGCGCCAACGACCGTCTGGCGGCGGGATTAGGCCGCGAGGTCGCGCACCTGAAGACGTTGCGCCGAATGTCCGCCTCCATTGCCGGCATGCTGCAGGATGGCCAGTCGCCGGTGGCGGAGGCCGCAGTGGTCAAAGACCTGGGCACCAACTGGGAGCAGGCGCTGCCGAACAATGTCCGCCTGTTGGCGCCGAAAGCGGCTCGCTCCGCAGCCGGAAACCAGGCACGATTGGCGGAGGTACAGCGGCTCAACACTCTGATCGCCCCAAAACTCACGATCCAGGGCGGCACCCGCGAGGTGCTGCGCGGCATCATCGCCCGCGGCTTGGGGTTGCGGTAGAACGACGTCCCCCCTTTCCCTGAACCTGATTCAGGGTCCACGCCTGAGAGCCAATTACTGAGAGCCAATTACAAGGTCCAGACTCTGTGGGAAATTCTCAGGCATGGGTCCCAAATCGAGTTTGGGAGTAAGCGGTGCGAGCAGCCCACATTGCTGATTGGGGCATAACGCGGTTGAAATGA
>CAXBDI010000190.1:0-3453 GCA_963974445.1 uncultured Alphaproteobacteria bacterium
TCCAGCATGTCACGGGTTTCCATCTCGTGCTCGACGTCGCCGCTGAACTTGTACTGGCCGGAAATACCGCACATATCGACCCAACGAAGCAGGGCCCGTTGCAGCCTATCGGTCGCTGAAAGAATTGGAATATCGGTTGCTTCCACAATAGCAGCGACCTCCCTCAACGGACGTGTTCGACCTTGCATAGAGTGTCCATACAGCGGCAAGTTACTTCCTCATTATGGCTCAACCAAGGCATCAACATTGGCCGACAAAGCCTGTTAACCGGCTGACGGGGGGAAAATGTTCGGTTAGATTCCCCATCTTACACACGTACGGGTAAACTATTCCACATCTAGAGTTGTGATCATATCAGATTCTAACCAAAAGCGCAGCATTTCCGCAGCGCGTAACCCACCGGCCTCTTGACCGACAATTTCTGCGACCGCCTCGCAAACCGGGGCGAATGGCTCACCGGCGGAAACCGCGGCCAACCCAGCCGCTTCTTCCGATGGCAAGGGCCGATAGCGCACGGTCGTTCCGTCCCGCCAAACCAGCACCCGGTGCGGCTCACCTGACGTCAGATCGCCAGGCGGCTGGCCACCGTCAAGCGCTTCGTATGCCTGTGCGGCAGCGGTCGTGACCGCAATCGATTGCACTGACGGGTGCAGCCGGAACGTCAGCCCCGGCCACTGCTGCGGATGAATCACGGCCATTGCATCGACCGCGACAGTCTCGGCATCGGCGGCATCGAATGCGGTTGCAATAGCCCAATCGAGGCGAGCGACGTCGCCCACAGCCGGCACGTCTGCATGATATTGATAAAGAAAGTCCGCAAACCCATCGCCAAACCAGCGGGCGTTGCGATGCCGCGACGGCGCGGCCGCTATGTAGCCCCGCGCCGCGGCGTCAAAGCCTTCGTCGCCGAGCAGGGCCCAGGTTTGCTCGAAGTTCGCCTGCAGCACTTCGACCAATCGCGCCGCATAGGCATACCGATAGACGCGAAAGAGGTTTTGCGCGGACTCCCTGGCGCTGCCGTTGATCAGCGGCAACACCGCCGCATCGGCGTCAGCGGTCACGCCGCCCTGAAACGCCGCCTGCAGGTCGGCGAGCCTCGTCACGCCGCGGCCTCCCGCGCTACGGCGCCGGCAATCGCACGGGCGCGGTCCAGCTCGGTTAGCAGTTCGCCGAGTGGCGGAATGTTGTCATCGCGTTCGATCATTGTGGAGATCGGGCCGAAATGCCGGCAAGCCGCGCCGTATAAACTCCAGACGTCTTCCACGACCGGGGCGTCGTGGGTGTCGATGATATGGGTGCCGTTGTCGCTGTGGCCAGCCAAATGTATCTGCACGACCCGGTCGCGCGGCACGCCTTCGATAAAGCTCTGCGCGTCGTAATCGTGATTGAAGCCGCTCACAAAGATGTTGTTGACGTCGAACAGCAGCCAGCAATCGGCCTTCTCCGCTATGGCCGACACGAACTCCCACTCGGTCATGGCCGAGTGCTTGAAGGTCACGTAGGAGGAGACGTTTTCGATGGCGATACGCCGGCCCAGATAGTCCTGCACACGGGCGATCCGCTCCGCCACGTGCACCACTGCTTCCTCCGTATAGGGCAAAGGCAGCAGGTCGTGCATGTTGAACCCGCCGACGCCGGTCCAGCAAAGATGGTCGCTGATCCAGCGTGGCTGCACCCGGTCGGCCAGCGCTTTCAAGTCACGCAGATAGTCGAGGTCGAGAGGGTCGGTGCTGCCAATCGACAGCGCAACCCCATGCATCACGATCGGGTAGTCGGCGCGAATACGGTCGAGGATCGCCAGCGGTTGACCGCCCGGAATCATATAGTTCTCGGAAATGATCTCGAACCAATCGACCGGCTGCCTTTCAGCCAACACGTCGGCATAGTGCAGCGTCCGCAAACCGAGCCCGAAACCCAAATAGGGCGGACGCTGCGCTCTGATATCGGTCATCGGCAAAGCAAAACCTGTAGGCGGAAAAAGCCGGGCGCAGCGCATGCGCCCGGCTATCGTACCTCAACAGAGGAGGGCGCGTCAGATCAACCGACGGTGCCGCCGGCCTGGGTGCAGGCTTCGGCAGACGAGGTCTTGATCCAGCCTTGGCCCTTGCAGGCGTTCAGACCCTTGCAGGAGCTGGCCGCGGTCTTGCAGGCGCTCTGGCCCTTGCAGGAGTTTGCACCCACGCACTTCACGCCTTCATCAGCAATGGCGGCGGTCGGCGCGGCCATGCTGCCGGCTGCGAACATCGCTGCCGCAGCGGCCGCCAGAACAACACCGGATGTCTTTTGCACAATACTCATTTGCGGTCTCCAAAGATTAGATCAAACGCCGGACATCCGACGTTCCCTGAAACTCTCCGTATCGGTTACCGATGGGCAACCCTTACGGCGGTCACTTTGACGGCTTTCGGCGAACACACCACTAAACTGTCGCACACGCGACATCACGGTTGTATGATCTTCATCTCGCCTTAGCGCCCGGCGAGCGCCCGGCCGAGCCAGTGTTCGACCGAGATCATTCCGGGACCTCGCGCCATGATCAGCATCAGCGCCCCGGCCCAGAACAGATGTTCCGCCCAGTTGACCGGATAGACGAAAATCTGGATGACCAATGTCATGCCGAACAGTCCCAGCGCCGCAAAGCGCGTGAACAGGCCGATAAACAGCAGCAGCGGCAGGATGCTCTCGGCATAGGTCGCCATGTAAGCGGCCACGTCAATCGGCAGCAGCGGCACCGCGTATTCGTACTCGAACAGCATGAAGGTACTGTCGGCCAGCGTCAGGTTGAAGGTCAGCGCATCGATCAGGCTCCACTCGACAACCTTGGTTTTGGCCGATGTCAAAAACACCATGCCAATGCCGACCCGAGACGCGAACAGGGTCAGGCTCATGGGAATCATTTCCAGCAGCCAGATGCCGCCGTTGACCAATTCCATTACCCCGTTGCTGGATGGCCGCGGGCTATGCCCTGCACTCTCAGTCATCGCTATTGTCTCCTTGCAGTCTAGAGCACTCGCTGACCCTTCGGGTCGGGCAAGAGCGCTCTAACTCTATGACTCTAGTGCGGCTTCTCCCGCCCAAATGAGTCCATTTGAGCGGGCGCCGCTCTAGTCGTTCACTCGAACATTGCGTTCAGGCCCCGTTGCCCGGATCGGTGCAAAGCTGCCTCGCGCCAGATTGGCGGTCAAAGCCGCCGCCAGATCGAACGACGCATCGCACGCTGTGGCCGCAGCCGCAGCATTTGCCAAGCCCTCTCCGGCGGCGCATCGCTCCAGCCAGATCCATTCTCCCGCCGGCAAGGCCCAAAATTGTACGTCGTCACCTGCTCTCAGCACGAACAAATCGGTGCCGCCGGCATCCAGGTCGACACCGGCGACGATGTCCGCATCGGGGGCACGTGTCGCTTGCCAAAGGGCGGCCACCGGCCATTTACTCCGCAGCAACCGGGCGCTGGAG
>CAXBDI010000191.1:0-3386 GCA_963974445.1 uncultured Alphaproteobacteria bacterium
GATAAGCCACTCCCTGGCGCAGCGCCACTGCCGACGCGCCGCGATTTGGATAAGGAATGAGTTGCCGGTGCAGATGGTAGGCTGCTGGATCAAACGGATTGCCGCCACAGCAGGGCTCGCCGCTGCCGTAGGTGCGTCGCTCTCTGGCGCGCCGCCGGGCGCGTTGGCCCAAGCGCCGGCCGGGCTGCCGCTGACCGGCGTTGAAGACAGGATTGTCGGTGGCGATCCCGACCTGCCGTTTCTGCTGGAGGCCGACTCGGTCCGTTTCGATCAGCCGAACGATACTGTCTATGCCGAGGGCAATGTTCAGATCTCACGCGATGGCCGCTCGCTGACGGCCGATCAGGTGGAGTTCCGGCGAGGCGACAAGATCTTAGCCGCAACCGGCAATGTCGTGCTGGTGGAGACCAGTGGCGAGGTGCTGTTTGCCGACGAGCTGGAACTGACCGAATCCCTCGATCAAGGCTATGCTATCGCGCCCAGGATCTTGCTGCCAAATGGGTCCCGTCTGGCCGCCCGTGGCGCCAAGCGCCTCAGCAAGGACCGGTTCGAGGTGTATCGAGGCGTCTACAGTCCGTGCGTGATCACCACCATTTGCGGGGTTTCCGCGCCTCTGTGGCAGTTGCGGGCGGCACGCGTCTCTCACTCCGACACCCGGCGGCAGTTGGAATTCCGTGATGCGACGCTGGACGTGTTCGGCGTCCCCGTCGCCTGGTTGCCGTATTTCTCGCAACCTGACCCGCGGGTGCGGCGCAAGACCGGCTTTCTGGTGCCGACGCTCGGCTCTGATGGCAATCTGGGGCAGTTCGCCAGAGTGCCGTTCTTCTGGAATATTGCACCGAACCAGGACCTGACCTTCTCGCCGATTATCACCTCCCGAGAATACCCGGTCGCCTTGGGCGAGTATCGCCACCTGTTCCCGTGGGGGCGTACGACGATCCAAGGCAGCTTCGGGATGGTCGAACGCCGCGAGAATGCCGACGTGATCGGCACCAGTCCGCGCGGCCACATTAAATGGACCGGCGACGCCAACATCAACGAGCATTGGCGCGCTACCGCGCAGCTCTATCGCTCCAGTGACGACACATACCTGCGTCGGTTTAAAATCGATAGCGCCGGCATCTTGCGCAGTTTCGCAACCGCCGAGGGCTTTTACCGCCGCGGCTATATCAACGCGACCACGTTCAGCGTTCAGGAGCAACGGGTCAACTTCACCGAAAACGATACGCCTGAGGCACTGCCTTACATTACGGCCGCCTACGGCATGCCGCTCGGGGAGACCGGGTTTCATCTGACTGGGGCGGCGAGTCTCAGCTCACTGTTCCGCACAAATGGTGCCGACTCGCAACACATATCAGCGGAAATCGGCATCGGTCGGGAATGGGAGCTGGCCGGTCATCTGTTCGAAGCCAGGGCGAGCGTGCGCAGCGACCTGTTCTCCGCCCAGGATATCGATAGCCAGAGTGACGTCAGCGGTTCCAGCGCGCGCCTTTTGCCGCGGACGACCGTCGGCTGGTCCTATCCGGTGTTCCGGCCTATCGGCGAGTCAGCGGTGCTGACCTTGACGCCGCGGGTGATGGGAACCGCGACGGTCGGATCCGCCAACAGCGCGAAGCTGCCGAATGAGGACAGTCAATCGGTAGAGTTCGACTCGACGGCCTTGTTCCGGCCGGAGCTTGCGGCGGGGCGCGACCGCTTCGACGATGGCCAACGCATCGACGTCGGCCTGGAGGCAACGCTTGACGTGGAGGGCGCACGCTTTATGGGATTGGTCGGCCAGTCCTACCGCGTCGGCTCCAGCCGCAATTTTGGACCCGGCACGGGGTTGGACCGGCCATTCTCTGACATCGTGGTCGGCGCAGGCGCGCGGATCGACGATTGGTTCGACGGCGCGACGCGCCTGCGCTGGGACACCCGCGACGGCTCGATTTCGGCTGCGGAGACGCGCTTGCGGGTTGGCCGCAATCCGATCCAACTGGCCCTCACCCATACCATGCTGGACGCTCGCACCGTCGATGGCCTGACCCTGGATGCAACGCAGCAGATCGATGCCTCTCTCCGCGTGCAACTCACCGACCATTGGGCAGGATTTGGCCGGCACCAGCGCGATCTCGAGTCAGGTCGGCCATTGCGGTCGCAAATTGGTATCTCATATGCAGATGAATGTTTTCGGTTCGAAACCGTTTTCAGCCGCAATTCGTTCGAGAATGCGGAGGTGAAGAATAACGACTCGATCATCTTCCGCATCGCGTTTCGCCAGTTGGGCGGCACGAGCAGCAATCAGAGTTTCAACGACGAATGAGCCCGTCAGAGGACACCAGTCTGATCTACGAGGGAGAGGCCCCGTCGCTGCAGCGGGGCTTCGCCGTGGTGCGGGACGCCTTGCGCGACATGCCGAACCGGCCGGGATGCTACGTCATGCGCGACGACGACGGCGCGGTTCTATACGTGGGCAAGGCGGCGGCACTGGCGAAGCGGGTGCGCAACTATGCCAACCCGACCAATCTGCCGAACCGCATCGTGCGCATGATCGCCGAGACGGCGACGTTGACGACGACAGTGACCGACAGCGAGGCCGAAGCGCTGCTGCTGGAAAACAATCTGATCAAGTCGGAACGGCCGAAATTCAACATTCTGTTCCGCGACGACAAGAGCTTCCCCTATATCGAATTGTCGCGCGGCCACAAATGGCCGATGCTGACCAAGCATCGCGGCGAAAAGAACCCGGACAACGTCTACTATGGGCCGTTCGCCTCGGCCGGCGCGGTGGAGAACACCATCGTCTCGTTGCAGAAAGCATTCCAACTGCGTTCCTGCTCCGAGCACATCTTCCGTAGCCGCACACGGCCTTGCCTGCTGCACCAGATCAAGCGCTGCTCTGCTCCCTGCGTCGGGATGATCAGCGAGGCGGATTATGCGGAGACAGTGGAGGCAGCGCGGCAGTTCCTGGCGGGCGCCAGCAACGAGGTGCGGCAGGCCTGGACCGTGCGCATGCAGAACGCCGCCGAGAACATGGAGTTCGAGCAGGCAGCGATCTACCGCGACCGGCTACGCGCTCTCGGCCATGTCCAGGCCCGGCAAGGCGTCAACGTCCCGGAAATGGCGGATAGCGACCTGTTCGCGCTGGCCCGGCAAGGCGACCGGGTGTGTGTGTTGGTGTGGTTTTTCCGCGCCGGACAGAATCAGGGCGGCAGGCCGTATTTCCAGACGTGCGATGCCTCGATCCCCGATGCGGAGGTGATGGACAGCTTTCTGGCGCAATTCTACCACTCGCACCCGGTGCCAAAGACTGTGGTGCTGTCGGCGACGCCATTAGACCGCGATATGTTGCAGGAGGCATTGAGCGCCCGCGAAGGCCGCCGTATCGCATTACTGACCCCGCAGCG
>CAXBDI010000192.1:0-3352 GCA_963974445.1 uncultured Alphaproteobacteria bacterium
GTGCCCACGGCCCAATAAAGAAGGAGACTCGCATGAAACTCTATACCCCCGATCTTGGCTTCCAATTTCCTGCCCGGCAGACGGCATGTCTCGCTCTTCTGATCGGCATGGCCGTTGCCGGCGCCGATCCCGCCTATGCCGCCGGGTCCGGCATGCCTTGGGAGGCGCCGCTCACCGCGATCCTGGAATCCATCGAGGGTCCGGTCGCGCGGATCATCGCCGTCATCGTCATTGTCATCACCGGCCTGTCGCTTGCCTTCGGCGAGAGCTCGGGCGGCTTCCGGCGGCTGATCCAAATTGTCTTCGGACTCTCGATCGCCTTTGCCGCGACGAGCTTCTTCCTGTCCTTCTTCTCCTTCGGCGGCGGGGCGGTCATAGCATGAGTCGCGCGACGACCGGCATCGAGGGTTTCGAGATCCCGCTCCATCGCGCGCTCACCGAGCCGATCCTGATGGGCGGAGCACCGCGCTCGGTCGCCATCTTCAACGGCACGCTGGCGGCCGCTCTGGGACTCGGCCTCCAGCTCTGGCTGGCGGGCCTCGTCGTCTGGATCGTTGGCCATAGCGCCGCCGTCTACGCCGCCCGCAAGGACCCTTCCTTCATGGAGGTGCTGGTTCGCCACATCCGCCACAAGGGACATCTCGGATGTTGAGGCGTATTCCATGCTGAACTTGGCCGAATACCGCAAGCGTCCGGCATTGCTGGCGGACTATCTGCCCTGGGCCTGCCTCGTGGCGCCCGGCGTCGTCCTCAACAAGGATGGCAGCTTCCAGCGTTCGGCGCGCTTCCGCGGTCCCGACCTCGAAAGCGCGACGGAGGCCGAACTGGTCGCCACCTGCGCGCGGATCAACAATGTGCTGCGCCGTTTCGGCTCGAACTGGGCGCTGTTCTTCGAAGCTGAACGCCATGCCGCTCGCGATTATCCGCACTCGGATTTTCCCGACCCGGTTTCGCGGCTCGTGGATGAGGAACGGCGTGCGGCCTTTGAGCAGACGGGCGCGCTGTTCGAGAGCGCCTATGTGCTGACCTTCGTCTATTTGCCGCCTGCCGAAAATATCGGCCGCGCCGAACAGATGCTGATCGAGAGCGAGGGCGAGAAGCGCAGCCTCGACTATCGCGATCATCTCGACGCCTTCGTTCAGCAGACGGACCGGGCGCTCGATCTCCTCGGACAGCTCATGCCCGAGGTCGCGCCGCTCTCCGATGAAGAGACGCTCACCTATCTCCACAACTGCATCTCCAACAAACGGCATCCGATCGCCTGTCCGGAGATCCCGGCCTATCTCGACGCAGTGCTGGTCGACACCTCGCTGACCGGCGGGCTTGCCCCGATGCTGGGTGACGCCCATCTGCGCGCCTTGACCGTGCTTGGCTATCCCGGCTCGACCACGCCGGGGCTGCTCGACGCCCTCAACCATCTCGGCTTCGAATATCGCTGGATGACGCGCTTTGTGCCGCTCGACAAAGCCGCGGCCGAAAAGGTGATCAAGCGCTATCGCCGGCAATGGTTCGCCAAGCGCAAATCGATTTCTGCCATCATCAAGGAAGTGCTGACCAACGAACAGTCGGTGCTTGTCGACACCGACGCCGACAACAAGACCGCCGACGCCGACGCGGCACTCCAGGAGCTCGGCGCCGATCTCGTCTCCTACGGCTATGTCACGACCACCTTCATCGTCTGGGACGAAGACGCCGCCTCCGTTCGCGAGAAGGTGCGGGCGGCGCAGCGCATCATCGACGGGCGCGGCTTCTCCACCATCGAGGAAAGCGCCAACGCGGTCGAGGCCTGGCTCTCGTCATTGCCTGGCCATGTCTATGCCAATGTCCGGCAGGCGCCGATCAATACGCTCAATCTGGCGCATCTCATGCCGCTGTCGGCCATTTGGGCCGGGCCGGCACGCAACGAACATCTGGACGGGCCGCCGCTCCTCACGGTGCGGACCAATGGGACGACGCCGTTCCGGCTGGTGACCCATATCGGCGATGTCGGCCACACCCTGGTCGTCGGCCCGACCGGCGCCGGCAAGTCGGTGCTTTTGTCGCTGATTGCGCTGCAGTTCCGGCGCTACCCGGACGCGCAGATCACCTTCTTCGACAAGGGCGGATCGGCCCGTGCGGCCGTGCTCGGCATGGGCGGTGATTTTTTCGACCTCGGCGCCGCCAAGGAGGGCATGAAGAGTACGCTCGACTTCCAACCGCTCGCCAGGATCGATCTGACGGGAGAGCGGTCCTTCGCCCAGGACTGGGTTCTCGGACTGCTCGCCCATGAAGGCGTTGCCGTCACGCCGGAGGTCAAGGATGCGGTCTGGTCGGCGCTGTCGAACCTCGCCGCCGCGCCGCCGCCCGAACGCACGCTCACCGGTCTGGCGACGCTCCTACAGGTGACGGCGCTCCGGCAGGCACTGCAACCCTATACGCTCGAAGGTCCCTATGGCCGGCTGCTCGATGCCGATGACGACCGGCTCACGTTAAGCGACGTTCAGTGCTTCGAGATGGAAGAGCTGATGCATGAGACGGGCGCAGTGCTGCCCGTGCTCACCTATCTCTTCCACCGGCTCGAAGCCCGCTTCGACGGACGGCCATCGCTGCTGATCCTCGACGAGGCCTGGCTCTTCCTCGACAACCCGGCCTTCGCCGCGCGTATCCGCGAATGGCTGAAGACGCTGCGCAAGCGGAACGTCTCGGTCATCTTCGCCACGCAAGGCCTCTCCGACATCGCCGGCAGTGCGATCGCGCCGGCAATCATCGAGAGCTGCCCGAGCCGAATCTTCCTGCCCAACGACCGGGCGATCGAGCCCCAGGCGAAAGCCGTCTACGAGGCCTTCGGCCTGAACGACCGGCAGATCGAGATCATCGCCCGTGCCGTGGAGAGGCGCGACTACTACTTCCAGTCGCGAAGGGGCAACCGGCTGTTCGACCTCAGTCTCGGACCCGTGGCGCTTGCCTTTACCGGCGGCAGCACCAAGCCCGATCACGCCCTGATGGACGAGCTGATCGCCGCCCATGGCGAAGAAGAGTTTGCCGATAGCTGGCTGCGCGCCAAGGGTCTCGATTGGGCGGCAGGCCTGATCGCTCCGAACCATCCGACACAAGAGGAGATGGAGAATGAAGCGACCGTTTGAGGCAGCTGCGATAGTGGCGTTTATCGGCCTGATTGCCGCACCGGCAGCGTTCGCCGCCGAGGGCTGGCCGCGCTGCTGGCGTGACGACGATTGTCCGGGCTTCTTCCTGAACGTGACGACCAGCCAGGGCGACGCGAAGGTCTCGGTCAGACGGGCCTGCGAAGGACAGTGGCGGCATGTCTGGGGCCGGTCCGACGCCCGGAACACCATCCGGCAATGGCTTGAGGGCG
>CAXBDI010000193.1:0-3285 GCA_963974445.1 uncultured Alphaproteobacteria bacterium
GTTCGGCGCGCAGGGCCTTGTCTGTGATGTTGCAGGCGGCCATGGCGTAATCCAGCGCCTCCGCCGTGATCTGCCAGAAATCGGCGTGGGCGCCCATCAGCGAGCGCAGCCAAGAATACTCCAACTGCTTCTGCCGCCACAGCAGGTTGAGGCGGTCCGCCTCCGGCCCGATCTTCTCGCGGCGGCGCTGCATCGGCGAGGAGAAGTCGAACAGCGTGCCATAGGCGTCGAACACGCAGGCTTGGATGTCTTGCAGGTTGGTCATGGCGCGGGGCATCCTGGCGGCGAAACGGTAAGGAACTATCCGCGTAGCACGCAGCAGCGCTTGCCGCCAGCCCCCGGGCTGGGTTAGGGTGGCGGCCCGCACAAATTTCGCTCAGGGAGATGCGGCCATGTTCAAGGGCTCACTCGTCGCGCTCATCACTCCGTTCAAGGACGGCAAGGTCGATGAAGCCGCGTTCCAACGCTTTGTCGAATGGCAGATCGCGCAGGGCACGCACGGCTTGGTGCCGTGTGGCACCACCGGCGAATCGCCGACGCTCAGCCATGAAGAGCACAAACGCGTCGTCGAACTCTGCATCGAGGCCGCGGCCGGCCGCGTGCCGGTGATCGCCGGCGCCGGGTCGAACTCAACCGCCGAGGCGGTGGAACTGGTGCAGCACGCCAAGTCTGCCGGTGCCGACGGCGCGCTGGTGGTGACGCCCTATTACAATCGTCCGACGCAGGAGGGGCTCTACGAGCACTTCAAGGCGGTGAATGATTGCGCCGACCTGCCGATCATCATCTACAATATCCCGCCGCGCAGCGTCGTCGATATGTCGGTGGAGACCATGGCGCGGCTCGCTAAGCTGCCGAACATCGTCGGCGTGAAAGACGCGACCACCGATCTGGCGCGCCCGAGCCTGGAGAAGATGGCGTGCGGCGATGACTTCGTGCTGTTGTCCGGTGAGGACGGCACCGCCATCGGCTATCTGGCGCAAGGCGGGGTCGGCTGCATCTCGGTCACCGCGAATGTCGCGCCGAAGCTGTGTGCGATGATGCATGAGGCGTGGCAGCAGCATGCTGTCGAGCGGGCGCAGCAGATCAACATGCAGTTGATGCCGCTGCACGAGGCGATGTTCCATCAGCGCTCGCCCGCCGGGCCGAAATACGGTGCGCACCTGCTCGGCCATTGCGAGCCGGGTACGCGCCTGCCGATGACGCCCGCGACTTCGGAAACCCAGAAGATCGTGCGTAGCGCCATGGTGGATGCGGGGCTGCTGTAGTTTTTGAGGGGTCAGGAGGCTCCTGATCGCCGTGGCAAAGAAACCGGAATCGACGAAGAACGTGGTGGCCCAAAACCGCCGCGCCCGCTTCGATTACTTCATTGAGGAGAAGATGGAGGCCGGCATTATGCTGACCGGCAGCGAGGTCAAATCGCTGCGGTCCGGCAAGTCCTCCATCGGTGAGAGCTATGCGGCGGCGGAGGGCGGTGCGCTCTGGCTGATTAACGCGCACATCCCGGAATATCCGGGCGCCAAGAACTTCGGTCACGCCCCGCGCCGGCATCGCAAGCTTTTGCTCCGCAAGCGCGAGATCGAGCGGCTGTCGGGCTCGTTGAAGCGCGACGGTATTACGATTGTGCCGCTGGAGGTCTATTTCAACGAACGCGGCATCGCCAAGCTGACTCTGGGCCTGGCCAAGGGCAAGCGGCAGGTCGACAAGCGGCAGACGATCAAAGACCGCGACTGGCAGCGCGACAAGGCGCGGCTGATGCGGGACCGGGGGTAGGTGGATTTATTGCGGTACTATGATACCGTATCCGTCGGCAACCTTAACAAAAGTGAGCTTTTCTTAACCGGTCGTGCCGCTAATACCAACGGCATTTACCCTTTTTCACCCTTCGACAGGCTCAGGGTGAAGTGTTGGTATTTCGTGCCGTTAATATAGTCCGTCGCGCTTTAAGGTTGGGTTAATGAGACTGTCCTGGAACGAAATCCGCGCCCGAGCGCACGAATTCGCCCGCCAGTGGGCGGACGCCCACTATGAAAAGGGCGAGACGCAGAGCTTTTACAACGATTTTTTCCATGTTTTTGACAGGGAGCGCCGTTCCGTCGCGCGTTACGAAGAGCACGTCAAGAAGCTGGACAATAGCAGCGGTTATATCGATCTGTTCTGGCCGCAAACACTGATCGTCGAGCAGAAAAGCGCCGGCCGCGGCCTCAACAAGGCCCGCGAGCAGGCGGGCGAGTATTTCGACGCTATCAAGGAGAGCGACAAGCCGCGCTACCAGCTATTGTGCGACTTCCAGACTTTTGAATTGCTGGACCGCGACACGCGGGAGGAAGTGCGTTTCACCCTTGCGGAACTGCCGCAGCATGTGGACCGGTTCGGCTTCATCATGGGCGTGAAGCAGCGCAACTTCCGCGATCAGGCGCCGGTCAATATCGAAGCGTCGGAGCTGATGGGGCGGCTGCACGACGCGCTCAAGGCCTCCGGTTACGACGGGCACGACCTGGAGCTTTTCCTGGTGCGCACTGTGTTCTGCCTGTTCGCCGACGATACGGATATTTTCAAGCCCGATATCTTCCTGAACCTGCTGGAGGATCGGACGGCGGAGGATGGCTCCGACCTGGGGCCGAGGCTGTCGGAATTGTTCCAACTACTCAATACGCCAGAGGAGAAGTGGCAAACCAACCTGGACGCGGACCTCAGGGACTTTTGCTACATCAACGGCGACCTGTTCGCCCAGCCATTGCGCATCCCGGCGTTCGACGCCACCATGCGCGCGGCGTTGATCGAGGCGGCCAATTTCAACTGGTCGGAGATTTCGCCGGCGATTTTCGGCTCGCTGTTCCAGTCGGTGATGAACCCGAAGGAGCGGCGGGCGCAGGGCGCGCACTACACCACCGAAAAGAACATCCTGAAGGTGATCGAGCCGCTGTTCCTGGACGATCTGCGGGCCGAGTTCGAACGGCTGAAGGGTCGCCGCGACAGCCGGCGACGGGCGGAGTTGCAGCGCTTTCAGCGGCGGCTGGGCACGTTGCGGTTTCTCGATCCGGCCTGCGGCTGCGGCAACTTCCTGATCATCGCCTACCGCGAGTTGCGGGCGTTGGAGATCGAGGTGCTGCTGGAGATCGCCGCCTATGACCGCGACGCCAGCGGCCAGTTGCAGACGCAGTTGGACGTGGCGGTGCTGTCGGTGGTGGACGTGGACCAGTTCTACGGCATCGAGATCGGCGAGTTTCCGGCGCGGATTGCCGAGACGGCGCTGTGGATGATGGACCACATCATGAACAACCGCCT
>CAXBDI010000194.1:0-3159 GCA_963974445.1 uncultured Alphaproteobacteria bacterium
TCGGCGGCGTTCAGTCAGGCGCGTCTCGACGACCTCGCCAATGCGTCGCTGCAGGCGCGGCTGCAGATCGCCGAGTTCACCGCCGTGCTGGAAACCGCCAAGGCCGACCTGGCGCTCGCGGAACTCGATCTGAAGCGCTCGCGGATCAAGGCGCCGTTCGCCGGGGTGGTGTCGCGCCGCTATATCCAGCCGGGTGCCTTCGTGGTCGACGGTGCACCAGTGGTCGACCTGATCGACGACCGCTCGCTGGAGATCGAGGCAGACGTACCGGCGACCCGCATCGTCGGGCTGGAGCCGGGTTTGGACGTCGCGGTAGAGTTGGACAATCGCGAGCCGCAGCATGCCGTCGTCCGCGCCGTGATTCCGGAAGAAAACGCGATGTCGCGGACCCGCGCCGTGCGCTTTACGCCGAAATTCGATCCGAGCGCGGTAAACGCCGCGACCGGTGCGGCGGTGACCGTGCGGGTGCCGGTCGGCGCGGCGCGCGATGTGTTGACGGTGCACAAGGATGCGGTGATCGAGCAAGGCGGCTATTACGTCTATATCGTCGAAGACGGCAAGGCGGTGCGCAAGCGCGTGCAATTGGGTGAGTCCGCCGAGGGCCGCTTTGTCGTGCTGGATGGCCTGGAGGCCGGTATGCTGGCCGTGGTGCGCGGCAATGAGCGGCTGCGGCCCGGCCAACCGGTGACTACCGGTGAGGGATCGCCGGGCAGCGCCAAGCCAGACGAAGACGCCAAGCCGACGGCAGAGGCGCAGCCAGAGGCAGACGCCAGGCCCGCCGCGCAGGCGAAAGAGGCGGGCAAAGGAGCCGGCTCATGAATTTGATCCGCTATGCCATCGAACGGCCGATCGCCATCATCGCCGGCGTGATCCTGGTGGTGCTGTTCGGCGTCCTCGCCTTGCAGACCATCCCGATCCAACTGATCCCGGACGTGCGCAAACCCATCGTCGAGATCGAGACCCGCTGGCCCGGCGCCGCCCCGGCGGAGGTCGAGCGCGAAATCGTCAACCGCCAGGAGGATGCGCTGCGCGGGCTGCGCGGCCTGGAAAGCATCCAGAGCACGGCGGAGACCGGCGAAGCCAACATCACGCTGAATTTCCAGGTCGGCCAGAACATGGACCAGGCGCTGCTGCTGGTCTCGAACCGGCTGGACCAGGTCAACGGCTACCCGGCGGAGGCGGACGAGCCGTCGCTGAAGACCGCGTCTTCCGAAGACAACGCCATCGCCTGGTTCATCATCACCCGGCAGCCAGGCAGCGACGCGCCGATCCACACCTTCTACGACTTTGTCGAGGATGTGGTGGCGGAGCGGCTGGAGCGGGTGCCCGGTGTCGCCGGCACCAACGTCTATGGCGGCGCCGAGCGGCAGTTGCAGATCACCGTCAAGCCGGAGCAGATGGCGTACTACAGCCTGACCATCGGCGAGATCGTGCGCACATTGCGGGCCGCCAACGCCTCGATGTCGGCAGGTGATGTCAGTGAGGGCAAGCGCACCTATGTGGTGCGGACCGAGGGCGAGTTGACGACGCCGGCGGAGGTGGGCGCGGTGGTGCTGCGCTCGCTTAGCGATCCGGCCAGCGGGCGCATCGCCCGCGTGACCGTCGCCGACGTCGCCGATATCGGCTTCGGCTATGCCAAGCCGCGCGCCACCATCCGGCGCCTCGGTGAATCCGCCATCGCCCTTCCGCTCTACCGCGAGACCGGCGCGAACGTCATCGAGACGATGGATGGCATCCGCGAGGCCGTCGCCGAACTCAACCGCGATTTCCTGCCCCGCGCCAAGCTGCGGCTGATCCAGACCTATGACGAGACGATCTACATCGATTCGGCCATCGATCTGGTGCAGCAAAATATCCTGATCGGCGGCTTGCTGGCCGCCGCACTGCTGATGCTGTTCCTGCGCTCGTGGCGGCCGACGCTGATCGTCTCCATCGCCATTCCGGTGTCGGTGATCGGCTCGTTCGTGGCGATGGCCGCGTTGGGGCGGTCGATCAACGTCATCTCGCTCGCCGGTATTGCGTTTGCCGTCGGCATGGTGGTCGATGCGGCGATTGTCGTGCTGGAGAACATCTACCGGCTGCGCGAGGAGGGCAGATCGCCCAAGGAGGCCGCCTATGAGGGCGCAAACCAAGTTTGGGGCGCTATTCTGGTGTCGGCGCTGACCACCGTCATGGTGTTCATCCCGCTGCTGGTGATGGACCTGGAGGTCGGGCAATTGTTCCGCGATATCGCGGTGGCGATCTCGGTCTCGGTCTTTCTGTCCCTGGTCGTCGCCATTACGATGATCCCGGCGATGGCGCAGAGCCTGTTGACCCGGCCGGTCTCCGAAAAGCCGATGCGCATCCCGGTCGTCGACGATTTCGCCGACTGGTTTTCGCGCATCGTCATCGGCTATGTGCGCCTCGTGCTGCGCAACCGGTTCGTCGCCATCGGCTCGGTCGCCGGCATCGTGCTGGTCGCCACGGGGGCGACCCTGCTGCTGCTGCCGAAGCTGGACTACCTGCCGGACGGCAACCGCAACCTGATCATCGGCTTCATGATCCCGCCGCCCGGCTATAATCTGGAGACGATGACGGAGATCGCGAGCCGGGTGGAAACCCGGACCAAGCCGATGTGGGTGAGCGAAAGCGGGCCGGAGGACAACGCCGACGGCACGCCGAAAATCCAGGACTTCTACTTCGTCGCATTGCCGTCGCGCACGCTGGTGATCGCGCGCTCCGCCGATCCGTCGCGGGTGCTGGACCTGATCCCGGCGATGCAGGCGCCGGTGTTCGAGGAGCCTGGCACCATCGGCTTCTTCCGCAACGCCTCGCTATTCGGGCGCGGCATTGGCGGGTCGCGGGCGATCAATCTGGATATCTCCGGCCCGGATCTGCAGGAGATCGTCGGGGTCGCGGGCCGCGCCGCCGGCAATGTCGAGCAGGCGCTGCCGCGGGCCGAGGGCCATCAGATGCGGCCCTTGCCGGACCTGACGCTGGGCGCGCCGGAGGTGCGGGTGATCCCTAACCGCGCCCGCCTGTCCGACGCCGGCATCACCGCAACCGATCTCGGCCAGACCATCGACGTGTTCAACGACGGCCTGCGCGTCGCCGAGGTGACGGTCGGCGGCAAGCGCATGGACCTGGTGCTGCGCGGCCCCTCCGAAGACATCCTGCGCA
>CAXBDI010000195.1:0-3119 GCA_963974445.1 uncultured Alphaproteobacteria bacterium
CAGACGAGCTTGATCTCGTCGTTGCCGTAGAGGGCGTCGAAATCCCAGACCGCCGAATTGCCGCCTTCGGCGACGCGATACTCCATCTGCTCCGCCCGAATGCCCCAGATCGGTTTTTCGGCGAAAGCAGGCGCAGTCAGTCCCAGAACCACCGCGCCAGCGAGGGCTCCTGTCATGTATCGGGTCATCGGTTCAGCCCCCATTGCCGGTGGTTGGTTGGGCCATGGCCTGCTTGTCCGACGGGCCGCCTTCGACGACTACCATGCGGAACATGCCAGCCTCGGCATGATAAGACAGATGGCAGTGAAACGCCCACTGGCCGGGCGCATCGACCTCGGTTTCCATATTGAGTGTCGTCCCGGGAGCAACGCTGACGGTGTGCTTGATCGGGTTCCACTTGCCACTGCCGTTGTCGAGGATCGACCACATGCCGTGCAGATGCATCGGGTGGGTCATCATGGTTTCGTTGATGAATTTGATCCGCACCCGCTCACCGTATTGCAGGCGAATCGGGTCGGCATCCTCGAACTTCACGCCGTTGATCGACCAGATATAGCGTTCCATATTGCCGGTCAGCCGCAGTTCGATTTCGCGGGTGGCCTTGCGATACGGGTAGAGCGGCTTTTGCGCCTTCAAATCGGTATAGGAGAGAAACTTACCGCCGTTTGCCGCTGTCGGCGTCAGGCCGCTGCCGGGCGCATAGAAGGGATCGTTCGCCGGGCCGGCCGTCATGTCATGCTGGCTGTGGTCCATCGGGCTTTGCTCCATGCTGCCCGGCATGGCCGTGCCGTCCGGCATTGAGTGACCGCCGGCAGCCGGTTTCTCCTGCGCCATCGCGCCACGATCCATCTTGCTGTGGTCCATCGGGCTTTGCTCCATGCCGCCCTGCATCACCATGCCGTCCGGCATTGTGTGACCGCCGGCAGCCGGTTTCTCCTGCGTCATGCTGCTATGGTCCATGCCCGCCATGCCGGCCATGTCCATGCCGTCCATCCCCGCCATGCCGGCCATGTCTCCCATGGTCAACAATGGCGGCGCCCGCAAGTCCGGCACCGCCGCCGCCATGCCTTCGCGCGGCGCCAGCGTGCCGCGGGCGTACGCCGTGCGACCCATGGATTCCGCGAAGATCGTGTAGGCCTTGTCCTCCATCGGCTGCACAATGACGTCAAAGACTTCCGCGACGCTGATGCGGAATTCGTCGACCGTGACCGGCTGCACGGTGTTGCCGTCCGCCTGCACCACTGTCATTTTCAACCCCGGAATCCGGATGTCGTAATAGGTCATGCCGGAGGAGTTGATGAAGCGCAGGCGCACGCGCTCGCCCGGCTTGAACACGCCGGTCCAATTTTGGGCCGGCGCCTTGCCGTTGATCAGCGGGACGACGCCCTGCAGGTCTTCGATGTCGGTTGGCATCATCCGCATGTTGCCCCAGGCGCGCCGATCCGCCAACGTGCTGCCGAGCCCCTTCTCCTCCACATCGGAAAAGAAGTCGAAAATCGTCCGCTGCTTCCGGTTGTAGTAATCCGACATCAGCTTCAAATTGCGCCAGATGCGGTTGCCGCTATGCGGATGCGCGTCGGCCAATTGCACCACATACTCTCGGTCGTAGCGGAACGGTTCCCGCTCCTTGGGCTCGATGACGATGGCGCCATAGGCTCCGTCCGGTTCCTGAAAGCCCGTGTGGCTGTGGAACCAATAGGTGCCGGATTGCTGGATGGGGAAACGGTAGGTGAAGGTCTCGCCTGCGGCGATGCCGGGGTAGCTGATGCCCGGCACGCCATCCTGCTGAAACGGCAGAATCAGGCCGTGCCAGTGGACCGAGGTCGATTCAGAGAGGTTATTGGTAACATTGATGGTCACCTCCTCGCCTTCCTTGAACCGCAGCACCGGCCCCGGCGAAGCACCGTTGTAGCCAATGCCGCTGCGGGTGAATTCGCCGGTATCGATGGTGACCGGATCGACGGTTAAATCGTACGTACCGGCGGAGGCCGGTAGCGCCAGCCACAGAGCCAAGCTTAGCCCGAGCCCGATGGCGCGCATGTGGCGCGTGATACTCATAGGAATGCCTTTCGCGAGGGCGAGGCGCTGCCGCACTGCGGCAGCGCCGTCCAAGATTTAATCGTCGAGCTTGATCTTGCCGACCATACCGGACTCATAGTGGCCGGGCACGTTGCAGGCGTACTCCAGTTCGGCCTCGGTCTCCTCCGGGAAGGTCCAGACGATCTCCGCCGATTTGCCGGGCTCCAGCAGGGCGCTGTTCGGCGCCTTATGCAGGCCATGGCCCATTTTGGCCTGCATTTGCTTTGCGGCCTCCATATTGATCTTGTCGGGCTCCAGAACGCCTTGCTCCATCATCATCATCATTTCCGGCGCATGGGCTTTGTGCATAGCGGCGGTGGCGATGTTGAATTCGTGCACGAGCTCGCCCTTGTTTTCGATGATGAACCGCACGGTCTCACCCTCTTTGAAGGTCAATTTCTCCGGTTCATAGTAGGTGTCGTACATGGTCACGGTCACGGTCCGGGTCGCGTTAGACGCCTTGCCCGGCTTGCCGGTATCGACCTGTTCATCATGGCCGCCACCAGACCGGGCGGGGGAAGACAGGGCGGGGGAAGCGGCCAGAGCAAAGGCAATGGCCGCAGCAGCGCCGATCAGTTTCGGCGAATGTGTTTTGCGCATAGGATATAGTCCTCGTCGAGAGTCTAAAGATCGATCAGTGGCAGAAAAGCACCCGAACGCGGCCGCAGCCGGTTCGCGCGTCACTGAAGATCAGACCCTCGGCGGTGGCAGTTCCACATCGTGCCGGCGGCCGGCGCTCGGATCGTCTCGACCCGGACGGACGCCCGTCACGAAAGGCTCCGGCGTTGCGGCTGCCGAAACGCCCGGTCCGACAAAGCTGCCCAGGCATTGTCCGGCCTGCACGTCGCAACAGGCCGCGATCGCCACCTGATCCGGTGGACTCGCACCATCGCCATGATGACCCTGATGGGAAAGCGCACTACCATTTGCATGCGCCGCCCCGCCGGCAGTCTCACCCCGCAACGGCAGACCTATCGCGGCCAATGCTGCGATCAAGAGGATCGCAACACCCTGCCGGACCAGCGTCGTGAGCCGTAAAC
>CAXBDI010000196.1:0-3092 GCA_963974445.1 uncultured Alphaproteobacteria bacterium
CTTCTTCAAGCCCTTCTTTCCCGCCATAACCAACCTCAAGATGTCCACTACCGATGGTGGACACTATCACCCACTCCATCACGTAGGCAGGGCAGTCACACCGGACGGATACCATGTCTGAGCAGGGCGCGAGCGTGGATCTGGACGATCTGCGTGAAAACGGAACCGCCTTGCCGGAGACGGTTCGTTTCTGTGGCGAACTCCGCCAACAGCAGTCGCTTGGGGTGAAACAGCAGTGACGATGCGGGAGCGTGGAAAATGTGCCGCCAGCGACGGCACCTCCTCAGCAGAAAATGATACACCCTTCGTCTGCGGCCAGCTCGCATGCGGACCGCCATTTATTGTAGAGACAGCGCATATCCTCGTCCTCGTGCCGGTTTGCCAAGGATTGGTACTGGGCGAAGTTACTTGCCAATCTTGCTGCCTCCGACGCCCCCAGCAGGCCGGAACAGTCCGAGAAATCGATGAGGTCGGAGAAGGGGCCGGTTTCTCCCGCCCAGCAGCGCGCACAGTGGGATTCAGCCCAGCGATCCTTGGCGTAATGCCAGAATCTGGATTTTGGCCATCCTGCGAGAGCGGCCAGTTTGTCCCGCCAACCGCCGTAAGAGGAATAGGACCCGGCACTGAAGGATACGGACTTCTCGAAACCATAGAAGGTGCCCTCTTCGATCTCGTCTGCGACCCCCGGAAAATCTGGATTCTGGTACCCCCTGAAAAGTGTCTCATGGTCAAGGCGCGCCCCAGTCACCGGATCGATTGGCCACCCCTCTGCATCCACGTTGCAAATGATACGCTTGATCCGATTGACGGCTACGATGTCCAGGCCCATTGGCTTATTCCTTCTTGTGACGTTTCAAAGTTCGTGCATGGCCTGTTTGTCTCGCCTGACCATTACTCTGAGAACTTTGGTTCGACCCGCGAAGCAAAAAAGCCAGAACCGCAAGAACAGTGAAATAATCCGTTTCCAAGTCGTTGGGCGGCAAGGTGGGTAGCTCCGGCCCTATCCCGGCGGCCCCTTCGAGAACCCCCGATGCCGCTGATCGAGCGACCCTTTCGCAGCAACCAGCGCACCGCCCGCAAGGTCTACCGGACGCGCAATGAGGCTCGTACCGACGTGTTCGGCTACATCG
Source organism: uncultured Alphaproteobacteria bacterium (assembly GCA_963974445.1). Classification (GTDB taxonomy): domain Bacteria; phylum Pseudomonadota; class Alphaproteobacteria; order Bin95; family Bin95; genus JACKII01. The sequence continues at coordinate 1,131 of CAXBDI010000196.1, forward strand.
AGCGCTTCTACAATCCCAGGCGACGCCATTCCAAGTTAGGCTACCTAAGCCCCACGGCATTCGAGGACCGAATTATGCAAACCTAACCCTGCGTCCACGAAACCAGCAGCAGGCCACAGACCACTACGAAGTTCGTCAGCCCACCGCATCGAGGCGCGCCCGCGCCCAGGTCGTCGCCTCCGGGTCCTGCTCGCCAAGGCCGTTGACCAGGAAGGTGGCGCGCTCGGCTATGTATTTTTCCACTTCACGCACCCAATGCTCGGCGTCGGGGTCCATCGCAATGACTTCCTCCACTGCCTGCGGCAAATGCTTCATGGTCGTCTTGCAAAGCATCTCGACGCGACGCAGCGCGGCCGTGGAGTTCAGGCCACAGAGTGCGGCCTCTCGCTGCCAGTGGCGACCCTTGAAGTAGTCGCCTTCCCACTTCGTCGCGACCGACATCGCCTGCTTGCTGGTGATGTCCGGCCAGAGCTTGGCGCACATCACGTCATAGATCGGCGCCAGGCTGGCGCCGGAGGCCGTGACCATGACCGAATAGTTCTTCGCATGGGCGTCGGTATTGCAGGCGATGGCGTTGAAAATCACGTAGTCGAAAATCGACAACACGCCGCGCAGCGGATCGAGCGAGCGCATCACGGCGACAATATCGCGGACCGTGGGGCCGCGCTGCCCGGTCTCGTTGCGCTCATACTTCGCGCTCGGCAGACGCCCCAAGGCCTGGCACATGTCTTCCTGGTGCAGGCGGCGCCAACTCTCACCCTGCCGCCGCCGGTCGTAGCGTTTCACCAGAAGATACCGCCGCGCGCCAGCGCGCCCTACCCGCACCTCCGGCGCGGCGAGCCCCACGAGGTGCGCCAAGCGCAGGCACAGCGACTCGTTATAGACCCCGCCGGGCAGGCTCCCCGAATCCGGCTTCAGGATCCAGGTCGACGGCGCGCCTTCGACGGGGATCGAGATCATGCCCTCCTCGCCGACGTGCACGCCGATCTTGGACTGGACACCGGCCAGGGACATAGAGACACCATCCTCACCGACGAGGAATGGCTTCTGCGGCAGTTCCTGGATGATCCGTTCGAGTGCAGTCTCGTCGGGCACCTCCCGGGTGGTCATTTGCGTGAAGCCCCGCTCGGAGAAGGACATTGCTCCGGCAGTATCCCGCCCGATGCTGGCCAGCAGCGCGAGGGGGTCGGTCTGAGAGGCGCCGGTGGCGCGGGCCACCATTTCGAGCTGCTGGCTTTCCGGCAGCAGGTTCGCCACCCACGGCAGCACCTCGCCAGCCCCATGGCGCGCAACCTCGAGAGGCATCCTTGTCGACACCGGGAAGGCGCCCTGGGTCCCCTGCCAGTCTGGGTTATAGGTCAGCGTCGCCGCCCCGTCCTTGCCCGGCGCGATTTCGGCCACTTCCCGGCTTTCGTAGAAGATTTTCATCTCAGTCCTCCACCGGCGGCAAATCGTCTGACAGATCTTCGGCAATCCTGTCGGACGGATATTCGGGGATCATGTCGGGAAGATCACTGTCTTGCGGCGCGCTCAGCGCGTGCTCAATCATCGGCACGATGCCGAGGAACCGCGCAATCATCAGGGCCGGGCCGATCCGCAGGGTCGGCTTCCCGTTTTCCATGTCCACGATGTAGCGCCGGCCCACGCCGGTCGCGCTGGCCACATCCTCCTGGCGCAGCCCCTGTGCCTTGCGCCTGACACGGACCATCAGACCGAAACGGCGCGCATCTTCGGCACCGGACTGATCCGGTTGCGATAGGGCGGACGATTGATCTTCGTTGCTCATGGCAGCATCTCGACTGATTGGCCAGGAAGACTGATGTTCCTGCTCGGTAACATATGGTGCTATCGGATCGATACAAGGCCGAATGTTCCCGGTCGGGAACATATAAGGGGTTGGTGCGATATTTTGGCTATATGTTCCTGTTCGGTAACATATGTGCGAAGAACCTCGGTCTCGTA
>CAXBDI010000197.1:0-3045 GCA_963974445.1 uncultured Alphaproteobacteria bacterium
CACCCAACTCGCCGCTTAAGCCCAGTTCGATGTCTCATAACTGTGGACCGGTACACCCGCGCGCCCCACAGCGCCCCGGTAATGTCCTCGACCCGCCGGACCGAGACCCCGGCCAGATACATCTCGATCAAGGCCTCTTCGACCGTGCCCCGCACCATCTCACTCAGGTGATCGCGGATGCGGGCTTCGTCGATCTGGATAACCTCGCCCATCGGTTTTCGGTCTGTCTGGTCGTCCATCTTCGGTTCCTCTCAGTCAGTCTGATCGGAACCACCGCGCTCAGCAAATGTGCGAAAGATTGTGTACGTTATCGGGTCCCGACCTGCGCCTCCTCGCACCAAGCCTTGATCGTCTCATTCATGAACACGCTGTCGTTGTCCGTGTCGATGCCCGAGCAGCGGCAACGGCAGGGCCGCACGCAGCGAGGTCATCACCTCCCCGAGCAGGTGCTGTTCGCGAAACAGCAGGGCCGCGCATTCGGTCGATCCGGTGGCCACGTCGGTGAGGGTCAGCGTCTGCACGAAGCCGCCGCTCGCCGAAGGACCGCCGTGGGCCACGAGATCTGCCTTCAGGAGTTCGTCTCTCGTCGCCATGCTGATCCGCCTCATGCCTGCCTCCGAAGTGACCCTCGGGAACACCTCTAATGCGGCAAGCAAAGATCCTGCGGGAACAGTTCTGGCCAGGCAATGCGGCCTCTCATACAGATAGTCGCGCTATATAGAGGTCTCGGCAAAGCCTACTTTTTTGCCCCCCATTGTCCCGGGTTTGCCCCGGGTCCCATGCCTGAGCGCATCCGACAGAGTCCGAACTTTGCGGCAGGCTCTCCGGCATGGGCCCTGAAACAAGTTCAGGGAAAGGGTGCTTCATTGCAAAAGCGGTAGAGGTCTCGACGAAGCCTACTTTTTCGGCGGAGCAGGCAACGCTGCGGCTTTGAACGCGTCCGTGGCTTCGCAGCGGGCGTTGTGGGCCTCCAGCGCCGGGAACTTTTCGGCCAGGCCCAACTTTGGCCGAGTGAATTTCGCGAACGAGAAGCCGACCGCCGCGGTGATATCCGCCTGTGTCAGTTTCGACCCGCAGAGCCAGCCGTCGCCGGCCTTCTCCGCCAGACCGTTCAGCCACTCGAAACCGCCGACCGCCTGCGCCTCGTTATGCTCGACCCAGGAGCGTTCGACCTTCTCCTTGGAATGGAAGCGCTGCTCGTAGACGGCCCAAATGGTCTTGTCGATGGCGCCGACGCCGACGGCGGTCACCTTCATCACCTTGCGGCGCTCGGCCCCGCTGGCGGGGGTCAGGCGCTTGTCACCGGCCATCTCGTCGAGCGCGTCGAGGATCGCATAGCTCTCCACCAGCGAATCGCCATCGTCGAGCACGAGGGTCGGGATGCGGACCAGCGGATTGTGCTTTTTCACCGCCTCCGGCTCGTCCCACACCGGCACCTTCTCCGAATCATAGGGCAGGCCCATGACATTCAGGGACACGGCGGTGCGGCGCACATAGGGGGAAAGAAAACCACCAAGCAGTTTCATCGGTTTAGACTCCAGTCTTAAGAATGATAGGTTGGGCGCACGCGGATGCGCCACTCGATACAAGGGTCGCCATAATCCAGGCGTTGCGCAACGTCCAACACGCAAAAGCGATTGTGGACCATCAGCGCCCCTTCGAACAGCCCGTTCCAGGCGTCGAACACGCAAGGGTGTTGTGCCGGCAGATTGCGCACCAGCCGCCAGGCGTGGCGGCGGACGATGGCGGTGGCGCCGTCGGTCGACACCTCCGCTGCGTCGCCCTCGGCCTCGGCGACAGCGGCGATGAAGCGTGCGAATTCTGCGGGTGTATCGCCGGAAATGCCGAGGCTGGCCGCCGTCACCTGATAGGTCTGCGCGCCGATCTGCCGGGCGGCGTGGCCGGCGATGGCCTGGGTCTCTGCCGGTCCGAACAGCTCCGCCATGCGCGGCAGCCCGGTGCGGACATACTCCATGGCGTAGTTGCGGTTGGCCTTGGCCAGCCGCTCCTCCGGCCAGTCGGCGGCGGGCAATTGCGGGGCTGCGGCGGCGTCGAATGGCGGCGGCAGTTCGCCGGGCGCGTAACGCAGCCGCTCGTCCGGGGCCAGGTCGCGGTCGTGCTCCAGGAAGTAGCCAGCGAGCCCGTGCTGCCCGTCCGTCGTCTGCGCCGTGCAGATGAAGCCCAGGCGCGGATTGCCAAGGCTGACACCGTTCTGCGCATACCAGCCGCGCAGCATGCCGCGGCTGACCTCGCTCGGCACGCCACAGATGGTGGCGCCCGGATAGACCCAGCGCGGCGGCACGAAGCGCACCCAGGCCTTGGCATCGCTCTCGCGCATGAACTGCACGCCGACGCCGCCGACGCTGTTCGAGAGGTAGTGGTAGGCCGCACAAGCCACCGCATCCGGCATGCCGGTCAGCCCCAGCTTGTCGAAGCTGGAGAGAAATTTCTCATGATGCTGATGCCGGAACACCCGGTAGATCCACTCGCCGGCGTCGTGGCGGCCACGATGCAGGCTGACCGCCAAGATCAGGCCAGTGAAATATTGGTGATAGAGTTCCGCGGCCGCGGCGAACGCCCGAGACTCGGTCATGCACGCTACTCCAGAATGACGGTGGGGCCGAAGAATTGATAGATGATGCTGCGGATTTTCGAGATGCGTTTCTCGGCCAGAACCTCCATCTGAAATTCGCCGCGCAGCCCTTTGGGCGGCTGAAACTGGCGGGTTTTGCCGCCGGACTGCTTTTTCCCGGCAAAATCGACCAGATGCCAGCCGGCATAGCTCAGCGGCTGCAAGGCCGGCTGCAGTTCAACCCGCTGGCCGCGGCTGAAGACCAACGGCAACGGGTCCGCCAGTTGCGCCGCCAGCCCGCCGAAAGCCTGTGTGCACAAGGTCTGTTTGGCGTCCTGCGCGCAGCCGATGCCGACGCGGTCGAAGTCCTTGTTGATCATGTTCGTATAATGGCCAGGGCTCTCGACCCAGCCCTTGTGCATGCGCACGGCTACGTCGGGGATCACCGGCGTGATCTTGCCCAAATTCTCCCC
>CAXBDI010000198.1:0-2977 GCA_963974445.1 uncultured Alphaproteobacteria bacterium
ATGTGGATGTCTTCGAGTTCGGGGCGGAAGGGGAAGCTGCCGTCCGCAATCTCAGCCTCGACCTGGTTCAAGCCTTGTTGAATGGCCGCATTGTCTTTGGCCGTGATAATCCCTTGATCTGCAAGCATGGCCGCATGCGCACGGGAGCCGGCGATATCCTCCGGCGCCAGGCGCTTGTCGAAATCGATAGAGACGTTGATCTCTGCCATGATGGCAGCCGGACCGGCGGCGAAGCGGCCACCCCACAAAGGATTGGCGTTGTCGCCATCGGCGGCGGGAACATCGGAGGAAGACTGAGACATGCGGTGGATTGCTCTGATATTACTGTTGGCGGTGATCGCGGTAGCGGTGGCCCTGTATGACACGGTGACTGGCGGAGGGGAAGCCGAGCCGCCGCGGGTCGTTCGCAATGTGCCGATAGACACGTCGGCGCAGCCGGTGGGCGCGGTCGATTGGGCGGAGATGCTGGATCGGCACGACCCGCCCAAGGCGGTGCCGACCCAGGGCTTTACCGATGCCGAAGGCAATCCGTTGACGCTCGCCGACTTCAAGGGCAAGGGCGTCGTCGTCAACCTGTGGGCGACATGGTGCGGGCCGTGTGTGCGCGAGATGCCGTCGCTCGACCGCTTGCAGACGCAGGTGGCAGCCGACGGTATCGTGGTTGTGGCCGTTTCCTCCGACCGCGAGGGCATGACCAAGGTCGCACCCTTCATGGCGCAGCACGGCCTCGACAACCTCAAGCCCTATCTCGATCCCATGGGCGAGTTCACCCGGTCGCTGCCGGGACGAGGATTGCCGCGCACCTATATCGTCAATTCCGCCGGCGAGATCGCCGCAAGTTACATCGGCCCGGCGGAGTGGGATGCCCCGGAATTGATCGCCGCGGTGCGCGAGTTGGCACGCTGATGCTGCGCGTTGCCTCCGCCGAGCGGCCGGATTGGCGGGCGCAAGCCACCGCGCTCGGCTTTCACTTCCACACCATCGCCGGCGATCCCTATTGGGACGAGCGCGCGCACTACCGCTTCACTCTTCGCCAGATCGAGCAGGATATCGAAGCGCCGACAGCGGCCATCGAGGCGATGTGTATGGAGGTGGTGGACCGCGCCTGCCGCGATGAGGAATTGCTGCGGCAGTTGGCGATTCCGCCGGCCTATTGGGACTTCATCGCGCAAAGCTGGTTCCAGCGCCAGCCGCCGCTCTATGGCCGCATGGACTTCGCCTATGACGGCCAGGGTCCGGCCAAGCTCTACGAATATAACGCCGACACGCCAACCTCGCTCTATGAAAGCGCCTTCTTTCAATGGGTCTGGCTGGAGCAGGCGCGGGTGTTCGGGCGGATGCCGCCGGATGCCGACCAGTTCAACAGCATTCAGGAGGGCTTGGTCGCAGCGTTCGAGGCGTTCGATCCCGGAAGCTACCTGCACTTTTCCTCCGTCGAGGGCCACGCGGAGGATCGGGGCACCGTCGCCTATCTGGAGGATTGCGCCCGCCAAGCCGGGCTTTCGACCGCCTACGTGCCGCTGGAGCAGATCGGCGTCGATGCCGTCGGGCGGTTCTCCGACGCACAAGACTATGTGATCGAGGCGCTGTTTAAGCTCTACCCGTGGGAGCAGGTGTTCGAAGACGCCTTTGCCAAGCATTTGCCCACCGCCGGCGTGCGTTGGCTGGAGCCGCCGTGGAAGGCGATCCTGTCGAACAAGGGCCTGCTGCCACTGCTCTGGCGGTTCTTTCCAGGCCATCCGAACCTGCTGCCGGCCTGGTTCGACGGCGACCCGGGCGTTAGTGCTTTGTCAGGCGGTTATGTGCGCAAACCGCTGTTCAGCCGCGAGGGGTCGAACGTCGAATGGGTCGAGGCCTCCGGCGAGCGCTATACGGTCGAGGGCCCATACGGCGCCGAGGGATACGTCGTGCAGGCCCTGCACCCACTGCCACGCTTTGCCGGCAACTACACCGTCATTGGCTCATGGGTGGTGCGCGGCGAGCCCATGGGCATCGGCATCCGCGAGGATGCGACGCCAGTGACCCGCGATACCTCCCGCTTTCTGCCGCACGCGATTGTGGGGTAGTGCGACAGGAGGTGTGTACCTTAACGCCCCCCCCCTTTAACGGGCGCCCCCTTCCCCGGACTTGATCCGGGGTCCATGCCGAAAAAGCGACAGGCGTTGGCAGTGCTTTTCCAGATTCTGGAATGGATCCCGGGTCAAGCCCGGGACAAAGGAGCGGTGAGGGAGCGCCTAACCCCTTACATATACTCGTTGATCAAGGTCTCGGCGATCTGCACCGCGTTGTAGGCGGCACCTTTGCGCAGGTTGTCGGAGACCACCCACATGGTCAGGCCATAGGGTACGGTCGGGTCTTCGCGCAGGCGCGAGACGAACACCGCCGGGTCGCCCGTCGCCTCCACCGGCGTCATATAACCGCCATCCTCGCGACGGTCGATCAGCACCACGCCGGGGGCGTTTTGCAGTGCTTCGTACGCCTGATCCAGGTCGATGGGCTCCTCGAACTCGATGTTGACCGCCTCGGAATGGCCAACCATGACCGGCACCCGCACGCAGGTGGCGACGACCTCGATCTCCTGATCCAGGATCTTTTTGGTCTCGTGCACCATCTTCCACTCTTCCTTGGTGGAGCCGTCCTCCATGAAGACGTCGATCTGCGGAATGACGTTGAAGGCGATCTGCTTGGGGAAGACGGTCGGCGGCACGTCGTCCATCTGGTAGATGCCCTTGGTCTGGCGGAACAGCTCGTCCATGCCGGATTTGCCGGCGCCGCCCGCCGCCTGGTAGGTGGCGACGACCACCCGCTTGATGCGGGCGATATCGTGCAAGGGCTTCAGGGCGACCACCATCTGGATCGTCGAGCAGTTCGGATTGGCGACGATGTTGCGGTTGGTGAAGCCGGCCAGCGCCTCCGGATTGACCTCCGGCACGACCAGCGGAATGTCCGGGTCCATGCGGAAATGGCTGGTGTTGTC
>CAXBDI010000199.1:0-2948 GCA_963974445.1 uncultured Alphaproteobacteria bacterium
GGCTACGGTTTCCGGTGGTGCGGCGGGCGGGGTGACTGCCGGTGTGTCCTCAGCCTGCACTGGCGCTACCGTCGCTGCTTCCGCCGGAGGGGCAGCCGGCGATGTGTCGGCAGGTTGTGGCGGGTTCCGGCCGATGTCCTGCGCCGTTGCCTGGGCCGCAATCTCGTTCTGGGTCAACGGGCGTTCCGGTCCGGTCAGCAGCTCTTCGCCACGCCCGGCAACGGCGCCTGGAGCTACCCGCTCGTAAATCGGCTGGTCCTGGTTCGGCACCAGGCCGGACTGGTCTTCCGGCATGCGCCGCTCCGGAACCGCCGAGCCGACGATCATCGGCGGCGTTTCTTCCGGCGTGCCGGTCAACACCCAGACGATCAGGGTTCCCAGCAGCAGGCCTGTGAATATCGCCACAAACCAGCGAAATCCTTTGGTGAGCAGGCCAGGGCGCGCTTCATGTTCCGGATCGTCGTTCCGCGGCGATGGCTTTCTACCAAACCACACTCACATGCTCTCCTTGGGTTGAACACCCATCACGCCCAACCCGGACGCCACCACGGTCGCCATCGCCCTGACCAGTGCTAGCCTCGCCATGGTCTGCTGCGGCGCTTCCGTTTGGATGAAACGCAATGTCGTGTCATCGCGGCCCTTGTTCCAGAGGGCGTGAAAGGCCGCGGCGACCTCCCCAAGATAGAATGCGATTCGGTGCGGTTCATGCGCTATAGCGGCCTGCTCGATAATTCTGGGCCAGTTCGCCAGCGTCTTGATCAGCCCAAGCTCGTCCTCGTCGGTCAGCAGCGACAGGTCAGCGCCCGCCAGCGCCTCCGCCGTCACCGCTTCCGCCCCGAACGCCTCGGTCGCGTGGCGCAGGACGGAATGCGCGCGGGCATGGGCGTATTGGACGTAGAACACAGGGTTGTCGCGGCTTTCCTCCACCACCTTGGCCAGGTCGAAGTCCAGCGGCGCGTCGTTCTTGCGTGTCAGCATGATAAAGCGCACGACGTCGCGCCCGACCTCGTCCACTAACTCTCGCAGGGTGACGAAATCGCCGGAACGTTTGCTCATCCGCACCTGCTCGCCATCGCGCATCAGCCGCACCATTTGGCAGAGCTTCACGTCGAGCACCGCCTTGCCGCCGGAAAGCGCCTTGACGCTGGCGGCAACGCGCTTGACATAGCCGCCATGGTCGGCGCCCCAGACGTCGATCAATTGGGTGAAACCGCGGCGGTATTTGTCCTGATGATAGGCGACGTCACTGGCAAAATACGTCCAGGAGCCATCGGATTTTTTTACTGGCCGATCGACATCGTCGCCGAATTGCGTCGACTTGAACAGGGTTTGCGGCCGTTCCTCCCAATCGTCCGGCAGCTTGCCCTTGGGCGGCTCCAGCACGCCGGTGTAGATCAGGCCAGCTTTGTCCAAAGCATCTAGCGCTTTTTCTACTGCACCTGACGCGATGAGTTTTTGTTCGGACGTAACGACGTTGTGATAAACACCAAGGGCGGCTAGATCCGTTCGGATTAGCCGCATCATCTCGGCGACAGCTGCTTTGCGAATGACGGCGAGCCAGCCATCTTCGCTCATTACGGTCAGGGTGTCCCCGTAGCTTAATTTAAGCCCTTGACCCACCGGCACAAGATAGTCGCCGGGATAGAGGCCCGCCGGGATCTCGCCGATATCCTCGCCCAGAGCCTCGCGGTAGCGCAGAAAGGCCGAGCGGGCCAGCACATCGATCTGCCCGCCAGCATCGTTGATGTAGTATTCCTTGGTCACGTCATAGCCAGCCTTGGCCAGCAGCCGCGCCAGCGCATCGCCGACCACCGCACCGCGGGCGTGGCCGATGTGCATCGGCCCGGTCGGGTTGGCCGAGACATACTCGACATTCACCTTCACCCGTTGGCCTAGGCCGCTGTCGCCATAGGCCTCGCCCGCCCGCAGAATGTCCGCGACCTGTGCTTGCCAAAACGATGGCGCCAGCCGCAGGTTGAGAAAACCCGGCCCGGCGACCTCGGTCGCGACAATGTCGGGGTTTTGGGCCAATGCTGCGGCCAGTTTCTCCGCCAGGTCGCGCGGTTTCTGGCCTGCGCCCTTCGCCAGCACCATGGCGGCGTTACAGGCAAGGTCGCCATGGCTCGCATCGCGCGGCGGGTCGACGCCGGCGCGGTCGAGCGGCAAGCCCTGCGGCAGCACTCCCTCGGCGACCATGTCTGCCAAAGCTACTTGAACAACATCGTAGAAGTGATTGAATACGTTCATAATTGACTATCGTCGTAATCGAATAGGCGTTGGTGCTCCCGCAGCGCAAACCGGTCGGTCATGCCAGCGATATAGTCGCCGACCACCCGTTGCGTTTGCAGACCACCCGGGCCATCGGTTTCGCTGAACCATTCCGGCGGCAGGATTTGCGGCTCGGCCACGAACTCATCATAGAGGTCGCCGATCACCCGCTTGGCCTTCACCGTCATCCGGTTCACCCTGAAGTGCCGATACATGCGATGCATCAGGAAGGTGCGCAAGGCGTCCAAGTCGCGCGCCATGGGATCGGAGAACGCAGCCACCGGCCGGCCCAAGCCACGCAAGGCCTCGACGCTGTCCGGGGCGGCATCGGCCAGGCGGCGGCGGGTCTCGTCGGTCAGGTCGTAAACCATGGCGCCGATCATCCGGCGAATCGTCTCATAGATCGTGCGCTGGCGGTCAAGCTTCGGATATTTTACCCGCACCTCCGCCAGCAGGCCGCCGATCAGCGGCAGGCCGGCGATCTCGTCCAACTCGAACAGGCCGGCGCGCAGGCCGTCGTCGAAATCGTGGTTGTTGTAGGCGATATCGTCAGCCAGCGAAGCGATCTGCGCCTCGCCACTCGGGAAGCCATCCAACTCCAGCGGATGCAAGGCGTCGTATTCGGCAATGCCGTAGGGCAGAGGCTGCGGCTTGGGCGCATGCGGTCCCAGCAGAGGGCC
>CAXBDI010000200.1:0-2943 GCA_963974445.1 uncultured Alphaproteobacteria bacterium
ACGGCTAGGGGCTCGGGGGCGCCTTGGCGATGGTTGGCGACGTCGAATTCGACGAGGCGAACAGCCAGCTAGCGCTTTGCGGTGCTTGGACAAATAGAGGGTCGGTGCCATATGGTACGGTGGATTCCAGGGTGAGGTGCAACACCGTTGACGGATTTGGTATCTGTCTGTCGTCCAACAGAAAAACGGCGTCGCCATGTCAAGCTACGCTCATCTTGGACCTGTCGAGAGAGACCGGATCGCCGGGTTCAAGGCCGGCGGGCCCGCCGTTCGCGCCATTGCGCGTGCCATTCGGCGCTACGATCCCATTGGATCAGGGTCTGCTCTAGCGGATCACGTTTGCGATACTACGGGACGCGCTGTCATCCCGTCACGTTGAGCGCCGGCGCCGGAGTCTTGTACGATGCGGCCCGCACGCTAACTCTCTCTATATGCCCATCAGGAGCGGCCCTATGCCTGCAACCACCTACGACGTCGTCGGTATCGGCAACGCCATCGTCGATATCCTGGCTCATGTCGATGATGCGTTCATTGCCGACAACAGCCTGGAAAAAGGCGTGATGACGCTGATCGACGAGGCGCAGGCCGACGCGATCTATCGGAAAATGGGCTCGGCGGTGGAGATGTCCGGCGGGTCGGCTGCTAATACGATTGCCGGCGTCGCCGCGCTCGGCGGCCGTGGCGGCTATATCGGGCGGGTGCGCGACGACCAGCTTGGCGGCATTTTCGGCCACGATATCCGGGCGGGCGGCGTTGCGTTCACGGCTTCGCCGGCCACCAGCGGCAAGAGCACGGCCCGCTGTTTCGTCTTCGTGACGCCGGATGCGGAGCGCACGATGATGACTTATCTGGGCGCCTGCACCGAGTTGGACAAATCCGACATCGACGCCGACCTGATCGCCGCCGGCGCGGTCACCTATCTGGAGGGCTATCTCTGGGACGACCCGCGCGCCAAAGCCGCTATCGCCGACGCCGCCAGCATCGCGCACGAGCATGGCCGCAAGGTTGCGCTGACCCTTTCCGATCCCTTCTGTGTCGAACGGCATCGCGACACGTTTCTGGAGCTGATCGGTGGGCAGGTCGATATCCTGTTCGCGAACGAGGCGGAGATTACGTCGCTGTTCCAGACCGACAGCTTCGACGAGGCTGCCAGGCGCGTCACCGCCTTTACCGATGTCGCTGTCTTGACGCGGAGCGGCGCGGGCTCTGTGGTCATCGCCGGCGGTGAGCGGGTGGAAGTGCCGGCCGAGGCGGTCGCCAAGGTCGTCGACACGACCGGCGCCGGCGATCTGTACGCCGCTGGCTTTCTCTACAGCCTGACGCAGGGCAAGGACTGGGCGGCCTGCGCCCGCATCGGCAGCATTTGCGCCGCCGAGATCATCAGTCACATGGGCGCCCGCCCGGAGGCCTCGCTTGCCGATCTGGTACGACAAGCTCGCCTCTAAGACTCCCCGCCGGCTGGTCGATGCGATCAGTCTGCAAGGCGATTGGGTGCAACGGCTGCGGCTATGGAGCGGCCTCGTTCTGATGATCTACGCGGCGACCCACCTGGCCAATCACTCGGTCGGGCTGTGGTCGCTGGCCGATATGGAGGCGGTGCGCCTCTACTTCGTCGGTTTCTGGCGCAGCCTGCCCGGCACCATCGCCCTGGCCGGCAGTGCGGTTGTCCACGTGGTGTTGGCGGTGGCCAAGGTCTATTCCGGCAACTCCTGGCGCCTGCCGGTCTGGCAATGGTTCCAGATTATCCTGGGTTTCCTCATTCCCCTGGTACTGGTCGAGCACCTGTTGGTGACGCGCCTTGGCCATGAGGTGTTCGGGTATGAGGACAGCTATTCGTTCGTCATCGGCCTTGGCTGGCCAGCCAAAGCGTGGCCAATGGTTTGGCTCGTCGCCGCGGTGTGGCTGCACGGCTGCATCGGTCTGCATTTCTGGGGACGGCTCTATCCGACATACCGCGCGCTTCAGCCATACCTGCTGGCCATAGCCGTGCTGTTGCCAGTGCTGGGGTTCGCGGGATTCGTGTCGGCGGGCAAAGAAATCGCGGCGTTGAAAGCCGCCGACCGCTATTGGACCGCCGACATGCTGCGGGCTGCCGAATTCCCCGGGCAGCCAGTGGTGCGTTTCGTCGAGGCGGGCAAGAAAAGTGCTGTCTCGGCCTTGGTGTTGCTGGTCGCCGGGCTCTTGGCCGTCAGGGGTGTGCGGGCGGTGCGGGCGTGGCGGGGCCAGATCGTGCTGTCTTACCCGCAAGGCCGCCGCTTTTCTGTGCAGCGTGGGACGACCGTCTTGGAGGCCAGCCGGCGCTTTGGGGTGCCGCATGCCTCGGTCTGCGGCGGGCGCGGGCGTTGCTCGACCTGTCGGGTGCGGGTAGGGGCGGAGGCGGACCGCCTGTCGCCACCGTCCGTCGCTGAGCAGCGGGTGCTGAAGCGGGTAGGCGCGCCGCCTGGCGTGCGTCTGGCCTGCCAACTGCACGTGACTGCACCGCTGGAGGTAACGCCGCTGCTGACGCCAGGCAGCGCGTTGAGCACTGCCGGCGACGACCACATCAACCGGCATGGCACGGAACGCGAGTTGGTGGTGATGTTCACCGACATCCGCGCCTTCACCAATTTCTCCGAGCACCGCTTGCCCTATGACGTCGTGTTCGTGCTGAACCAGTATTTCAAGGCGATGAGCGAGCAGGTCGAAGCCAATGGCGGCCATGTCGACAAGTACATTGGCGACGGGATGATGGCCTTGTTCGGGTTGGAGGTGGATCGCGACACCGCCTGCCGGCAAGCGGTTGCGGCGGTCAAAGCCATGTCCGAACAGTTGCAGATCCTTAACATGGATCTAGCGAGCGAGTTGAAAGAGCCACTGCGATTCGGCATCGGGTTGCATGTCGGACCGGTGATCGTCGGGCAAATCGGCCATGGCTCCGCCGCCAATCTGACCGCCATCGGCGAT
>CAXBDI010000201.1:0-2885 GCA_963974445.1 uncultured Alphaproteobacteria bacterium
CCATCGAGGCCGCGTTCGAGAACGAGGATGGCAAGATGCTGTTTGAGGTCGAGGTCGCCAAGGACAAGGCTGTGCACAAGGTGATGATCGACGCCGCGAGCGGTGCGGTCGTCAAGGTCTCGGCCGCCGAGGCGGGCGAGCACAAGGAAGACTAATCGAAATGGCGCTTTGGCAGCCGGCCCATCGACGTGGATGGGCCGGATTGCGGCCAATTTCGCGCGCAAAGCCTGGAAAAGCTATTCCAGGCTTTAGAAGGGCATAAAAACTGGACTTTCTGTACCAGGCATGCGGCGGAAGCTAAATTTATCTGTCGGCGACTCAGCGTTCTCCTAAGTCTAGGTGCGTCGCAGTCTCCGGGAAACCATGGAAAGGACAACTTCAAAATGACGAAAGCAATCATTGGTACCGCTACGGTGTTGGCCGTTTGCGTACTCGCTTTGGGAGTGCCGGAGGTGCGAACCGCATTCGCAGCATCGGAGTCGAGTCCCGCGTCCGAACAAGTTTCGGCCACGCTCCTTGACCGCGTGTCTGCCGAGTTCCACAAGGCGAGAGAGGGTTTTCTGAAAAACGACCTTCCCGCAGCGGCCGCGGCGGTCGACCGAGGTGCCGCCTATATCAAAATAGAGACTGACCGGGCAACGGACGAGGGTAAGAAGGCCTTGTCTCAAGCGACTACAGAGCTGACCACACTTGCTGGGGATCTTCGAAAAGGCGGGGTATCATCTGCCGAAAGACTCAACAATACCTTCGCCGATGTGCACCGGGCCTTGGCCGAGCACCACTATTTGAAAGCGGCAAAGGACTGGGCCGAGACGAAGAGTATACAGACCGGACAGGACATGAAGGCGGCGTCGACCCACCTTCAGAGTGCCTGGGCATGGGCCAATCAGCATCTCGACAGCGCGACTTCGGCTGCAGTGGCGGAAGCGCGGGATATCGGGAGCGATCTTGCCACCGGCGGGAAAGTGGCAACGGACAAGGTCGCCAACGGACTGCAAAACCTCGGGCAAAGAATTCACAACTTCGTTGCGGGCGATAGCTTGGCGGGACTTTCCGCACCTGACGACCCAATCGGCTTTGCCACCTGGTCAAGCGCCATGGCGACGAAGTTGACTGAATGCGGCTACAAGAAAGAAAGCGATCTGTTCATGAGATGGTCCGGCGCATTCATGAAGTCGAAAGGATGGACAAAGGAAAGCTACGATCAGGCGATCGAGAAAGGCGATACCTTGGCCGGTCTTACATTCACGCCCAGCAAAGCCAGCTGCGCTCGAGTGAAGGCGACTTACGATATTCTGCAGATTAAGTAGATGGCCGGGTACGGTCCGCGAGTATCGCTTCGCGGAGATGGCTTCGGGGATGGGAGGAGAGGAGACGATAGGCCAATGTGCGAGCTTTTCGGAATGTCGAGCGCGAGGCCGGCGACGATCAACTATTCGCTCAAGGAGTTCGCCAAGCACGGCGGTTTGACGCACCTGAACCGCAGCGGCTGGGGTATCGGCTACATCGAAGATCGCGATGTCCGGTTGATCAAGGAAGCCAAAGAGATGGACCGCAGCCCGTGGGTGAGATTCATCGCCAGACGCCGCATTACCAGCCATACCGTCATTGCGCATGTCCGCCATGGATCCATTGGGGCACGGATGCTGGAGAACTGCCACCCGTTCCGCCAGGAGCTGGGCGGTCGGATGCACCTTTTCGCGCACAATGGAACGTTGGAGGATGTGTTCACCCGTCTGCCGTTCGAGGGACCGCGGTACCGGCCGCTTGGTCAGACGGATTCCGAACACGCATTCTGCGTGCTATTGCAACGACTGGAATCGCTGTGGACCGACGCGCACCTGCCGCCGGATCTGGACAAACGGATGGAGATCGTGAGCGACTTCGCCGCCGACTTGCGCCGCCTGGGCACCGCGAACTTCCTCTACAGCGATGGCGACGTCCTGTTCGGCCACGCCCACCGGCGCGTTTTCGACGACGGGGGCGTCCTCAGCAAGCCCCAACCGCCCGGCCTCACCATGCTGCACCGTCCGCACCGGCCGGGCGGACAGAGGCTCGACACCGCGGGCCTAACCGTCGAGATGCAGGAACTCGGCACCACATTATTGGCCAGCGTCCCCCTGACCCAAGAGAATTGGGTTCCCTTGAACGAAGGCACGCTGGTTGTCGTCCGCCACGGTCAGGTTGTAGAGCCCGTAGCCGATCCAGCGCGGGGACGCCAGGACCAACCGGTGGCGAAAGGGTGTTGAGGGACCTGCCATGGGCATGAGCGGCAATATGGGTGACCTTATCTATAGCGCTTCGACTTGGGTGATTCCGGTCCTGTTCGCCGTGACGTTGCACGAGGCGGCCCATGGCTATGCCGCTTGGTGGCTCGGCGACGATACCGCCTACCGCCATGGCCGACTGACGTTGAATCCGCTCAAGCACGTCGATCCTTTCGGGACCGTCCTGCTGCCCGCCCTGCTTCTCCTGATCCGCGCACCCTTCTTGTTCGGCTGGGCCAAGCCGGTGCCCGTGGCCTTCCATCGCCTGCGCAATCCGCGACGGGACATGGTATTCGTCGCCGCGGCCGGGCCTGGTACCAACCTGATGCTGGCGACAATTTCGGCCGCCTTGTTTCACATTATATGGATCCTGCCGAGCGGGGCGGAAGTGTGGTCGTCGCAGGTCCTTTACAACTCCATCCTGTTGAATCGTAAGCGGTGCGCACGCCCCACAAGTCACTCAGCTTGACGTTGGCGTCCAGTTCCAGGGCAGGAGCTCATCGAGGCGGTCATTGGGATGGCCGCAGGCAATCGCTTCGAGGGTGGCCTTGAGGTAGGCGAAGGGTTCGATGCCGTTGATCTTGGCGGTTTCGATCAGCGATGCGATCCGGCCCCAAG
>CAXBDI010000202.1:0-2848 GCA_963974445.1 uncultured Alphaproteobacteria bacterium
GCCTGGCCTTGCCTCGCTTGGCATGATCGAGGCGACGGTGACGCGCGCCGGCAAGGATAACGGGCCGTGGGCTATGAAGCCTCGCGCGCGATAACGCCCGCGCCCGCAAGGATAACGGCCCGGAAAACCTCGCCACAATCCGAAAACTGGCCCTCAACCTCCTGCAAACCGCCCGCCCCGGCATCTCCATTCGCCGCAAACGAAAACGCTCCGGATGGTCCAACGACTTCGCTCGATCCATACTCGGCCAAATGCGATAGCCCTGTATCTGAGGCCGCACGCCCTTGCATTGCCTCGGCTTGGGGCGCATACATAGGCGTTTGATTCCGCACGCCGTGTTGCGCTGCGCCAAACATATGCCCGTAGCAAGAACTTGGCCGCATGCAGCTCTATTTGCCCATAGCCGAAATTTCAGTGGATGTCTTCTTGCTGTTGGGCTTGGGTGGGGTCATCGGTTTTCTGTCCGGCTTGTTTGGGGTAGGCGGCGGTTTCTTGATGACGCCGGCCCTGATCTTTATCGGCATTCCCCCGGCAGTCGCGGTCGCAAGTGGCGCAAACCAACTGGTGGCGACGTCGATTACCGGCGTGATCGCGCATTGGCGGCGCAAAAACGTCGATTTCACCATGGGATTCGTGCTGCTCGGCGGCGGTGTGATCGGCTCCAGCATCGGTGTCTACGTTTTCAAGCTGTTGCGCGAATTGGGGCAGGTCGATCTGGTGATCTCCCTGCTCTATGTGATCTTTCTCGGCTCCATCGGTTCGCTGATGTTTGCCGAAAGCGGCCGGGCGCTGCTGCGCGCACGCCGCGGTACGGTGCGCCGGGGGAAGCTGCACCAGCATTCCTGGCTGCACGGACTGCCGTTCAAAGTGCGCTTCCGCCGCTCGCGCCTGTATATCAGCGCGTTGCTGCCGCTTTCCATCGGCGCCTTCATCGGCCTGCTGGCCGCGCTGATGGGGGTTGGCGGCGGCTTCATCATGGTGCCGGCGATGATCTACCTGCTGGGGATGCCGACCAATGTCGTCGCCGGGACGTCGCTGTTTCAGATCCTGTTCGTCGTCGCGAACGTCACCTTTCTGCAGGCTTACACCACCCAGACAGTAGACATATTTCTGGCGCTGGTTTTGCTGATCGGCTCGGTGGTTGGGGTTCAACTGGGGACGGCAATCGGTGCGAAGGTGTCCGGTGCGCAGTTCCGGATTGTGTTGGCTTTGCTGGTCTTGCTGACCTGCGGCAAGCTGCTGTTCGATCTGCTGATCGAGCCCAACGACCTGTTCAGCCTGCAATTCGGCATGGAGGGCAGGCATTGATGCAGTGGCTCTTCTTCCTCCTCGCCTGCGTATGGTTTGCAGTTCTCGCCGCAGTCGCGCCGCCCGCGGCCGCCGGTACGCTGATCGCCGACCTCTCGCAGCAGGAGATCAAGATCACCACTGGCTTTGCCGGGACGGAGCTATTGTTGTACGGCGTTACCGATAGCGCCGGCGGTGTCATCGTCACGATCAGTGGGCCGGAAGCCAGCGTCGTTGTGCGCAAAAAGGCGAGGGTTAGCGGTATCTGGATCAACACCGATAGCGTCGAGTTTGAGGCCGTGCCTGGCTATTATTATGTAGCGGCGACCGAGGGCCTTTCCGATACCGAACTCGCTGATGTCCTGCAGGAGAACGGCGTCGGCTTCCGCTACCTGAACCTGACGCCGGCGACGTCCACCGATCCGGCGCGGGCTGCGGTGTTCCGCGAGGCGCTGCTGCGCCGCAAAGAAGCGCGGCAGTTATACTCGGCGGCGACCGGGCGGATCGAGGTGTTGGGCGGCTCGCTGTTCCGCACCCGGGTGAGCTTTCCGGCCAACGTCCCCACCGGCGAATACCAGGTCAACGTCTACCATGTGGAAGACGGCTGGGTCACCTCGACCACCGCCATTCCGCTCTCGATTGCCAAGGGCGGCCTGGAAGAATCGGTGTTCCGGTTCGCTCAGCATCAGCCTGCGCTCTACGGCATATTTGCTATTGTCGTCGCAGCGGTGGCAGGATATGCGGCCGGAATGGTATTTGGACGACGATAGATGAGTGATCTCAAAACCGAGTTGGGTGCAATCGATACGCGCAAGGCCGTTGGCAGGATGCTGCTCTGCGTGGTGGACGACACTGACGAACTGTCGGTTGCATTGCAATTTGCGGCCCGCCGGGCGCGGCGTACCGGCGCGCATATCGGCCTGCTCTACGTCATCGATCAGGAGGCGACGGAGTACCAGCACTGGTCCAGCGTCGGCGACCTGATGCGGGCGGAGGCGCAGGCGGAGGCGGAGCGTGTGCTGGCCCGCGCCGCTGACCACGTAATGCGCTGGTGCGACACGCCGCCGGTGTTCTACATCCGCGAGGGCGACCGCCGCGACGAGGTGATCGAGCAGATCAATGAAGACCCGAGCATCGCCTTCCTGATCCTCGGCGCCGCGACGGGCCGCGACGGACCGGGGCCTTTGGTGACGGCGCTGACCGGCAAATGGGTTGGGCAGTTGCACATTCCGGTGGTGATCGTGCCGGGCAACGTCTCTGAGGATGAGATTGAGTCGTTTGCTTGAGGGCGGGTGTGGTAACTGAGTACCGTTGTGGTGGTTGTGACCTTAACGTTTGTTAGCAGACGTGAACTGTTTGGGGCGGTTCGGTGGCATTCAGTTGGTGAGAGTTTTAGAACCTATAGGGAACAAATAGCGGTCTGTCAATGGCAACGGCGGTTCTGCGCGAGGGCTTGGCTTAAATTCCCCGCGTCATCGCGAGCGACCGTAGGGCGCGTGGCGACCTAGGGTTGAGCCTCTGCCCAGCGCTTTGGCGGCAGTCTGGATTGCCACGCCCGCTC
>CAXBDI010000203.1:0-2822 GCA_963974445.1 uncultured Alphaproteobacteria bacterium
CGTCGATGCCATAGCCGTGCGTCATGTCCTGGCAGGCCTTGGCGACATCCTCCTCAAACGGATCGAGCACCCGGTCCGCGCCCATCTGGCCGGCCATCGCCCGGCGTTTCGGGTTGGGATCGACGGCGAGGATTTGCGCCGCGCCGAGCGCCCGTGCCGTGGCCACGTTCATCATGCCGATGGGGCCGCAGCCGTTGACCAGCACGCTCTGCCCGGCGACGCCGGTGCCGACGGCGCTGGCGTAGACGCTGATACCGTAGGGCTCCAGCATCGCGGCGATATAGGGGTCCATGTCGGGCGGGTTCACCCAGCAGATTTGCTCCGGCACCACCGCCCATTCGGCAAACCCGCCGTCGATGGAGATGCCGGGATAGCCGAGGTCGCGGCAGACATGCGCCTGCCCTGCCCGGCATTGGCGGCAGTGGCCGCAAAAGATGTGGCTTTCCAGGCTGACGAAATCGCCGACTTTCAGGCGGGAGACGCCTTCGCCAAGCGCATGGATGTGGCCCGCCATCTCATGTCCCAGAATGCGCGGCACCTGCACGCGGGGGCGCATTCTGGGCGCCCATTTGTAGATTTGCATGTCGGTGCCGCAGATGCCGGCGGCCCGCATCTTGATCAGCACCTCGCCGGGCCCGGGCGACGGAATGGCGAATTCGCGCACGGCGACGCCGCCCTCCTCCGCAGCGATTTTGGCGAGTGCTAGCATGCTCCGACCTCCTTCACTCACCGCGGCCCGCTACACCGGTGGCCGTTGCACGCCGACGTTCAACTCCTGCTCCACCGCCCAGGCGATACGGAAGCACATGGCTTCGTCGAAGGCTTTGCCGACGATCTGCAACGACAGCGGCAAGCCGTTCGTGTGGTGACCGGTCGGGATGGCGATGGCCGGGTTGCCGATCAGGTTGAATGGTGCGCGGGCTTGCCGGGGATATGTGCGCTCGACCTCCTGCATGTCGCTGAGATTCGCCGGCGTTTCCATCGAGGAGACGGTGACGGCGGCATCCAGCCCCTGCATCGCCTCATAAAAGGCCGCGACCAGTTTCTCGCGCGTTCGCATCCCATCGACATAGTCGGCGGCGGTCAGGAACGCGCCGGGCAGCAGGCGGCGGCGGGTGGTGGCGGAATAGTCGCCGGGGCGGGTTTTTAGCCATTGCTGATGGATGGCGTAGGCCTCGGCCAGCAGAATGACGCGGTTGCAGGCAGCATATTGCGCCAGCGGCGGCAGGCGAATCTCGCGCACCTCCGCGCCCAGGCTTTGCAGCAGTTCGGCTGTGGCCTCGACACTGGCGGCCACTTCGGCGTCCGCCTGCAAGTCCTCCGTATAGAAGTGGCGAATTAGGCCAATTTTTAGCCCTTTGACGCCGTCGCGCAGGGTGGCTGTGTAGTCCGGAACGGGCCGCGGGTCGCTCGACGGATCGTTCGGGTCGTGGCCGGCGATGGCGTGCAGGATCAGGGCGTTGTCCTCGACCGTGCGGGTGAGCGGGCCGACATTGTCGAGGCTGAACGACAGCGGCACGACGCCGGCGCGTGAGACGCGGCCATAGGTTGGCTTGATGCCGACAATGCCGCAACACGACGCCGGATTGCGCACGCTGCCGCCGGTATCGGAGCCAAGCGCCATCGGCACCATGCCTGCGGCGACACTGGTGCCAGCGCCGGAGGACGAGCCGCCCGGGTGGTGCTCCGGGTTCCAGGGGTTGCGGGCCGGTGGGAATGGCAGGTCAAAGGCCGGGCCGCCGAGCGCGAACTCGTGGGTCGAGAGCTTGCCGGTAATCACGCACCCGGCCTGCTTTAGGCGCATGGCGACGAACGAGTCGGATTTCGCGACGTTCTCCAGCAGAATCTTGGAATGGGCGGTGGTGCGCACGCCTTCCAGGTCGATGATATCCTTCAGCGCGACCGGCACGCCGTGCAGCGGGCCTTTGATCTCACCCTTGGCCACCGCTGTATCGGCGGCTGCCGCACTCGCGCGGGCCGCATCGCCCAGCACTTCGACGTAGGCGTTGAGCTTGCCGTCGAGCTTCTCGGTACGGGCCAACAGGGCGTCGGTCAGTTCGAGGGACGAGAGATCGCGGGCGGCAATTTTGCGCCCGGCCTCGGCGGCGCTCATGTAGAAGAGATCGTCGCTCACGCCTTGTCTCCCGTCCGGTCTGACAAGCGGCCGGCCTGGAACACATGCGCCGGCTCGTCGGTGAATACCGGTTTCGCCTGCATCCGCTCGACCAGCCCTTGGGCCGAGGCGAAGGCTTCGCGGACATCGTCGGGAAATTGATCGTAGGTCGTTTCGAGCCCGGTGCGCGCGAGCACGGTCGGCCAATCGTCGGTCATGGTAGGGAGGATCCTTTAGCGGTCAGACAGCGGCGCTACCTCTTGGCTCGTATTGTCGGACGCAAAGTCGCGCTTTGCCAAGCCCCTTATCAACGGCGGCCATCTCGCCTAGTCTGAGGCCAAGAATTCGCAATCACGTTTGCAAAGGACTCGGCCCCCATGTCCGTCAACCATATGCGCTTTGGCATCTTTCTTGCGCCGTTCCATACGATGAACGAGAATCCCACCCTGGCCATCGAGCGGGATATGGAGTTGGTGCAGCATCTGGACGGCCTCGCCTATGACGAGGCGTGGATTGGCGAGCATCATTCCGGCGGCTTCGAAATCATCTCCAGCCCGGAGATTTTCTGCGCCATGGCAGCGGAGCGCACGCGGCATATCCGGTTGGGCAGCGGCGTGATCTCGCTGCCTTATCACAACCCGTTTATGGTCGCGAACCGCGTCGCACAGATGGACCATATGACCCGCGGCCGCTTCATGTTCGGCTTCGG
>CAXBDI010000204.1:0-2790 GCA_963974445.1 uncultured Alphaproteobacteria bacterium
GATGTAAACCCTAAAAATTGTTAGTTTCAAAAAAAACTTTGACCGTTACAGCACTGCCACAACCGCTGAAAGTTTTGATGGCCTCAACTAGATTGTCTAGCTCTTCGTGGTCGAAGGTCACGCCAGAAGCAGTAGTGAACCTAGCCAGTTCTGTCGGGGGCTTTGCATCTTCTGCGGGGTCACGATA
This sequence comes from uncultured Alphaproteobacteria bacterium, assembly GCA_963974445.1. Lineage (GTDB taxonomy): Bacteria > Pseudomonadota > Alphaproteobacteria > Bin95 > Bin95 > JACKII01. The sequence goes on from CAXBDI010000204.1 coordinate 188, forward strand.
CGGAGTGAGGTTTTCGTTAACTATAATGGTTATGTTTTGCATTTGTTTTCTCCGGTTGGTTGGCGGTTGGCGTGATTGCCGGTTGCCTATGAAAATTACATTAAGGGTTTACATTCGGTATGTAAACCCCTAAAAACAAAAAATGCAAACAGGAGGAAAAAATGACGACTGATTTACCAGACCAAAATCCAAAAACAATCTACGGCATCCAGAAGCCTAGCCTTGGCTTGGTCCCCTTGGCTGCCTTGGAAGCGGCTGCCGGGGCACATCAGTTGGGGGCGGAAAAGTACGGACCCTGGAACTGGCGGGAGCACTCCGTTGCTGCTACCGTCTATATTGATGCCATGCTCCGGCATATCAAAGCATGGCAGGAGATCGAAGACATTGACCCGGAAAGCGGTGTCTCGCATCTTGGTCGCGTCATGGCGTGCTGCGGCATCCTCTTGGACGCGCAGCGACATGGAAAGCTGATAGACGATAGGGTAGGGACAAAAAATGGCGAAAATTGAAGGCGGCTTCCGCTTACCGACAAACCGGCATGTAGATCCGCCGGAAATCCAACTGGCTGAGGCCATGCGTTTAGCCGGCATAGATCCACCGAGCAAGATCGTGATAGACGGCAACCTGCATCGGTTTTCGACGAAAGGCAGATCTCGTGACAATAGTGGCTGGTATGTAGCATTCCCTGATGAGCCGGTAGCCGGGCGTTTCGGCTGCTGGCGGGACCAGATGGACGTGGTGTTCCGCGCTGACGTTGGTCGGGAGCTATCAGCCGTCGAGCAGATGGCCATTGTCCGGCGACAGTCTGAGGCCAAGGCCCGACGCGATGAAGAGCGCCAACGCAAGGCTGAGGTCGCCGCTGAGACGGTCGCAGACATTTGGGCAAGTGCCATCGCCGCGAGCCCCGATCATCCGTATCTCAAAAAAAAATGCATACAAGCGAACGGTGTTAGGGCTACTGGCGATGGCCGGTTGATTGTGCCGCTCTTTGATGTTGCCGGCAATCTCTCCAGCCTGCAATATATTGGCGATGAGAAGCGATACCATCCTGGTGCGGTCACGCGCGGATGCTCTTGGACGCTTGGCGATCTGGATGGCGGGACGATATTTGTGGCCGAGGGCTTTGCCACAGCTGCCACAATCCATGAGGTCAGCAGCCGCCCGGTTGTCATCGCCTACAGCGCCAACAATTTACCGGAAGTGGTCCGCCAGCTACGTGAGGCGCACGGCGCGCAGCAGGATATTGTGGTCGTAGCCGACCATGATGCCAGCGGCGTTGGCCGCAACAAGGCCGACGAAGCCGCCGCCAAGCATGGTGCCAGGATTGTCATGCCGTCAGAGCTTGGCGATGCCAATGACTACGTGCAGGCAGGTCACGATCTGCATGGCCTCCTGTTTCCGCCGGCAGATGATTGGCTTATTCCTGCCGATGATTTTGCCAAGGAGCCCGCGCCGATTAAGTGGCTGGTCAAGCGCTGGATTCAGAGCGATGCGCTGATCATGGTGCACGGGCCGTCAGGCGGTGGTAAGACATTCCTGGTCCTTGACCAAGTTCTGAGCATTGCCAGCAAGGGCGCGATTGCCGAGTGGCACGGCAACAAGGTCCGGCCGGGCCCGGTGGTCTATCTGGCTGGCGAAGGCCATCACGGTCTGCGCGGGCGGGTTGCCGCATGGAAACAGCATCACGCCGTGACGAGCCTGGACATGTGGCTATCGCGGCACGGAATAGATTTGAACACGCCCGGCGGATTTCAGAAGACGGCGGACGCCATACGCGCCCTAGGCGATTTGCCGGCAGTGATTGTGGTCGACACATTGCACCGACATTTGCTTGGAGACGAGAATTCAGCCACCGATGCCAAGACCATGCTGGACGCCTGCGGCGCGCTTATCCAGGAATTTGGGTGCAGCGTGATCCTGGTTCATCACACCGGGGTCAACGCTGAGGCGCAGCACCGTGCCAGAGGATCGTCAGCTTGGCGTGGTGCGTTGGACATAGAGATCAGTGTGGTTCCAGGCGAAACGATCGAGATCATACAGCGGAAAAGCAAGGACGCAGAAGTCGCCGATCCGGTCTATGGCACACTGGCTACCGTGCCTATTGCTGGTTGGTTGGATGAGGATGGCGATCTCGTTACCAGTGCAGTATTGACCAGGGCTGAGGCACCAGTGGATGAAAAAAAGGACAACAAGGTCATCAAGCTACAGAAAGATTTTGAAGCATGCTGGTGGCATAGTGGTGCGAATCTTTATGACGGCAGTCCGTTCATTTCTCGGGACGACGTCGTTAATTTTTATGTCGAGAGCCGCGGATTGACGCAGGCCAGCGCGGCAAATTATGCAAAACCGTCGGTCGATACCAAGCTGATCGGCTTCTTACTTCAGGCCCAGGTCATAGAGGCCTCCGGTACCGGCTGGTATCTAGTGGATAAGGTTCTTAAGTCATTGTTATTAACGCAGAAAAAAGGTTCGGTATCGGATGGTACCTAACCGGTATCATAGTTTTTGGTACCGGGTGGCAAGGCGAGGTTGTCCGGTATCGGTAGGTATTAAGACCCCCGTAGGGGGTCTATACCCGATACCGGTACCGATGCGGCGCGAGA
>CAXBDI010000205.1:0-2706 GCA_963974445.1 uncultured Alphaproteobacteria bacterium
ATTCCCACTCTATCGTGCCCGGCGGCTTTGATGTGATGTCGTAGGTGACCCGGTTGATACCCTTGACTTCGTTGATGATGCGGGTGGCGACACGGCTCAAAAACTCATGATCGAACGGGAAGAAATCGGCGGTCATGCCGTCGGTAGACGTCACCGCGCGCAAGGCACAGGCAAAGTCGTAGGTGCGCTGGTCGCCCATCACGCCGACGGTGCGCACCGGCAGCAGCACGGCAAACGCCTGCCAAATGTGGTCGTAAAGGCCGGCGGCGCGGATTTCCTCCAGGTAGATCCGGTCGGCGGCACGCAGCACCGCCAGCTTGTCTGCGGTAATTGCGCCCGGCATGCGGATGGCGAGGCCGGGGCCGGGGAATGGGTGGCGGCCGACAAAGGCTTCGTCGAGGCCGAGTTCGCGGCCCAGGATGCGCACCTCGTCCTTGAACAGTTCGCGCAGCGGCTCCAGCAGTTTCAGCTTCATCCGCTCCGGCAAACCGCCGACGTTGTGGTGACTCTTGATCGTAACGCTTGGCCCGCCGAGGGCCGAAACGCTCTCGATCACGTCCGGGTAGAGCGTGCCTTGCACCAGGAAGTCGGCGCCGCCGATCTTCGCCGCCTCAGCATCGAACACGTCGATGAACGTAGAACCGATGATCTTGCGCTTCTGCTCCGGATCGTCGACGCCCGCCAGCCGACCGACGAACGTGTCGGCGGCGTCGGCGTGGACCAGCGGGATGTTGTAGTGCTCGCGGAACAGGGTGACCACCTGCTCCGCCTCGCCGGCGCGCAGCAGGCCGGTATCGACGAAGATGCAGGTCAGTTGATCGCCGATGGCCTCATGCACCAGAACCGCGGCGACGGCGGAATCGACGCCGCCGGAAAGCCCGCAGATCACCTTGGCATCGCCGACCGTCTCGCGGATGCGCGCGATCTCCTGCTCGCGGAACGCCGCCATCGTCCACTCGCCATCGCAGCCGCAGATGCGCTGGACGAAATTGGCGAGCAAAGCCGCGCCATCGGGGGTGTGCACCACTTCCGGATGAAATTGCACACCGTAGAAATGCCGATCCTCATCGGCGATGGCGGCAAACGGCGCGCCGCTGCTGGTGGCCACCACCTGGAATCCCGGGGCGAGAGCGTTGACGCGGTCGCCGTGGCTCATCCAGACCGCGTGGCGCTCGCCGGCCTGCCAGACATGCTCGAACAGGGCGGAAGCCGCCTGGACCTCCACCAGCGCCCGCCCGAATTCCCGCTCGTTGGCGGGCTCGACCGTGCCGCCCAAAGCCTGCACCATCGCCTGCTGGCCATAACAGATGCCGAGGATCGGCAGGCCCATATCGAAAATGGCGGCGGGCGGTTGCGGAGAGGTCGTCTCATGCACCGAAGCCGGGCCGCCGGAGAGGATGAGGCCGGCCGGATCGAACTCGCGCACCGCCTCCGTCTCGCCTCGGAAAAACGGCCAGATCTCGCAATAGGCCCCGGCCTCCCGCACCCGCCGTGCGATCAACTGGGTCACCTGGCTGCCGAAATCGAGGATCAGGATGCGGTCGGTCATAGTTTGGCTCTTGCAATAGGCGATGCGGTAAACATTAGTGGAACGAGCGAATGGACAACCACCAGGCGATTGGTGACAGGGTCAGGCTTGCGGCGCTATACTACAAAAAGATGAGCGTTGTCGCCGGATGGCGCATGGAGATTCCCGATGAACGTTAAGGAAGCTGTTCAACGCGCACGAACTATCTTTTCCGATTTGTTCGCTGACGATCTGATCAACGATATCGGGCTAGAAGAGGTGACGTTCGATGATCAGGCCAAAATCTGGCGTATCACGATAGGTTTTTATCGCGATTCGGATATGGGTAAGCTGGGTATTGCATTAGGTGGCCCGAAAAATGCCGACGTTAAACGGTATTACCGCACCTTGGAGATCGATGATCTGTCCGGCGAGCTCGTTTCGGTAAAGATTCGGCAAGTGGCGGCCTAGGCCGTGGCCGGCGGCCTCTTGCTCGATACCAATGTTCTGATTCTCCTGGTCGCAGGTCGGACGGACCGCAGCATCATTACCAAGCACAAGAAACTATCCGCGTTCAGCATCGCTGATTTCGATACTTTGAGCAGGACCATACGCCCCTATGACAGCTTGGTTACGACACCGCACGTCCTGGCAGAGGCATCGAACTTGCTGGCGCAGCATGCTGATCCGGAAAAATCCCGGCTGCTCGAAACCCTGCGAGACATGATCAAGAACGATACATCGGAAGATCAGGTCCTAAGCGCTTCCGCGGCCGACCGCCCAGAGTTCACACGTCTCGGATTGACCGACTGTGGATTGATTGAAGCTGCTGCTCCTGGAACCACCGTACTTACCGCGGACCTCGCCCTAGTAACTGCTCAGCCCCCTGTCAAATCGTCTGCAGCATGGGCTTGCCTTTGAGGCAAGCGCGGATGGCGTCAAGGGCGTTTTGATGGTGAATGGCAGCGGTGGCCATCACCGAAAGGATGTCGGCATAGAGCCCGGCGCCCCATTCTGAGCGGAAACATCCGGTCACTTTGCGGAAGATCACCGACATACGTAACAGGCGTTCGGATATGTTGTTGGTCGGCGGCACGTCGCGGCGGGTGACGAACACGAACAGCATGTCGCGGGCTTTTCCCATGTCCCCCGCTCTACAGTTTCCTGAGACACAGATTTGGGCGATAGCGGCTCCCTAG
>CAXBDI010000206.1:0-2560 GCA_963974445.1 uncultured Alphaproteobacteria bacterium
AATCTGGAGGGTTCTGTGAGGTCGCGCGACACCGGTCGGGGGCTGGCTCGCGCGCGACCTCATTGAAGCCGGATTGATCGAACCCGCGGGATGGCGGGTTCAGGCTATGGGGATTGTGTCTGCGGCAGCCGGCCCGAGCAGCGGATCTGGCTGCTTGGCGCGGTGCAGCGCGGGGCTGTTGGGGTTTGGCGGTGGCCGGCGACAGAAGTCATGGACGGCATAGCGAGGTGCAGGACGGGCGAGGAGCGGCTCCGATGACGGTCGGATCGTGGCGTGGACCGGCATCTGGTCGGTCGGGCAAAGTGCTTCCGTGGGCGTCCGGGACACCCGCTGCAATGGCTCTGGCGCTGTCGGATCGGGCGCCTCATGAGGTGTCGTACCGGAAGGATGACCGGCCCGGCTTCGGGTCCGGCAGGGTGATAAGGACAATCATTACGCCGCCGCAGCATGGACAGCGGTTGTGCCGCCACGTCGCGGGCGTGTCCTCGGCCGGTACGATAGCCGGTTCTGGGGACGGCGCCTCGAGCAGCCTGCGGCACAGCGCCAGCTTCTCGGCGCGGTGACCGTTAGCGAGGAAGCCGTAGTGGCGGATGCGGTGGAAGCCGTCCGGCAGGCTGTGCAGCAGGAAGCGGCGGATGAACTCGTGCGGCCCAAGGGTCATGACCTTCGGCTTGCCGTGGTGGCGATAGTCCCGCCATCGAAAGGCGACGGCCGTATCGGTGACGTTGACCAGCCGGGCATTGGCGATCGCGACCCTGTGCGTATAGCGGCCGAGATAGGCCAGAACCTGGGCAGGGCCGCCGAAGGGCGGCTTGGCGTAGACGACCCACTCGACGCGGCGCAGCTCGCGCAACCGCCGGGAAAAGGCGGCGGGCTCTGCGAGTTCGGCGAGCGCGCCAAAGAAGGCCAACTCACCGGCCTCGAAGGCGGCTTGCAACTGCTCGAGGAACAGACGGCGGAACAAGCGGGACAGAACGCGGACCGGCAGGAAGAAGCCTGGCCGGCAGGCGATCCATCGCGTTCCATCGAGCGAGGGGCCTCCACCCGGCACGACGCAATGAACATGGGGATGGTGCTGCAGGGTCTGGCCCCAGGTGTGCAGCACCGCGACGACGCCGAGCTCGGCACCGAGATGATTGGGATCGGCGGCGATCCTGCGCAATGTCTCGGCCGCGGTCCGGAACAGGATGGCATAGACGGCGGCCTTGTTCTGGAAGGCAATCTCAGCGGCCGGCGCCGGCAAGGTGAAGACAACATGGAAGTACGGCACCGGCAGCAGCTCGGCCTGGCGGGCCGCCAGCCACTCGGCGCGGGCCTGTCCTTGGCATTTGGGGCAGTGCCGGTTGCGGCAGGAGTTGTAGGCATGGCGGATGAAGCCACAGTCCACACAATGCTCAATATGGCCGCCCAGCGCCGCCGTCCGGCACAACGCGATGGCGCTCATCACCCGCCGCTCGATGCGGCCCAGGTGACCCTCATGGGCGCAGCGATAGCTGTTACCGTGGCGGCGGAAGACGTCCGCCACTTCCAGACCGACGGACATGGCGAGCGATCAGGCGGGCGGTACCACCTCCAGCGCCTGTCCCGGACCCCGATCCAGGATCAGCCGGTCGCGCGGACTTGTCGTGCGCCGGATCAGACCGTTCGAGACCCGCGTGTAGCGCGCCGTGCTCGACAAGTTGGCATGCCCCAGCAGCACCTGGATGATGCGGATGTCGGTGCCGTTCTCCAGAAGATGGGTGGCGAAGCTGTGCCGCAGTGTGTGCACCGTGACCCGCTTGTCCAGGCCGGCAGCCGTCCGGGCCGACCGGCAGGCCGCGGACAGCACTTGGACGTCGATTGGCTTGTTCGCGTCGCGGCCGGGAAACAGCCAGTGCCTGGGCCGGGTGAGGCGCCAGTAGGTCCGCAGGATGCTGAGTAGTTGCGCCGACAGCATGACATAACGGTCCTTGCCGCCCTTGCCATGCTCGACCCGGATCACCATCCGCTTGCTGTCGATATTGCCGACCTTCAGACTGACCGCCTCGGAGGCTCTGAGTCCCGCCGCATAGGTCGTCGTCAGCGCCGCCCGGCTCTTCAAGCTCGGCACCGCCTCGAGGAACTGGACCACCTCGTCGGCGCTCAGCACCACCGGCAGCTTGCGTGGCCCCCGTGCGTAGGGGATGCGCTCCGGAATCTCTCCATGGCCGAGCGTGACGCCGTAAAAGAACCGCAATGCACACACCGTCTGGTTCAGCGCCGGCCACGAAATCCCAGTCGATACCAGGTGGACCTGGAACGTCCGCACCTCCTCCAGACCCAACCGATCCGGCGAGCGGCCGAAATACCGGCTGAACTTCGCCACCGCATGGAGGTAGGATCGCTGCGTGGCCGGCGAGAGATTGCGCACCGTCATGTCTTCGATCATGCGCCGGCGCAACGGATGCAAGTGTAGGGCCTTGGCGGTCATGGGAGGTCTCCTGATCAAGGGATGAGCGTCAACACGCAAAACCCTTCCATCGGAAACCCAAACCCGCCAGCTACATCGCTCCAATCCCGCGTCAGCGGGTTCGTTCAATCC
>CAXBDI010000207.1:0-2499 GCA_963974445.1 uncultured Alphaproteobacteria bacterium
GCTCGGCCTCGGCATAACGGCCTTGAGCGTTGAGGTTGGAGGCGACTTCATTCGCCGCGCGGGCATAGGCAAGCGTGTCCTCGCCATCTCGTTTCGCCAACTCCAGCAGATCCTGAGCATAGCGAAGACCGAGCGCGTAATCGCCGGCTTTGTTGGCGAGCGATTGCGCCTTGAACAGATAGTCCTCATTCTCTGGCGCCAGTTGGGCGGCGCGGATGAAGTGATCCTTGGCGGCGGCATAGTCGATACGATCCTCAGCGAGGCGGCCGCGCTCATAGCGCACGCGGGCCTGGCGGGCGATGGCGGCGGTGTCCGAATTGCTGTGCTGCAACTCGGCCAGCAGGTCGTCCGCCTCCTCCGTCCGGTTTTCATCGAGCGCCGCCAGCGCCGATTGCAGGCGTTCGCCGTCGATGCCGGGTGCATCCTCCTGGAGCGCGCGTAGTTCCGCCTTGAGCCGCTCCAGTTCTTCGACCTGGGCCTTGTAGGCATTTTCCAGATCGGCGCGCTTCGCCTCCGCATCCGCCCGCCCGGCCTCGGCGAGGCGCAGGGCTTCGGCGATGTCGGCCAGGGGCTGCTCGTTGCCACCATTTCGCCGGGCCATCAGTTCGGCCTGCCGGCGGTAGAGGTCCTTGATCTGGGCGGTCAGATGTTCGGTACGCCTGGCCAGTTGTTCTTCGAACTGTTCCGGCGTGAAGCCGTGAATGACGGTTCCCGCGGTGGTCTGATCGCGACCGGGCTGGTTCACAGTATTCCCGCCGCCTGCGGCGCCAGTTGTCCGAACGCCACCCTTCTTCCTACCCTGAAACAGAAGTTTGACGACGAACCAAACACCACCGAACAGAAAGATGCCGACAGCAACCCACACGCCGACCCACGCCGGATCGGCGGCGATCAGGCCGTCCCAGGCCTTGCCGATCCAGATTGCCGCCTCATTTTCCGTGCCGTTCGCCATCGTCCCGCCATCATGCGCCATCCATCCGGCGGAGATGATAGCATATGGGACCGGGCTGCAAATCTCTAAACCCCCGCCACCTGATGCCCGCCGTCGACCACCAGCACCTGCCCCGTCACATAGCGGGAGGCGTCGCTGGTGAGGAACAGCAGCGCGCCGATCAGGTCTTGCGGCAAGCCTAAGCGACGCATGGGGATGCGGGCGGTCAGTGCCTGGCCGGGCTCGCTTTCGAAATAGGCGCGGTTCAGGTCGGTCAGGATGTAGCCGGGGGCCAGCGAGTTCACGCGGACGCCGTTGCGCGCCAACTCGCTGGCCATTTGCCGGGTGATCTGGTCGAGGCCGGCCTTGGCGGCGTTATAGGCGATGACGCCGGGGTTGGTGCGGATGCCGAGCAGGGAGGAGATGTTGACGATTGCTCCTCCTTGGGCACCACCGCTGCCGTCCTCTTTGAACTGCGCCACCATCTGCCGGGCCACGGCCTGCGCGACGAACCAGGCGCCGGTCAGGTTGGTGGAGAGCACGCTGTTCCAATCCTCCTCGCTGACGTCGAGCAGGCGGCGGGTGATGGCGATGCCGGAGTTGTTGATCAGGCCGTCGATGCGGCCGGCACGCTCTATGATGGTTGCGACTGCGGCCTCGACCTGCGCCTTGTCGGTGACGTCGAGGGGGAGGGTGAAGGCGCTGCCGCCGGCAGTCTCGATCCCGGCCTGAACCTCGGCCAGTGCATCCTTGCTGCGGGCGGCCAGCGCCACGGTGGCGCCGGCGGCGGCCAGAGCCTCGGCGAAACCGCGGCCGAGACCGCGCGATGCGCCGGTGACCAGCACGACCCGGCCGTCGAGGCGGAAGGCTCTGGTCGGATCGGCTGGCGGGGAGGGATTGACGGCCATACCGGGAAGCTCCTTTGCGGGACGGCGGAGAGGTTGGGCTTGACCCGCGGGGCTGCGGGCCCGCATGGTTCGTCTCTGCTTTCCAGAGACTGCCGGCCGGAGGCTCCGCCATGCATATCGACATTTATTCCGACACTATCTGCCCCTGGTGTTACATCGGCAAGAAGCGCCTGCAACGCGCCCTGACCGCGCGGCCGGATGTGCAGCCGACCATTCACTGGCGCGCGTTCCAGTTGAATCCGTGGATGCCGGCGGCAGGCGTGGCGCGGGAAGAGTATTTGCGGGCCAAGTTCGGCGCGACCGATGCGGGCCGCATCTATGCCAATATCCGCGATGTGGGTGCGACCGAAGATATCGACTTCCGCTTCGATCTGATGCAGCGCACGCCGAACACCATTCGCTCGCACCGGCTGATCGCCTGGTCGGCGGAGCAGGCCGGCGACGACCCGCAAGGGCAGATGGTCGAGGCGTTGTTCCAGACCTATTTCCTGGAGGGCAAGGACATCGGCGCGACCGCCGTGCTGCTGGAAGCGACCGAGCGCGCCGGACTGGACGTGGAATTGGCGGAGGCGTTCCTGGCGACCGACCTCTATCACGACACGGTCGTGGCGGAGGACGCGAAGGCGCGGCAGATGGGCATTCAGGGCGTGCCCTGCTTCA
>CAXBDI010000208.1:0-2486 GCA_963974445.1 uncultured Alphaproteobacteria bacterium
GCCTGTTGTCGATCTATATCGATGCGGCGACCATGGACGATCAGGGCGGCTTCGCGGCCGAGGTGGCCGACTACGTCGCCTTCGTCACGGCGGCCAAACCCGCCGACCCGGCCCGGCCAGTGATGGTGCCGGGCGATCCGGAGCGGGCGACCAAGGCGGAGCGTCTCGCCAACGGTGTGCCGCTGGCCGACGACGCCTGGGCCAGCATCCAGGATGCGGCGCGCAAGGTCGGCATCAATGACACCGACATCGCCTCGCTCAGCGGCCTGTAACCTCCGATTGCGCAAGGATACCAGATCCATGGATTATGTCGGCCTTGGCCTGCACTGGAACGACCTGACCGAGGGTCAGAAATTCCGCACCATCAACCGCACGATCACCGAGGCTGACCTGGTGAACTTCATCAATGCGACCGGCATGGTCGAGATGATCTTCACCGACAAAACCTATGCCGGCCAGGGCGCAATTCAGGGGTCGCGGCCGGTGCCGGGGGCGCTTTGCTACTGTTTCGCAGAAGGGCTGCTGGTGCAGTCGACCATGCAGCACACCGGCCTCGCCATGCTGGAGAGCACGCTGAAGGTGCTGGGGCCGACCAATGTCGGCGACACCATCCATGTGGAGGTCGAGGTGCTGAGCGTGCGCCAGACCTCGAAAGGCAATCGCGGCATCGTCAAGACCATGAACAATATCGTCAACCAGAAGGGCGAGACCGTCGCGACCTTCGAGGCGACCCGGATGATGGCCGGGCGCTAGGCCGGGCGATGCCGTCTTCCGTCGATATCGCCATTGTCGGCGCGGGTGCTGCGGGGATAGCGGCGGCTCGGGCGCTGCGTGCGGCTGGCGCCTCTTACCTGGTGTTGGAGGCGGCGGCGCGCGTCGGCGGGCGGGCGCTGACGGACTCAAGCCTCGGCTATCCGGTTGACCTGGGTTGCACCTGGCTGCACTCGGCGAATGTGAACGTGTTGGCCGATGGGCCGGCGCAGCAATATGGACGAGACCGCCACGGCTCTCACCTGTATCTGGACGATCTCGACCGGTGGGCGAGCGAGGAGGAGCGGGCGGAGCATCGCGCCTACATCGAACGCTGCGACGCTGTAATCCGCCAGGTGGCTGAGCGGGGCGAGGACCCGCCGGTCGCCGATGTCGTGCCGGATCACCCGCTGTTCCGCCGCCATTTCGACTGGTGGTGCGGCGCCTATACCAGCGTCTCGCCGGCGGAGTTGGGCGTGCTCGACTGGACGCGCTATGTGGATACGGAGCAGAACTGGACGGTACCCGGCGGCTTCGGCGCACACATCGTCCGGCGGGCCGCGGGCCTGGCGATCCGGCGGGAGACGCCGGTGCTGGCGGTCGACCGCCGCGACGCGCGCCTGCGTCTGGTGACGCCCGCCGGAGTGCTGGATGCAGGCGCGGTCGTCCTGACCGCCGGTACCGAGGCTTTGAAGCGTATCCGCTTCCTGCCGGCCTTACCGGAGCGCACCGAGGCGGCGCTGTACCGCCTGCCGCTCGGGCACGGCAACAAGGTGGCGGTGCGGTTCGACAAGACCGACCCGGACTGGCGCTCCGGCCTGAGTGGTGCGATCTCGTTTCACGTGGGCCGCTTCGGCCATCCGGTCGCCGAAAGCTTCGTCGAGGCTGCGATGGCCCGGCAGTTGGAGGCTGACGGCGAGGCCGCGCAAATTGCCTTCGTTATCGATCAGTACGCCGCGATGTACGGCAGCGGCATCCGCCAGCGGGTACGGGCGGCGAGGGCTTCCACCTGGGGCACAACGCCTTGGATCTGGGGCGCCTATTCCGCCATGACACCCGGCGGCGGCAATCCGCGGGCCGAACTGGCGCGGCCGGTGGAAGACCGCCTGTTCTTCGCCGGCGAGGCGACGCACCCGGCCTTCTTCACCGCGGCGCATGGAGCCTGGGAAAGCGGCGCGCGAGCGGCGGCGGAGGCGCTTCTGGCATTGCGGACGCGGCGGCGATAAGGCAGCCTACAATCGGTCGAGTTGTCGATTGGAGGGTCAGCGATGCTGTTGCATAGGATGCGCGTTCTCGCAATGGCGGCACTGGCTGCCGGGTCGCCTATGACGCTGCCGGCGACAGCAGTGGCGCAGGGCATGGTCGACCTGGAGTTGGCGCTGTTGGCCGACGCCTCCGGCTCCATCGACGCGGCCGAAATCCGGTTTCAACGCCAGCGCTATGCCAGCGCGATCACCGACCCCGCGGTGGTTAAGGTGATCACCGGCGGCTGGAACCAGAAAATCGCCCTGACCTATGTCGGAGAGCGTCTCACAAGGGTGACGCTCTGCCGTTGGCTCTCAGGCATGGGCCCTGAAACGAGTTCAGGGCAAGGATGGAGGTGGTGTGACGGGAGGGCTGAAGGTTTTGCCATCGGCATGAGCCTCGTTAGCGAGCGCAATCGGCTGGCCATGTGGCGTAGCCCGGGCGGCACGGTCCCAGGCGGCTTTGCGTTCGGCTAATTCTGTTACCGACGA
>CAXBDI010000209.1:0-2375 GCA_963974445.1 uncultured Alphaproteobacteria bacterium
TTCCGGGCGGCGGCGACTTGCCGCAGAAATACGTGCACACCCACGACCCCATGGTCTCGCTGGCGTTCGCGGCGGCGGCGACCAAAAACCTGACGGTCGGTACCGGCATCTGCCTGGTGCCGCAGCACGATCCCATTGTGCTGGCCAAGAGCATCGCCAGCCTCGACATGCTGTCGGGCGGCCGCTTCGTCTTCGGCATCGGCGGCGGCTGGAATGTGGAGGAGATGGAAAACCACGGCGCGACCTACAAAACCCGCTTCGCGATCCTGCGCGAGAACATTCTGGCGATGAAGCAGATCTGGACGGAGGATACCGCCTCGTTCGAAGGCGAGTACGTGAATTTCGACAAGATCTGGTCCTACCCAAAGCCGGTGCAGGAGCCGCACCCGCCGATCCTGCTGGGCGGTGAGACCGACTACACGCTGCGCCGCGTCGTCGATTTCTGCGACGGCTGGTTCCCCCGCGCCGGCGCGAATTTCGATGCACACGAACAGATGGGCCGCCTGAAAAAACACGCGGATGACGCGGGCCGCGATATGAGCACCCTTCAGGTCAGCGTCTTCCGCGCGCCGGCAGACAAAGCGACCCTCGACAGTTATCGCCAGCACGGCATCGACCGCGCGCTGCTGGAGATCCCGGATACCTCCCGCGACGAAGTTCTGAAACTGCTGGATCAATACGCCAAGCTGCTGGCGTAGGGAGACTTCGCGCCCCTCGCCGGTGCGATACTACCGGCGGGTCTGGCGCGGGGCGCGGCGGGTGCTGTAGGCTTGAGACGTTCGAACGTCAGCAACAGGCACGCGTCCATGGCACACGTCGCATTCGACATCGGCGGCACCTTTACCGACTTTGTGCTGGTCGACCCGTCAGACGGTCGCACGGTCACCCACAAGGTTTCGTCCACCCCGGACGACCCCTCGCGCGCGGTGGCGGAAGGGCTGCCGGTGCTGCTGGAGAAAGCGGGTGTGCAACCGCAAGCGGTCCAGCACCTGCTGCACGCCACCACGGTCGCCACCAACGCCATCATTCAGCGCAAGGGCGCCAGGACGGCCCTCATCACCACACGCGGTTTCCGCGATGTGCTGATCTTAGGACGGCAGAAGCGCTATGAGACCTATGACCTGCACCTGACCAAACCCGCACCCCTAATCCCGCGTGAGCAGATATTTGAGGTGACCGAGCGCGTTTCCTATGAGGGCGAGGTGCTGAAGCCGCTGGACATGGCTGACCTCGCCACCACCCTGGCCCGCGTGGCGGAGGGTGGGTATGAGGCCATCGCCGTCGCCTTCCTGCACGCCTACGCCAACCCGGCGCACGAGCGGGCCGTTGGGCGGGCGCTGGCCGAGCAAATGCCCGGCGCGGCGGTCAGCCTCTCGGTCGATGTCTCGCCAAAGCTGCGCGAGTACGAGCGGACAAACACAACGGTCGCCAATTCCTTCGTCAAGCCGCTGGTCAGCCAGTATGTCAAACGCCTGGCCGAAACTTTTGCGGCCCAGGGTCTGAGCGCTGAATTCTCGATCATGCAGTCGAATGGCGGGCTGGTGTCGCCGGACCTGGCGCAGGACTACCCGATCCGCATCGTCGAGAGCGGCCCTGCCGCCGGCGTATTGCTGGCCGCACAAGTTGGCAAGGAGATCGGCGCTGAGCACGTGCTCAGCTTCGATATGGGTGGCACCACCGCCAAGCTCGGCGCCATCGATGACGGCGAGCCAGTAATTGCGCCGACGTTCGAGATCGACCCGGTGCGGTACAAAAAGGGCTCCGGCCTGCCGATCAATGTGCCGGCGGTGGAGCTGATCGAGATCGGCGCCGGCGGCGGCTCCATTGCCAAGGTCCAGGACGGCGCAATCCGCGTTGGCCCGGAAAGCGCCGGCGCCGAGCCTGGCCCGGCCTGCTATGGCATTGGCGGCACCCGCCCGACGGTGACAGACGCGAACCTGATGCTGGGCTATCTGAACGCGGACTACTTCAACGGCGGCAGCATGGGCCTGGACCGCCAAGCGGCGGAAAAGGCTCTGGCCGAGCATGTCGCCTCGCCCCTTGGCCTGAGTGTGGCGGAGGCGGCCTGGGGCGTGCATCTGATCGCCACCGGCAACATGGACCATGCGCTGCGGGTCGTCTCGGTCGAGCGGGGCCGTGACCCGCGCCGCTACGCAATGGTGGCGTTCGGCGGTGCCGGCCCGGTGCACGCCAGCCGCATCGCCCGGTCGCTGGGCGTCGCCCGAGTGGTCGTGCCGCGCGCCGCCGGCGTCGGCTCGGCGGTGGGGATGCTGGCGGCGGATACGCGGCTGGATGTTTCGGTCTCGCGCATCATGGCCATCGAGCCGGCGAGCGCCGAGGCCATCGCCGGCGTCTATGCCGATCTGGAGCAGCGG
>CAXBDI010000210.1:0-2317 GCA_963974445.1 uncultured Alphaproteobacteria bacterium
GTGCCGGAATTGGCTGCGGTGAAAAACGTGCCCATGGCGTTGCCGAGGCCGGGCGCTACGTGGACATTGCAGGCGACCAGCTCGCCACTGGCGCGGGCGTAGCCGTCGGCCATTGCGACCACGACGCTCTCCTGCAGCGCCATGGTGTAGCGGATGTCCGGTTCCTCCGTCAGCGCATGCATGATCGGCAGTTCCGTCGTGCCGGGGTTGCCGAACATCCGCGTCACACCCTCCTCCTTCATGACGGAGAGGAAGGCGGCGCGGCCGGTGATCGTGTTGGATGGGGCTGACATAGGCGGGGCGGTTCCTTGGCGATTGTGTGCGTTGCAGGACAGCATAGCCGCCGCTGCGCCACTGGCAACTTGCGTGCGTTGTGATCAGTCCTTCCCGACCGAGCTGCCTCCCACGTAGCGACATTGGACGCGCCCGCCGCGCCTGCTAAGCTGCAGGCCAATTCGCGATCCAGACATAGGGCTCACTCCACAGATGATCGATAAACGCGTAACCACCATGGATGCGGCGCTCGCCGGTCTGGGCGATGGTGCGACCATTATGTTCGGCGGGTTCGGCGGCGCTGGGCTGGCGATCAACCTGATCAAGGGACTGGCGGCGCTGCCCGCCAAAAACCTCACCGTTATCTCCAACAGCGTGCGCTTTCTGGAGGATTTCGGGCCGGCGATGTTCGAGGACATGCGCATCGTCCACGCGGTCGCCTCCGCCGCCCGCAGCCGCGGTTCGGCCTCCGGCATATCGGAACTGCAACTGGCTGACGGTACCTTCACCCTGGATATTGCGCCGCAAGGCTCGTTTGCAGAGCGCATCCGGGCAGGCGGCGCCGGCATTCCGGCTTTCTACACACCGACCAGCGTCGGGACGCCTGTGGCAGACGGCAAGGAGCATCGGGAGTTCAATGGGCGCATGTGCGTTCTGGAGACCGCGCTCACCGCCGACTTCACCCTGATGCGCGCCGACCGGGCCGACCGCTATGGGAACCTGTACTTTCGCGGCACCCAGGGAAATTTCGGCTTTGATATGGCGGCGGCGGCCAAGACCACCGTCGTCGAGGTGCGGGAGATCATGGACGACCTGTTGTCGCCTGCCGAGGTCCACGTGCCCGGTGTCTATGTGCAGCGGGTGATTCAATTGGCCGACGGCCGCGACGCGTGAGTGGGAGAGCACAGCAGATGACCTTCAAACCGCTTTCCCGCAACCAGATTGCCTGGCGCGCCGCGCAGGATCTGGAAGACGGCATGATCGTGAACCTCGGACTCGGCATGCCGGTGCTCTGTGCCAACTACTGCCCGGAAGGGCGGGAGGTGCTGCTGCAATCGGAGAACGGCGTCCTCGGCGTCGGCCCCGTCGCGACGCCGCAAGAGGCCGACCGCGACCAGACGGATGCCGGCAGCCAGTTGATCACGCTGATTCCCGGCGCCTCGATCTTCTCGTCATCCGACAGCTTTGCAATGATCCGCGGCGGCCATATCGACGTGACCCTGCTGGGCGGGTTCGAGGTAGCGGAGAACGGCGATCTCGCCAATTGGGATGCCGAAATGCCGGGCAAGGGCCCGCTGATCGGCGGCGCCATGGACCTGGCCGAGGGCGCCAAGGCGGTGCGCATCATGATGCAGCACACGACGCGCGATGGCGCACCACGGTTGCTAGAACGTTGTCGCTACAAGCTGACCGCACCGGCCTGCGTCAACCGCATCTACACCGACCTGGCAGTGGTCGACGTGACCGCCGAGGGCTTCCTCGTCCGCGAGATGCTGGACGGCCTGACGCGAGACGAGTTGCGGGCGAAGTCCGGCGCAGTGCTGCACTTCGCCGACGATTGCGGAGTGCTGCACGCGCCGGCGGTGTAGGTGGTGTGTGGTGCCTGTGCCGCATTATCTCCCTACCTCAGCTCTCACCCTTCGATACGGCCCTGCGGGCCTACTCAGGATGAAATTCGTTGTTTGCCTGGGTAAGGTGGCTCGACGATGACCGGGCGAGGCGCTGCCGTCTATATGCTGCGGTGCGCCGATGGCAGCTATTATGTTGGCTCAACAAAGGGCAGCAATGTCGACAGCCGTCTCTCGCAGCACCAGTCGGGATTCGGTGGTAGCTATACCGCAGCACGGCGTCCGGTGACTTTGGTCTGGGCGGAGACCTGCGACGATTACCTGGATGCCAGAGGTGGTCCTGGTCGTTTGGACAGGTTGGCAGCTTTTCTAAGGTGTATTCCGGTTGATGGTTAACAGGCCGTTGACGAAGTCTGTCCTGGACGAATCGGACTAGGCCTGATTCTCTGGTCTCGTAGCCTAGAGTGAGGGTTCTG
>CAXBDI010000211.1:0-2216 GCA_963974445.1 uncultured Alphaproteobacteria bacterium
CGCCGAGTTGGGCGACCATCGCCGGCTCGACCGTCATTATCGCCACATCCTTCTACACGATCCGGTCGGAGAGGCGCGCCCGCGGCAAGGCGGCGGCTCTGGCGCCGCCCTCGTCTTGAGCTTTTCGAAGGAGCATGGCACCGTTAACGGCAGCCGGCCACCCAGATATCGTAGACCGGGTGTTCCATCGCGGCGACGGAAGGTGAGGAGGCGAACATCCAGCCGCGGAACGCTTGGCTGGGCCGCGTATCGCGGCGGCCGAGGTCGGTAATTTCCAGGAAAGCCGCCGCCTCGGGCGGTTCTTCCGGCGGGCGCTCGCGGCACGCCTTCACGGAAACGATAAGCCGGCCGAACTGCGCTGAGTCACCGACTGGAACCGTCATTTCGCTGACACGGGCGGTGATTTTGTCGAGCCCGTGCAGCACCGCCACCTCGCGATCGACGAAGGTCGCCCCGCTCAGCAACACCCAGGCGCCGAAAATCAGGAAAAGCCGCTGCACGGCGCTATTTCTTCTTTTCTTCGTTGTTGGTGAAGATCAGCTTGCCGATCAGATCTTCGAAGCTTACGCCCGATTGCGTAAACTTGATCTCGCCGCCATCCGCCAGCATGGCCTCGTCCGCGCCCGGCTCAATCGCCAGATAGCGGCCGCCCAACAGGCTTTCGCTTTTCACAGCGATGGAACTGTCGGAGGGGACCTTGGCCTTGGAATCCAACGACACCTTCACCTCCGCCAGATACGTATCGGGATCGAGCGCCAGCCCGGTCACTTTGCCGACCGCGATACCGCTGACCCGCACCTCCGACCCGACATTGACGCCATCGGCGTTGGTGAATTTGGCCATCACCGTATAACCAGAGGCGATCGACGAGCCGACACCGGTGCTATAGCTATAGGCCAAAAACCAGATCGCCACCGCCAATACAATGGCGCCGACGATGCTTTCGATCCAATTGCGGCTCATATCCGTAACCCTGCCTATTCGCCTGGGGTCCAGGCCTCATAGTCGCCGGTGGCCGCCGCCCGCTTGCCGCCCCGCAAATCGTGACCCGGCGGGCGGTAGGCATCCGGCGTGCCGGTCAGATTGGGTTTGTGCGGCGTCTGCCAGCCCCAACGGCGGTCATCGTCTTTTGGCGTCTCGTCGGTATAGCGATGCAGCCAGGCATGCCATTCCGGCGGCACGGCGGAGGCTTCGACGGCGGCGTCCTTCGCATACACCACCCAGCGCTTCGCCTTGGCCGGATCGCGCGGTGATTTCTCGACATAATAGACATTGCCGAAACTGTCTCTACCCACCTCTTGGCCAAAACGCCAAGTGTAGAATTTGGTGCCGATCGAGGTCATGTGCGCGGTACCGCCAAAAGCTGCTTCTGTCAGGGCGCTAGATATAGGCTACGGCGCCGAGGCCGTCCAGCAAACCGCGCCGGCAAGCGCCGCGGCATGGCGCGCGATCTTATCCCAAACCGTCCCGGAGTTACCCCCAAAGTGATTCGCCCAGAAAGCCCGATTTTGCGGGCGAATCGCCGAGACATCCTCGGGGTTAACAGGGGGTGAGTGCGCAAGGAAATTTCGTTGTGCGTAAACAAAATTTCTTCGTTGCGCTTGTGGCAAGGGTTTGACAACATACTGCATGTTGGGTCTACGTTCCCTTCACATACAACTGCTAGGGTCACCTTGTGCGATGGGGCGTTGGGACCACATAATAGAGGAATTGGAAGAAAACATGCATATCGAGCGCCGCTTCACCCGTGCCGGCCAGTCGCCTTACGACCGGATCGAGTTCCGCAACGCCACCAGCGAGATCGTCAATCCGGATGGCTCGGTCGTGTTCAAGGCGGCGGATATCCGGGTGCCGGCGCATTGGAGCCAGGTGGCCGTCGACATCATCGCACAGAAGTATTTCCGCAAAGCCGGCGTGCCGAAAAAGCTGGCTCGTGTCGCCGAAGACACCGTGCCCTGCTTCATCCAGCGCTGCGCCCCCGATGCGGACGCGATGGCTGACCTGACCGAGGACGAGCGCTTTGGCGGCGAAAGCGATTCGCGCCAGGTGTTCGACCGCCTGGCCGGCGCCTGGACGTATTGGGGCTGGAAAGGCGGCTATTTCGATGCGGAAGAGGACGCCCGCGCCTTCTTCGACGAGCACCGTTATATGCTGGCGATGCAGATGGTGGCGCCGAACAGCCCGCAATGGTTCAACACCGGCCTGCACTGGGCCTA
>CAXBDI010000212.1:0-2152 GCA_963974445.1 uncultured Alphaproteobacteria bacterium
AGATGGTGGCGCCGAACAGCCCGCAATGGTTCAACACCGGCCTGCACTGGGCCTATGGCATCGACGGGCCGAGCCAGGGCCATTTTTACGTCGATCCCGATTCGGGCGAGTTGAAACGCTCAAACTCCTCCTATGAGCGGCCGCAGCCTCACGCCTGCTTCATCCAAGGGGTCTCCGACGACCTGGTGAACGAGGGTGGCATCATGGACCTGTGGGTGCGCGAGGCGAGGCTGTTCAAGTATGGCAGCGGCACCGGCACCAACTTCTCCAACCTGCGTGGCGCGGGGGAGAAGCTGTCGGGCGGCGGCCAGTCCTCCGGCCTGATGTCCTTCTTAAAGGTCGGCGACCGCGCCGCCGGCTCGATCAAGTCCGGTGGTACAACGCGGCGGGCGGCCAAGATGGTCTGCCTCGACGTCGACCACCCGGACATCGAAACCTTCGTCAACTGGAAGGTGAAGGAGGAGCAGAAGGTTCTGGCCCTCGTCGCCGGCTCCAAGCTGGCGGAGCGGCACCTGAAAGCCGTCATGCACGCCTGCCACGATGGTGCCGAAGTCATCGAAGGCGATCCGGACGCCCGCTTCGACCCGAAGCGCAACAAGGCTCTGACCAAGGCGATCCGCGCCGCCCGCGCCTCCGAAATCTCGGAGAACTACGTGCAACGCGCGATCCAGTTGGCCAAGCAAGGCTACAAGGACCTGGATTTCGCCACCTACGACACTGATTGGGATTCGGAGGCGTATCTGACCGTCGCGGGCCAGAACTCCAACAACTCCGTGCGCCTGACCAATGATTTCCTGGAGTCCGTGGCGCGCGGCGACGACTGGGATCTGATCCGCCGCACCGACCGCAAGCCGTCCCGCACCCTGAAGGCGCGCGATCTGATGGACCAGATCAGCTATGCCGCCTGGGCCAGCGCCGATCCGGGCGTGCAGTTCGACACCACCATAAACGAGTGGCACACCTGCCCCGCGTCCGGCCGGATCAACGCCAGCAATCCGTGCTCCGAGTACATGTTCCTGGACGACACGGCCTGCAACCTGGCCTCGCTGAACCTGGCGTCAGCCGCGTTCTACAGCGCCGGCGAGTTCGATCTGGACGCCTACACTCACGCCGTCCGCCTGTGGACCGTGGTGCTGGAGATCAGCGTGCTGATGGCGCAATTCCCCTCGCCGGAGATCGCGCGGCGCTCCTACGATTTCCGCACGCTTGGCCTCGGCTACGCCAATCTCGGCGGCCTGCTGATGGCCTCTGGCCTCGCCTATGACAGCGACGAGGGCCGCGCCGCCGCCGGCGCGCTCACCGCGCTGATGACCGGCGTCAGCTACGCCACCAGCGCCGAGATGGCCGCCGGCCTCGGCCCCTTCCCCTGCTGGGCGGAGAACCGCGAGCACATGCTGCGGGTCATCCGCAACCACCGCCTCGCCGCCCACGGCAAGCGCTCCGGCTATGAGGGTTTGAGCGTGTTGCCCGTGCCCATCGACGCGACGCTGGTGCCATACAAGGGCCTGGCCGAACGCGCGGCAGAGGCGTGGGACGACGCCCTGGCGCTGGGTGAGGCGCACGGCTACCGCAATGCGCAGGCCACCGTGATCGCGCCGACCGGCACCATCGGCCTGGTGATGGATTGCGACACCACCGGCATCGAGCCCGACTTCGCCCTGGTCAAGTTCAAGAAACTGGCGGGCGGCGGCTATTTCAAGATCATCAACCGCATGGTGCCGGAGGCGCTGAAGGCGCTCGGCTATACCCGCGACCAGATTGACGCGATCAAGGTCTACGCCACCGGCAACAACACCCTGCGCGGCGCCCCCGGCATCAACCATGAGACGCTGATGGCCAAGGGCTTCTCGCCGGAAGCGCTCGAAACCGTCGAGGCGTCGCTCACGACCGCATTCGACATCAAGTTCGTGTTCAACCGCTTCACCCTCGGCGACGATTTCTGCCGCGACGTGCTGGGCTTCACCGACGAGCAGTTGAACGATTACGGCTTCGACATGCTGGCGGCATTGGGCTTCAGCCAGAAGGACATCCGCGCCGCCAACATCTATGTCTGCGGCGCCATGACGGTGGAGGGCGCGCCCGAACTCAAAGACGAGCACCTGCCCGTCTTCGACTGCGCCACCCCCTGCGGCCGCGAGGGCACGCGCTTCCT
>CAXBDI010000213.1:0-2130 GCA_963974445.1 uncultured Alphaproteobacteria bacterium
GTCCGCTTAGGATGGGCCCGGTCGGCGACGGGGACCTGGACCTAGTCTGGCGATCTGGCATTTAATCTGAGGGCGGCGTCTGCAGGTTGCGCGGCACGATGAACCGTGTCGTGGTGCCGGCGCCCAAAGCGCTCTCCAACTCGAACCGCCCGCCATGAGCGGCGGCAACCCGGGCGACGAACGGCAAGCCCAGACCATAACCGCGTTGGCTGGCCGCTTCGAGCAAGGGGGCGTGGGCCCGCAGTTGCTTCAAAGTGCCCTGCTCCATACCGATGCCATCATCGCGCACCGAAATGCACAGGTCGTCACTCTCACCCGCGCATTCCAACCAAATGTTGCCGCCAGGCGGCGTGAATTTGATAGCGTTCTGCAGCAAGTTGAGGATGGCCTGCCGGATCAAACGGCCGTTGCCGTAAACCTGTGGCGCATCGGGGCGCTCCTGCACATGCAGCGTCAGATCTTTGGCGCCGAGGCCGGCTTGCACCATAACGGCGGCACGCTCGACGATTGCCGACGGCGTGACGGTTTCGGCCGCGGCGATGGATTTGGCGGTGGCCGAGCCGATTTCCAGCAGGTCCTCGAACAATGCCAGCAGATGTTCACCGCTGGTGCGGATATTGCGGGCGTAATCGCGGTATTGGTCGGCGGCGGCTGCAATCGGGCCCACGGCCTCCTGCTCGATCGATTGGGCAAAGCCGATGATCGTTCCCAACGGCGAGCGCATTTCGTGGCCGACTTCGGCCATCAGGCTGCGATCCGCTGCATTGCCGCTATCGGAGCGCACACCTGCCCCGCTCTGAGCATCTTGCAAATCAGCCGCCGTTTGGCGTGCGGCCCGGCGGACCGCGTGGCACAAAAGCTCTGGCTGCCACGGCGGGCCGCGCAAAACGTCGCGCGCACCCAAGGCAAAGGCCTGCCGGGCGAACGTCTCGCCCTCCGTCGTCTCCGGCTCGGCGGTCAGGATCAGGGCCAACGCGGGGGCGAAAGACCGCAGGCCGGCCAGAACCGCCATCGCCCGCTCCGGATCGCTGCGGGCGTCAACCATCGCGAACTGGTAAGCGCCCGCGGACAGCACCCGCCGCGCCGCGTCGGCATTGTCGCACAAAGTCACGCTCGCCTGAAGCGGGCCGGTATCGCCCAAGGCAGCCTCCAGCGACACCGCGAAGAACTGATCGTGGCTGACCGCGATGCCGCGCACCACAGGCTCGGCTCGCGGATGCGGGCGGCCATGGTGTATCGGCGGGCTGGCGGAGCTATCGCCTGGCACCCCTGGGTCCCTCCTAAAGTGGCGCTATCGCGCGCCGCCGCTTTGTTGCATTGAACTGTCTGCGCAGCGGCGTCGATATCGCGTCTCTTGACGAAAGCGGCCTTGGCCACGTACTGCGCACGCAGTCTACGCTAGGGCGAGACTGGTAAATCAATTGTTAACGAATGCCCGACCGGCGCGCCAGTGGCGCTTCCGCTGCGGTGCAAGTTGCGAGGACATATGGCAGAGCAGATCAAGCGCGTCGTGTTGGCCTATTCGGGCGGATTGGATACCTCGGTCATTTTGAAATGGCTACAGGAAGAGTACAATTGCGAGGTGGTGACGTTCACCGCCGATCTGGGCCAGGGCGAAGAACTGGAGCCGGCGCGCAAGAAGGCGGAGATGTTCGGCATTCGCCAAATCTTCGTCGAGGATCTGCGCGAGGAGTTCGTGCGCGACTTCGTCTTCCCGATGTTCCGCGCCAATGCCCTTTATGAGGGCGTCTACCTGCTCGGTACGTCCATAGCCCGCCCCCTGATCGCCAAGCGCCAGATCGAAATTGCCCGGCAGGTCGGTGCAGACGCGGTCAGCCACGGTGCAACAGGCAAGGGCAACGACCAGGTCCGCTTCGAACTGGGCTATTATGCGCTGCAGCCGGATATCAAGGTGATCGCCCCCTGGCGCGAGTGGGACCTGAACTCCCGCACCAAGCTGCTGGATTTCGCCGAGAAACACCAGATCCCGATTGCCCGCGACAAACGCGGCGAGGCTCCGTATTCGACCGACGCTAACCTGCTGCACATCTCCTATGAGGGCAAAGCGCTGGAAGACCCCTGGATCGAGGCGGACGAGGACATGTATACCCGCTCGGTCGCGCCGGAGAA
>CAXBDI010000214.1:0-2073 GCA_963974445.1 uncultured Alphaproteobacteria bacterium
CGACCAGCACATCCAGGTCATCGCCAAACAGCTTGGCGGCCAGTTCGGCCTTGGTGCCGGTGAGCAGTTCATCCACAGCGGCAGCAATGGGCTGGGTGAAGTTGAATTGCGCGCCGGGGAAATCCGCGAATTTCTCGCTCATGGCCGCATACAAGCCATCCAGCGTCTCCGCGCTTTGCCATTGGTCCTGGGGCTTGAGAGCGACAAAAATCTCCGCGTTGTTCACCGGATCGGCGTGGGCGCCGACTTCACCCCGACCAATGCGCGACACCACCTGGGTGACCTCCGGAAACGCTGCCATCAATTGCCGCTCGAATACGCCAATCGTCGTCTCGGCTTTTTCCAGCGAAATGGACGGCGCCATGGTGGCGCGGATCAGCAAATCCCCTTCATTAAAGCGGGGCACAAATTCCGAGCCCAGCCGCGGGGCGACAGCAACGCCGATGAGCAGGACCACTGCCGCTAGGGTCACGGCAATCCAGCGGCGTGCCACCATGGCCTCCACCAGAGGTTGGTAGCCTTTTAGCAGCAAACTGACAATGTCCTTGCGAGGTTTGTCGGGGTCTGTCTCGGGGCGCTTCATCAGCAGGGAGGAGGCCACCGGTGCCACGATCAGGGCAAAGAACAGGGATCCGAGCATGGCCACCGCTACGGTATAGGCCAGTGGCCGGAAGGTCGCCCCTTCCACCCCCTGCAAGGTGAACAGCGGCAGGAACACAATGATGATGATGCTGATGGCAAACAGAATCGGGCGCGCCACTGACTGGCAGGCCCGCGCCACCAGGTGCAGGCGCGATTCGTCCGGGGAGGATTCGCGCAACATCCGGTCGATATTCTCCACCACGACCACCGCACCATCCACCATCATGCCGATGGCGATGGCAATCCCGCCCAGCGACATCAGGTTGGCGGAGATGTCGAAGAATTTCATGGCGAGAAAGGTGAAGCCGACGGAGAACGGAATCGACAGCGCCACCACCAGGCTAGGTCTGAACCCGCCCATAAACGCCAACAGCACCAGCGCCACCAGAATAATGCCTTGCAGTAGTGCATTGATAACGGTACTGACAGCCGCCTTGACCAGGGTCGCCTGGTCATAATAGGGCTGCACCTCGATACCTTCCGGCAGGTTGGCATTGATGGTGGCCAGCTCCTCCTTGACGGCGCCGATCACCTGGGAGGTATTGCTGCCAATGAGCTTCAATACCATGCCCACGACCACTTCGCCTTCGCCGTCCTTGCTGGTGAGCCCGCGGCGGATTTCACCGCCGATGTCCAGTTCGCCCAACTGGTGCAGGTAGACGGGTGTACCGTCGATGGTTTTCACCACAATGTTGCGCAGGGCTTCAAGATCCGTGGCCAGACCCACCGATCGCACGATGTACTCCTCATCGTTTTTGACGATGAACTGGGCCCCGGCGTTGGCATTGTTGGCCTCGATGCGCTCCTTGATGTCGGGCAGCGACACGTCGTAGCGGATCAGCGCGTCGGGGTCGATACGCACCTGGAACTGCTTGACCTCACCGCCGATGGAAAGAACTTCGGTAACGCCCTTTACCGTCTGCAGGTTGAACTTGACGATCCAGTCCTGGATCTCCCGCAGCTCGGTATTGCTGTATTGTCCGCTGGTGTCCTCCAGCACGTAGAACAGAATCTGGCCGAGTCCTGTCGTGATGGGGCCCATCACCGGCTCGCCAAAGCCGTCGGGAATAGCCTCCCGGGCCACCTGCAACCGTTCCCCCACCAGCTGGCGGGCGAAGTAAATATCGGTGCCGTCCTCGAAGTAGATATTGACCACCGACAAGCCGAAGTTGGAGATCGACCGCACATGATCCAGTTGCGGCAGGCCGTTCATGGCACTTTCAATGGGGTAGGTAACGTATTTTTCCACTTCCTCCGGCGCCAGACCTTCGGTTTCCACAAAGACCTGCACCAACGCTGGTGAAATATCCGGGTAGGCATCCACCGGCAGGGTTCGATAGGCGAAGTAACCGCCGATAAGCATCGCCAGAGAGATCACGACCACTAACAGTCGGTTCTCCAGCGCAAAACGAATAAGAGTTTGCATACTGT
>CAXBDI010000215.1:0-2069 GCA_963974445.1 uncultured Alphaproteobacteria bacterium
TGTTTGCCCCGATTACGGCCCTCCTGAAATTCTGACTGTCGAGAAACAGCCCGACCCGACCCCCGGTCCGGGCCAGTTTTTGGTGCAGCACAAGGCCTGGGGCATCAGCTATGTCGACGTGCTGATGTGTGCGGGCGGTTACCAGTTAAAGCCGCCAGTACCGTTCACTCCTGGCTTGGAGGCGTGCGGCGACGTCATCGCGCTGGGGGAGGGGGCCGAGGGCTTCGAAGTTGGCGACCGGGTGATGACCAGCGGCCGCCCCGGCCTGTTTGCCGAGGTGTGCGCACTCGATCCCGGACAGGTGCACCGGCTGCCCTCCACCTTCGACTACGCGGAAGGCGCGGCCTACCGCTCCTGCTACATGACCGCCTGGAACGCGCTGACCCATGGCGGACGGCTGGAGGCTGGCGAGGTGCTGCTGGTGCATGGCGCCGCCGGCGGTGTCGGTCTCGCCGCCGTGCATGTGGGCCGATTGCTGGGCGCGACCGTGATTGCGACCGCCGGCACTGATGAGAAGCTGGCGATTGTGAAGGAGCAGGGTGCCGACCACGTCATTAACTACTCGACCACCGAGTTGCGCGATGTGGTCAAAGGCCTGACCGACGGCCGCGGCGCCGACGTGATCTTCGATCCCGTAGGCGGCGATATTGCCGAGCAGAGCCTGCGGTGCATGAACTACGGCTGCCGCATCGTCTATATCGGCTTCACGGGCGGTCCGCCGGTCTCGGTGCGCTCCAACCTGCTGCTGATCAAGGGCGCCAGCGCCGTCGGCTTCCGCGCCGGAGAGATCGGCCGGCGCATTCCCGGCCTGAACGAGAAGACCATCGCAACCCTGATTACCCTGGCCGAGCAAGGCCGCCTGCGCCCGCATATCTCGCATCGGATCAAATGGCCGAACATTGAGGAAGCGATGCGCCCGATCCAGGACCGCACCGTCATTGGCCGGGTGGTGATGGAGGCGTAGCGCGCCGGGTGATCGTACAAGTGGCTGTGAGCCCAGACCCACCCTTTCCCTGAACTTGCTTCAGGGCCCATGCCTGAGCGTCAATTCCAAAACTCGGGTTCTGCGGGAAGCTCTCCGGCGTGGGCCCTTGAATCGAGTTCAGGGGAAAGTCTTTGCATGAGGAGGCGACCGAGCGCTTTGCCTCGGCTCTGGGCCACTCTCACCGGACACTGCCGGCAATATACCCCGCAACCGGTCCCGGATTTTGCACCGGTAATAAAGTGGTTCAGGATCGGATCATCGCTGCCAATATGCGCTGAGAGTCGTCCACGGGATGCCAATCCAAGTCTCTTCGACCGGCGCTGGTATCCCATGACGCGCGCATTGTGCGGTTTTCCTGGTCGGCCAACGATGTGCTGCCCGGATTTCGACGCAGCAGCCTTTTGATCAGCCCTTTGAAGACACCCATCGCATAGGTCCGTTTGGGGTAGATCTGCAGATAGATCAGACGGCGGCCTGTTTGCTCGTTAATGGCTCGGACGTATTCGCCTGCGCTCAGCTTCGCAGCCGAAACCAGATTATAGGTCTTGCCCACCACTTGCGGATTTTCGACGGCGCTCAAGACTGCATCGGCTACATCATCGACCAGCACCCAAGGCATTGGTTGAGTTGGTGCAACGCTGCCGACGATATGGCGCCCGTTTCGCACTTGTCCCACGGCTGGGTGGACCGGAGGCGCGTTGTCGCCGCCAACGACCACGCCCGGCCGCAGAACGCATACCGGCAGACCGTCTTTTGCGTGCAAAGCGAAAAGTCTCTGCTCCGCCAGCCCCTTGCCGCGCGCGTAGGGGTTGCGTTCACGAATGTTCGGATCGATTGGTGTTGTGTCTGTAATTGTGGCTGAGTCGCGCATGTTCATCGACCCGATAGTGCCAAAATACACCAGCAAATCGGTACCAGCGTCCGCAGCGGCGGCTGCGACGCGCTCTGCCAACGCCAGGATATCCTCGGCCATGCGGGGACTGCCCTTCGGAAAGGCAGTATCGACCACCGCCTTTGCTCCGCGAAATACGAGGGCTAAGGCGGTGTCGTCGCGAATGTCGCCGACTACCAACTCTACGCCTTG
>CAXBDI010000216.1:0-1727 GCA_963974445.1 uncultured Alphaproteobacteria bacterium
CGGTTTCCTTGGACAGCGCCTCGCGCTCGATCTTCAACTGAATGATACGGCGGTCGAGTTCGTCGATCTCCTCCGGCTTCGAGTCGATCTGCATGCGCAGGCGGCTGGCCGCCTCGTCGATCAGGTCGATGGCCTTATCGGGTAGGAAGCGGTCGGCGATGTAACGGTTCGACAGCGCCGCCGCGGCCACAATGGCGCCGTCAGAGATGCGCACGCCGTGATGCAGTTCGTACTTTTCCTTCAGGCCGCGCAAAATGGAGACCGTGTCCTCGACGGTGGGTTCGGAAATGAACACCGGCTGGAAGCGGCGGGCGAGCGCCGCGTCTTTCTCCACATGCTTTTTGTATTCGTCGAGCGTCGTAGCTCCGATGCAATGCAGTTCGCCGCGCGCCAACGCCGGCTTCAGCATGTTGGAGGCGTCCATCGCGCCATCGGCCTTACCCGCGCCGATCAGCGTGTGCATTTCGTCGATGAACAGGATGATTTCACCCGCTGCAGCTTCGATTTCGGAGAGCACGGCCTTCAGCCGCTCCTCGAACTCGCCGCGGTATTTGGCGCCGGCAATCATCGCGCCCAGGTCGAGCGCCATCAGACGCTTGTTCTTCAGGCCCTCCGGCACGTCGCCATTGACGATGCGCTGGGCCAGCCCCTCGGCGATGGCGGTCTTGCCGACGCCGGGCTCGCCGATCAGCACCGGGTTGTTCTTGGTGCGGCGTGACAGCACCTGGATCGTGCGGCGGATTTCCTCGTCGCGGCCGATGACCGGGTCGATCTTGCCCTCGCGCGCCGCCTCGGTCAGGTCGCGGGCGTATTTGTTGAGGGCGTCATAGCCCTCCTCCGCGCCGGCGGAAGACGCGGTGCGGCCCTTGCGCAAATCATTAATTGCCTGATTGAGTGCCTGCGGGCTGGTACCACTCTCCTGCAACACCTTGGCCGAAGGAGAGCCCGCGGCCATGCTGAGGGCCTGCAACAACCGCTCCACCGTGACGAAATCGTCGCCGGCCTTCTTCGCCAACTGCTCGGCCTGATCGAAGACGCGAGCGGCTTCGGGCGTCAGATGGACCTGCCCGGCCCCCTGCCCTTCAACCACCGGCAGCTTGCCCAGCGCCAATTCGGTCGCCTGCATCGCCCGCGCCGGGTCGCCGCCAGCCGACTGGATCAGCTTTGCGGCCAGGCCCTGGTCATCCTCCAGCAGTGCATAAAGCACGTGCTCCGGCGTAAACCGCTGGTGCCCACGACGCAGCGCGAGCGTCTGCGCCTCCTGCAACATGCCTTTGGCGCGGTCGGTGTATTTCTCTGGATTCATAGCGTTCTTTTCCCCTGGAATAGGCGGATTTGACGTTACCAGTCCTTCTTTAGAAGCAACTGACTTCGGTCAATAAGTGGTGTGGCTTTTGAGACACACAAGATCGAAACGGCCGCATCCGGCGAAGAATTTAGGATACCAAATGCGAGGCGATTTTCAGTAACTACCCACCCCCTTGCGCAGGCGTGCAAATTGTGATTCACGCTATGGATGGATCGCGACGACCTCAAGAAGCTCAGCAAGGATGAGTTGGTGGAGTTGGTGCTGAAGCTGCAGCGCCCGGCAAAGACGTCTCGGACGTCGTCAAAACCGCCCTCGACCGACCGCAAAGCGAAGTAAGCGATGCGTACGCCCCACTGGGCATTTAGCTTGACGTTGGCGTCCAGTTCCAGGGCAGGAGCTCGTCGAGGCGGTCGTTGGG
>CAXBDI010000217.1:0-1689 GCA_963974445.1 uncultured Alphaproteobacteria bacterium
GGCCTGGTCGGTGCGAACGCCCCAAAATCGCACCTCTTGAAAACGATCATTTTATGAGCCTGTTGCAGAATGCCCTTTACCCCTTCCGATAGACGCTTGACCGGGTGAGGTCGTGATGATTCCCTCAGTCGAGGCGAGAGATGGCGAGGTCGGAGATGGCGAATTTCTATCGCGAACCGGACCGGCGGCAGCGGTTTCTTCTTCCGGTTGACATGTCGGAATGGGTTTCTGAGGAGGACATGGTTCATCTTCTGCTGGATGCGATCGAGCTGATGGACCTGTCGGTGTTTGAGGCTCATTACACGAGGCGCGGCACCGGCGCGCCGGCGTTTTCGCCGTCGATGATGGTGTGCGTGCTGATCTACGCCTATGCCAACGGTCACCGCTCCAGCCGCAGGATCGAGCGTCTGTGCGAGCGGGACGCGGGGTTCCGGATGATCGTCGGCGACGAGGCGCCCGACCACAGCGTGATCGCGCGGTTCCGCAAGCGCCACCGCCGCGAATTCGAGGCGCTGTTCGCGGAGGTGCTGAAATTGTGCCACAGGGCGGGTTTGGTGCGCCTTGGCGTGGTGGCCCTGGACGGGACCAAGGTCAAGGCAAACGCGTCGCTGGCGGCGAACCGGTCGGCCAAGTCTCTGGAGGCTGAGGTGGCGGCCATGGTCTCGGAGGCCGAGGAAGCCGACGCGGCCGAGGACGCGCTGTTTGGCGACGAGCGGGGCGACGAACTCCCGGCCGGGCTCCGGAACCGTTCGGGCCGTCAGGCCAGGCTGCGCACCTGTCTGGACCAGATTCATGCCGAGGCCGAGGCGGATGCCGCCCGCCAGCGGGAGAAGATTGAGGCTCGCGCGGCCGAGGAGGAGGCCACCGGCAAGCGCAAGCGGGGCCGCAAGCCGAAGCCCGCCGAGGCTGTGGCCGACGAAGACGCCAAGGCCAACGTGACCGACCCGGACAGCCGGATCATGAAGAGCCGCAAGGGCTATCTCCAAGGCTACAACGCGCAGGCGGTGGTGACGGCCGACCAGATCATCCTCGCCCCCGGCGTGACCAGCGAAGCCAACGACGTCCGCCAGCTGGGGCCGATGATCGACAAGGCGCTGGCGCTAACGGAGGCGGTCACCGGCAACGAGGTGGCCCTGGGGGTCGGTCTGTTCGACGCGGGCTACTGGTCGGAAGAGACTATGGCGGCGGAGACGGCGGACTGCGAGTACCTGATCGCCACCGCCAAGGACTGGAAGCAGCGCAAGGCGATGCGCGAGGCCCCGCCGCCCCGGGGCCGAATGCCCAAGACCCTGACTGCCCGGGAGCGGATGGACCGCAAGCTTCTGACCAAACGTGGCCGCGGCCTGTACCGGCTGCGCGGGCAGACCGTGGAGCCCGTGTTCGGCCAGATGAAGGAAACCCAGCGCGCCGACGGCTTCATGATGCGGGGCAAGGAAGAGGCCCAAGGTGAGTGGAGCCTGCACTGCGCCGGCCACAATCTCCGGAAACTGCACCTGGAGTCCGTCCAACGCGGCCGGAAGGGCGGGAAATGGCTCCTCAACTGAGCCAGGAGGCCGAAACGCGCGGTCGCGAGCCGGCCGAACCGTCAAAACACGGCTTCATACCGAAGGCTGCGAGCATTCGGCAACGGGCTCTTATAGGATTTGCATAAAAGGTGCAGGAAGGACCGCCTTCGGCGGAACCATTATT
>CAXBDI010000218.1:0-1645 GCA_963974445.1 uncultured Alphaproteobacteria bacterium
CTTGTCCGCCAGCGACCAGCCGAGCCGCGCCAGACCGCCCGCCGACGTGTCGCCAGAGACGCCGGCATCCATTACCTGCACATCGTGGCCGCGGGCCGTCAGCGCCCGTTGCAACTGTGCCGCGAATCCATCTTCCGCAGGCAGGCCATAGCCCGCCGTCAGGCTGTCGCCCAACAGTAGCAGACGTTTTCCGGCAGCTTCGCTCAGGCCGGGCATTAGCAGTGCCACCAGGAGCAAAAGGTTGATCGCCGCTTTGCCGACGCCATATCCGCCAGAGGACGGGCCTGATGGGTGCCGGCCGGTATCGTTTCCGCGTTTCATTCGGTTAGGCCGCCATGCTCGCACCGTCAGACTCCGCCATTGCGCTGGAAGATGTCCATCTGACATTGGACAGCGCCGCCGGCCCGGTCAACATCCTGCGCGGAATAGACCTAACGGTCGGTCGGGGCGAAACCGTCGGGATTGTCGGCCCATCCGGCAGCGGCAAAACCACGATGTTGATGGTGATCGCCGGGCTGGAGCGGCCGACCAGCGGTCGGGTGCACGTCGCGGGACGCGACCTCACCGACCTCTCCGAAGATGCACTCGCCCGCTTTCGCCGCGATCATGTCGGCATCGTCTTCCAATCTTTCCACCTGATCCCGACAATGACGGCATTGGAAAACGTGGCGGTGCCGCTGGAACTCGCCGGCCGCAAAGACGCTTTCGACCAGGCCGCCGCAGCGCTGGAGGCGGTCGGCCTCGGCCATCGCCTGACCCACTATCCGGGCCAGCTTTCCGGTGGCGAGCAGCAACGCACGGCCATCGCCCGAGCCTTTGCGCCCGGTCCGCGGGTGCTGCTGGCCGATGAGCCGACTGGCAATCTGGATGGCGAGACCGGGCAGCAGGTGATCGACCTGCTGTTCAGCCAATGCGAGCGCGAGGGCACGACCTTGGCGCTCATCACCCACGATCCGACGTTGGCGGCGCGATGCGGCCGGCAAATCCGGGTGGGCGATGGACTGATCCTGGATCGGACGGCGCCGAGCGAGGCCATGGCGTGAGCCACGACGTTGCGCTGGCGTTTACCTGGGCGCGGCGGGAGTTGCGGGCCGGCCTCGGCGGGTTCTGGGTGTTCCTCGCGTGCCTCGCCCTCGGGGTCGGCGCCATTGCCGGCGTCGGCGCAGTCAGCCTGGCCGTGCAGGAGGCGTTGCAGCGCGACGCCCGGGCGCTCGCCGGCGGCGACCTGATCGTCCGCACCAGCTATCAGCCGGCATCGGCGGAGCAGATCGGCTTTATGGAGGGGAACAGCCAAACTATCTCCCGAGGGCTGGAGATGCGGGTGATGGCCGGCGGCGCCGACGCGACCGAACGCCGGCTCGCTGAGTTCAAGGCGGTCGACAGCGCCTACCCCATCGCTGGCCAGTTCCTGCTGGAGGGCGGCGGCTCGCTCGCCGATGCTTTGGCCGAGCGCGACGGACGATGGGGCGCGGTGGCCGAGCAAGGGCTGTTCGACCTGCTGCGCCTCGCGGTCGGCGATCCGATTACCGTCGGTAGCCAGACCTATACCCTGCGCAGCGTGATCGAGCGGGAGCCGGACCGGTCTACCGGCCTTGCCAGCTTCGGGCCGCGGCTGCTGGTGGCACAGGATAGCGTCGAGGGCACC
>CAXBDI010000219.1:0-1515 GCA_963974445.1 uncultured Alphaproteobacteria bacterium
GTTTCAGATGGCGGTGGACGAGTTCGGCAGCCGAACGAATCGCGGCGAGATCGGGCAGGCTCATGAGGTGCAGACGCCTTCGCAACGGAGGGTGGAGACCCCTGACTAGCAGAACCGGCCGTCGCATCGCCAGGAACAAAAGGCGGGGTGGCGACGTTCGCCTTAAAATCGTCTCGGCAGGAAAGGCTGGCCCGCCGCTGCGCTTTTCTGTCGGTTTCGTAGAACCTTCAAACGCTGTAGGGAGATGGGGTTGAGGACTCGCATTGCCACGATATAATGCCTCCCAAAACGCGCTCATTGAGAAATTTCAGGACAATAAATGATGTCAACTTTAATAGTATACTGCGTGGATGATAATTATTTTCATTTACTGGAACAGAATTTATTGTCTTTGAACACAGATTTTGGCAAATTCAATGTTGGAATTGTGGACATAGGCCTATCGGATGATAATAAGGATCGAATAAGAGACCTGTTTCCAAACACAGAGTTCGTCGAACCAGGTTGGAAAATAGAAGTTCCTGGTATGAACGATAGCCCCAGATACAAACAAGGCATGCTAGCCCGGCCATTCATTTCGAAAATGTTTCCAGGCTACAGCGGTTACTTCTACTCCGACGCAGACGTCTGGTTCCCGGATGCGACTGCGGTGAAAGATTATATCGCAGCGGCCAGCGCGACCGGTGCGGCATTTGGGATCGAGGCCCACCCCACGTATAAAATCCATCACACCTTGCGGAATATTTCTTTCCTCAAGTGGAATTTGATCTATGGCTACAAAAGTCATTTATTTTCGAACTGTCGTAAAATGTTCGGGGCCGAAATCGCCCATAAGATGGCGAAATTATCGTTTTTGAACTCCGGCATTTTCTATATGGACAGCGATTCTCCGATTTGGGATGCGTGGATACGCTATTGTCGGCGCGCCAAGCTCTCCCCGCAAAACCTGTCCAACCAGGCTTGTCTGCACGTCGCCATCGTCGAGGAAGGGCTGCCGTATGCGGCCATGCCGGCGACGCATAACTGGCTGCCCGCCAAGGGTGTACCGGCGATCGACCCGGCCTCCCGAACCCTGGTGGACCCGAGCTTTCCGCATCTGCCGATCAAGGCGATCCATCTGACTGACAAGTCCGAGTCGCGGGTCTTCGAATTGCAGACCACAGACGGCAAAGAGCAGGTGCGCCTCCGGCTGACCCGGCCCGAGTTCCTGCAATGGCAGTCAATGCGAACGGTGGCGACCTAGCACGGCGGATACCATCAATCTCCAGACGCCAGGCGCAAAATCTCCATCACCTCGGCCGGGCCGGAGATCTTGCGCGGGTTGCGCGGCACCCACGGTGTGCCCATGGCTTGTTTGGCGATGCGCTCGAAGTGCTCCGGCTTGACATCGACGGCGCTCAGGCTGCGCGGCATACCGAGGCCGCCGATGAAGGCGTCGAGCACATCGCCGGCGTCTTCGCCCGGATGGCCCATCGCGTCGGCCACCACCGCCTGCCGGTCGGCGTTCGCTGATTT